>NZ_CP141615.1:1204926-1506158 GCF_035593305.1 Limnochorda sp. L945t | reverse complement strand
GAACCATCCCGTACAGCGAGGGGGCGCTTCGGTATTTCCGGGAAATCGGCGCCGTCAAGAAGTAAGTGAGGGGCCGGGGGGCTTTCCTGGCGGCCTGGAGAGACCTCGTGGCCGCGCTGGCTCTTGTGACCTTCGCGGCCGCGGGCCTCACCGCACTGGAGGTGAGCGACGGCAGCGCCCGGCATAGGGTGGTGCTGCCGTGCGGCGCTTCCGGTGAGATGGACTTCGTCAACTCCGTCACCGGCTCACCCGTCACAATCCAGTTTCGGGTCTGCGGTGCGCTTTACGACTTCACTGTCCGCACCGACGCTGCGGCCGAGGAGTACTACACCGCAGGCCTCTACGAGCTGGGCCGGAGGCTTGCAGGCGAGCGGGCGCGTGAGCTGAGCATCTGCTCCGAAGTCGGGGTAGACGTGAGGCTTGGCACCCACCGGTACCAAGTCCGTCACGGATGCCTGGAGGTGCGATCCAAGTGGGCGACGCGCTGGTTCGGAGGCTAACGTCGGCGTTTCTGGTGGCGGCCGCGCTGTACCACCTGTACCTGGTCCTACACCCGTTCAACCCGCTGCTCAATCACTTCCGGATCCCCGTGCTGGACCTGACGCAGCTCTCGCGCGCGACGCACGTGTGGCTCGTGGTTACAGCGGGCTATCTCATCGCCTTCATGAGGCCCGCCCAAAGCGGCGGGCGGAGGGCCGGCGGGCTGTTGATGGCAGCGCTCTCGGCGAGCCCTCTGATCCTGCTGCTGGGGGCGATGGAGTACCGCCCGGCCGAGTCCGGCCTTGCCGTGCTGAGCTGGGTCGTGAGCATGGCGGCGGTCCTGAAGGACCGGCGGGTGCGGTGGCTCGACCTGGTTGCGGCCGCGCTGGCGGCCCTGCCATACCTCTACATGGTGTTCGACTATGAGGCGCTCATCTACCGGGCCGTGGTCCCCACCACGTGGGACCTTGCCATGGGATGGTCGCTCGCGGTGCTGGTGCTCGGGCTCGTCTTTCGCTTCATCGGCCCGGTGATGCCCGTTTTGGTGCTCGTCTTCATGCTCTACAACGTCTTCGGGGCCTACGTGCCGGGCGCCCTCGGGCACGCCGGGTTCGGCGTGGACTTCCTGCTCGGCAAGATTTACGTGGAGACGGAGGCGGCGCTGTTCGGCCAGATCACGGGCATCTCGGCGAAGTACCTCGTCTACTTCACCATCCTCGGCGGGGTGCTGTCCAGCCTGGGCATCGGAAAGATCCTAGCCAACATGGCGCTAGTCGCGGTGGGGCGCAGCCCCGCGGGCCCGGGCCGCACGACGGCGCTGCTGTCGCTTCTGATGGGGATGTTTTCGGGATCGGGCGCGGCCGACACGCAGTTCGTCGCTACCCTCACCCGGCCTCTTTACGACCAGGCAGGATATGACCGGGAGGCCGCGGGCGGCATTGTGGCCACCGCAGGCACGGTCGCTCTCATCACGCCGCCCGTGCTGGGATCAGCCGCTTTCTTGATGGTGGAGCTGCTCGGCATCCGTTACCTCACCGTGGTCATCATGTCCATCATCCCGGCGCTGTTGTACATCCTGGCCATTCTCCTCTACAACGAGCAATACGTCAAGAAAGCGGGCCTGCGCCCCGTCAGCGTGGAGAACGTCTACGGGTGGGCCTATGTGGCACGCCGGTTGTACGTCTTCTTGCCCATCGTGCTCATCGTCTACATGATTGTCCGCGGCTTCTCGGTGGACCTGGCAGTCACCTTTGCCGTCTTCCTCAGCATCGCCATCGCTTACCTTTCCCCCGAGACACGGCCGGCGCTCAGGGCCGCGGCGGGGGCTTTGGGCAAGGGGTTCGAGGGGCTCATCCCGACTGCCGGCGCCGTGGTGGCGGCCAATATCATCATGGCCATGATGGTGTTGACGGGCCTACCCTCGAAGTTTTCGCTGCTGCTCACCCAGGTTTCCGGGCACAGCCTGCTGCTGGCCACGCTGTTTGCGGCGGGCTTCTCGCTCCTGCTGGGGATGGGCGTCCCGCCGGTTGCGACGTACACCCTGGCTTCGGCGCTCACCGCGCCGGCCATCATCGGCATGGCCGTGTCCAACGGCATACCGGAAAAGGCGGCGGTGCTGGCCACGCACATGTTCCTCTTCTACTACGCCGTGCTGGCGGACATCACGCCGCCCGTGGCGCTGTCGGCGTATGCAGCCGCCTCCGTCATGGAGACCGACCCCATCCGCACCGGGGTGCGGGCAGCCCTGGTGGCGCTTCCCAAGTACGTCATCGGCTTTCTGTTCATCCTCTCGTACTCCGGTACGGCCCTGCTCATCGTCCCCGTGCTGGAGACGGCTCCGGCAGCGAGCGCCGTGTATATGATCGCCACGAGGCTGGTTGCCACCGCGGTGGCCATCTGGTTCATGGCCGTGGGTAACGTCGGCTACTCCACCCGGCCCATGTCAGCAGCCGCGCGGATGGCTGCGGGGCTTGCGGGGCTGCTCCTGATGCACCCAAACCTCGGGGTGAACGCAGCCGGGCTGGCTGTGGGCCTGGTTACCCTCCTGGCTGCTCGAGGCCCTTCGATGGAGGCGGTGCAGCGCAGGGCCGTGTAGGGCGGGGACCGGCGCCTCCACCTCGGCGAAGTAGTCGTGCGTCCAGGGGTACGCAACGCCAATGACCTTTGGCCAACTGCAGCGCACCGGGTTGCGCTGCAGTTCCTCCTTCACCCTGTAGGCAGGGTCGTGGTTCGCGTGGGTCGTCCGGTCAGACCGGGCCACGAGAGGTGAGATAGAAGAGACCCAGCACGATTGAGGGCAGCAGGACTAGCTGCGAGGCGTGAAACGACCGGAAATAATAGAGCGACACGCTACCGAAGAGCAGCGTGGCCGCCGCCCAGTACAGATAAAACGTCCTGGGCAGTGAGCTTCCCAGTACGAGGAACGCTCCCCCGAGGGCGATGGCCAGGTAACCGCCCATCTGAAAGCCGAGCGTGCCCATGGTCATCTGGCGGAAGCTCAGTGCCGGTGCTACCGACCGAAGCCACCGATCCATGCTCGGGCCACCTGCAAGAATGTGATACAGGCCGAGCGCGATCAAAAACAGCCCGGCGAACCCGTTCGTAGCTACTCTGGCCACCTCGTTGCCCACCACCTGTTTGTCAAAGAATCGATCGCCTTGACCCGGCGGCGCCGGCCGTGCTACCTTCGCGTCGAAACATTTCGACGCGTCAAAGCGAGGGATCCCCGGTGACCGACCCGGACCTGATGCGGATGCTGCAGGCGGTGGGGGACCCCATACGGATGGAACTGGTTTTCCTGGTGGGCAGCCGCGGCCCGATGAATGTCACCGACATCGCCTCCCACTTCAAGCTCAGCCGCCCGGCCGTCTCCCATCACCTGAAGGTCTTGAAGGACGCCGGTGTCCTGGCCGGTGAGAAACGGAGCAAGGAGGTCTACTACCGGCTGAACCGGCGCCGCGCCGTCAACGCCCTCCGCTCGCTGGCCGACGCCATCGAAAGCTGTTGCCCTACGGACGAGAACGATGCGCGACGATGATCTCGGACGGCATCAGCCCGCCGACGAACTCCCGCACGACGTCGACGAAGCCGGCCTCTCGCACGTAGGCCTCGACCGCGAGGGGTCGGCACAGGCCCAGGACCCTTGGCACCAGGCGCTTCGGCAGCGCCTCGTAGAGGCGCTCGAACCCGGTGATCCGCTCGGGGTGCCGCTTGCTCACGTGGACCAGCACCAGCCGCCCTCCCGGACGCAGGACCCGACGGAACTCGGCCAACACCGCACGGATCGCCTGCAGGTTCATCAGGTCGAGCATGTATCCGTTGTAAACGAGGTCGAAGCTGTGGTCTGGGTAGGGCAGTTGACGGGCATCGGCCTGTCGGAGCTCGAAGTTGGCGTAGCCGGCGGCGGCCGCCGTCCTGGCTGCCTGTCGCAGCATGCCGGTCGAGATGTCCACGCCGTGGACGACGTTGTCCCCCTCGACTCTCGCCAGAATCTCGACCAACGTGGTGCCCGGGCCGACTGCCACTTCGAGCACCTTGTCGCCGGGCGAGATCTGGGCCAGCTCGATGGCGCGCAGGTGGGCGCGCCGTTCGAACCGGCCGACGGTGCGAGCGTAGTGGCGGCTCCGGCGGTCGTAGATCCGCTGAACCTCGGCGTTGCTAATCGGCAGGGCATCGACCATGAAGGGCACGGCTGCCCCCCTCCCTCACTAGGTCCATATGCTTAAACACATCAACCTATTAGTAGCCTGAACCGGCACCCCGTGTCAATGGGTCCCGGGAAAGGAGCTGCTGCCGAAGGTGCGGTTCCACGACCGCGGCGAGCACGGGCCTTGCAGCTGTATGGGGCGGCGACCAAGGGCATTCGGGCCGTTTCGCCCCGACGGGGAAGAAGCGGCTTGACAGAGACCCCGAGAAGGCTGTATGCTCAATGACGGATAGCCAATGTTGAGTAGCCTGGAGGCGACGGAGACGGCGGCGAAGGGGGAGCGCGACACCCGGGGCGAGGCGACCAGGCTCATCATCCTGGGCTATTTGCGGGAGCGCCCTGCTCACGGCTATGAGATCCAGCGCTGGATCCGGATCCAGCAGATGGACCGCTGGTCCAGCGTCCTTCCGGGCTCTCTCTACCACGCGCTCAAGCGCATGGAGGGGGAGGGGCTGATCAAGGCCGTTGCAGAGGAGCGGACGGGTGACCGCCTGCGCAAGGTATACGCCATCACGCCGGCCGGGGAGCGAGCCTTCGAACGCATCGTGCGCCGGTTGCTGGCGGCGGAGCCCCACTCGACCCGCTCGGACTTCGCCCTGGCGGCGGGATGGCTGGACGTCCTGCCTTCCGCGGAAGCGGTGGCCATTCTCGAGCGCACCGTCCGGCGCCTCGAGGAGACCCGGCAGCTGTGGGAGACCGGGAGGGCCATCAAGGCGCAGTACGCCATGCCTCCGGCCGTGGAGGCCGCCTTCGACAACGCCCGCCGGGTGCTCGACGCCGACATCGCGTTCGTGCGCAGCCTCATCCGCATGGTGCAAGAGGGCAGGACGGGGCTCGAGGAAACCCGCGAGCGGCTGCAACAGCTCAAGGACGTCTGGACGGCAAAGGGGAACGGCCTAGGGCCCGTGGGCCCCGAAAGGGAGGGAGAGTAGGCAAGGAGGGCACCCCGAGGTTCTTTTCGGGGTCTTAGTCAACGTTGGATAAACGTCGTTGTATTTTCGGAAGGAGGAGGTCTATGTTGGCGGTGGTCGTCGACCAGGTAAGCAAAGCGTACCGACGGGGTGCCCGGGCGTTGGACAGCGTCAGCTTGGAGGTGGAGGAAGGGGAGGTCGTAGCGGTTCTCGGCCCCAATGGGGCGGGGAAGACGACCCTCGCCCGCATCATCGCGACCCTCCTGGCGCCGACGGGCGGCAGGGTCTTCCTCATGGGACGAGACGTCGCCCGCTCGCAGGCCGATGTGCGGCGCATCCTCGGGTACGTGCCCCAGGGGGCAACAGCACCGCCGGAGAGCACGGGCGAAGAGTACCTGGCCATGGTGGCCACCCTGCATGGGGTGCCTGCCTCCGAACGCCGGGCCCGCATCCGAGAGCTCCTCCGGTGGTTGGAGCTCGCACCGGCCGGCTCGCACCTGGCCAGGACCTATTCCGGTGGCATGCGCCGGCGCCTCGACCTGGCCGCCGCCCTGCTCCACCGTCCGCCGGTGCTCATCTTCGACGAGCCGACGACGGGGCTGGACCCGTCCAGCCGCCGGCACATCTGGAACCACATCAAAGAGCTGGTGCGGCAAAACGGCACCACCTTGCTGCTTACCACCCACTACCTTGAGGAGGCTGACGCACTGGCCGACCGGCTTGTCATCCTGGACAGAGGGAAGGTTGCCGTGTCGGGGCGTCCCGAAGCGCTGAAGGCGGCTTTGGGGGGAGACCGGGTCCGCCTTGCAGTGCCTTCCGCCCAGCTCCCTGCCGTCCGCGAGGCGCTGGCGGCAGGCTGGTTCGACGACATCCCTGCGCCGACCATCCGGGGGCTTCCCGATGGTACGACCCAGCTCGAGTGGACCCTGCCGGCCGGCGCCCGTGCTGCGGCCCGCTTGACAGAGGCCCTTCATGGGGCCGCGGTGAGCGTTCTGGGAATCTTCGTGTACCCCCCGTCGCTCGATGACGTGTTCCAGGCCCACACCGGCCGCACGTTGCAGGAGGCCCAGGAGCAAGCCATTGCCTCCGGTATGGCGCCAGAGGAAGGCCGGGGAAAGGCCGGACGGCCGCCCCAGCGGGCAGCGTGATACGGGGTTACGCAGATGCTCCGCTACTCAGGCAGTTCGATGTCGACAGCGGTACGTACGAAGAGGAGGTAAGATGACGATGGCCCGTTTCATGGGGGACACGGCCACAGTGGCCGCCATGGAGTGTCGGACCTCGTTTCGAACCCCGGTGTGGCTGTTCATGAGCCTGTTCCAACCGCTGCTATGGCTGCTCTTGTTCGGGCGGCTGTTTGAACCCATGGTACGCGTGCCCGGGTTCGGCGCACGTAGCTACGTGGAGTTCCTGCTCCCCGGCGTTATGGGGATGACGGCCATGTTCGCCGCCGGTTGGTCGGGGCTGGGGTTGGTGTACGACATGCAGCGGGGCACACTGGAGCGGCTCCTGGTGACGCCGGCGGCCAGGGCCTCCCTGATGATGGGTCGCATCGCCTGGTGGGCGGCGGTGGCGGTGGTGCAATGTCTTCTGGTGCTCGGGGTGGCCCACCTCATGGGTGTGCGGGTGGTGACGGGCGCTCCAGGTATCCTGGGCATCACCGGGATCCTGGGGATGTTCGGGGTGGCGCTGGGGGCCTTCTCCCACGCCCTGGCTGCCACAACGGGAGAGCAGACCGCGGTGGTGTCGACCTTGCAGTTCTGTAGCGTGCCTGCCATGTTCTTGTCCTCGACACTGATGCCGCTCAACCTGGCGCCGGGTTGGGTACGGCAGGTGGCCGCGGCCAACCCGCTTCACTGGGCCGTGGAGGGGGTACGGATCCTGCTCCTTGACGGGTGGCAGTGGGCGGTCGTGGGGCGGGACGTCGGCCTTCTGGCCCTGTTCGCGGGCCTCATGGTAGCCTGGGCCGTCTCTTCGCTGCGCCGGCTGAGCGCGTGACGCCTTCGGCCGGCCCTCTTCGGCAGCCGGGCCGAGGCGCCCACCCGCCTCGACGAGGTTCGATTAGAAAGCGGAAAGGACGTTCGGTCCCGGTTCCTCATGATGCCGGAGGGCCCGGGACCTTTCCCGCGTTCGTCATGATCCAGGGCAGCGTGCCGAGTAGCACCCGGGCTTCACGGCCTGCTCCTGCCCCAATGCGGCCGGCCGCCCCCGTGGTCAGCCCACCCGCCGGGCCACGATCTCGACCTGGATCTCCGCTTCGTTTTCAGCCCGCAGCAGCCCCAGGATGGACGGCGGGTCAAACCCGAAGTCCGTCATGCGGATGGTGGTACGGGCCGTCCCCTTCAGGGTGTTGTCCGCCAGCACGAACGACCCTTGGAAGGTGACAGGTCGCTCGACAGTCCGGATCTTCAGCTGGCCGTGCAGCGTTACGGGAACCGCCACGCCTTCGTGGTACGCATCGGGCAGGCCTTCCACCGACGAGACCCTGAACTCCGCGATGGGGAAGCGGGCCGACTCCAGCCACCGCTCCCGGATGGCCTGGTCGCGGCGGGGCTGGTCGGATGTCAGCTGGCTGATGTCCACCTGGATGGTACCGAGCCGGCTGTTGGCCAGGCGGCGTGGGTCGATGAGAATCTCGCCGCGGATGGCCTGGGTGACGCCGACGGCCACGTTCGGCCTGTTGACGTTTAGGAAGACCTCGCCCACCCGGTACAGGGCCTGGGACTCCGCGGGTTCGATCACGAAGCGCTCGTAACCGGCCTCGCTGCTGGCGGAAGCTTCACCCCGGGAGCCTGGCGCGCTGGCCGGTGCGGCGGTGACGGGGCTGTCCCAAAGACGTGCCGCAAGGTACACCAGGGACGCCGAAGCCATGAGAACGGCACCGGTGACAATGGTCCGCAAGATGGCAGAACGGGTGCATCCTCGCACGACACCCGGGTGGCGGACAGGACGCATCGGGGTCCCTCCCTCTGGTGCGGTCGTGGCCCGGCCGGGGCAGGCGACCGTCACGTTCCGTATACCGGGCCTTCGTTGCCGTGCGATGATGGTGTTGTGAAGGAGCTGAGAAGGTCCCGGTGCGTCATGGTAGGCGTGAATAGCGCGTCCCACAAGTTCGCTCACTGACGCGTTGCGGTCAGAGCAGGGACCAGAGGAAGATGCTGCTGGAGGTGGAGGAAAACCCAACCGAACCACGTGGTATAGTCGGCTCGACGAGGCCAGGGTTCTCGCCGTGCGGAGATGACAGCATCCCGCAGAGAGCGGGCCGGAGAGGGAGATATGGACGATGAGCGTGGGGACGGCGGTCGCTTTCGCGGCGCTGAGCTTCATCTGGGGTTCGACCTATCTCTTCATCAAAGTCGGCGTCGAGCACTGGCCGCCGTTCATGCTGGCGGGGCTGCGCAACCTGACCGCATGCCTGGCCCTGCTGGCCGTCATGGCGGCGCTCCGCAGGCGTCTGCCGAGGGCGTGGCGGGAATGGTGGCCGCCGCTGGTCTTCGCTGCGCTCAACGGGGCGGCCTTCGCCCTCATCTTCTGGGGGGAGCGGTTCATCCCATCGGGGCAGGCGGCGGTGTTGGTGGCCACCATGCCGCTGTTCACACTGCCGCTGGCCCGCCTCTGGAGCCGGGAACCCGTGAGGCTGGCGCAAATGGCGGCGGTCGTAGTGGGGTTCGCAGGGGTGCTGATGGCGTCAGGAGTGCGGGAAGGCACAGGGTTTGCGGGCAGTGCGCAAATGCGGATGCTGGCGCAGGCCGGCATGCTGGCGGCGGCCTTCTGCTACGCGGCGTCCTACGTCTTCAGCAAGCGCTTCTTCCGGGCTGACACCTACACCAACACGGCCATCCATCTGGGAGCGTCGGGGCTTTACCTGCTTGCCCTCTCCCTGGCGGCACGGGAGGTGCCGGACGCCAGGGCGTTGACATGGCCGGCGCTGGGGTCGCTGGGGTATCTCGCGCTGGTGGGCTCGGCCCTGGCGTACTGGCTCATGTTCTACCTGATCGACCGGTTGGGCAGCGTGCAGGCGTCGTACGTCACGCTGATCAACCCCGTGGTGGCCGTGGCCCTGGGCGTGTTGCTGCTGGGCGAGCCGCTCACGTGGGGCATGGCTGCGGGCACGGTGGCTGTCGTAGCCGGCGCCTGGCTGGTGCACCGCCGGCCGGCGGGTCGGGGGCGATTGCGGCTGCGGGAAGGTTCCCGACGCACTGAAGGCGCAGCGGCCCGTTGACTCAACGGAGACCCCTCCGTCCACTTTCCCTTGTTTCTGCCTCATCCGCCCTTTGCTTACTCATGCAGGGCAGACCGCTCCGGCGCGGTTGGAGCGGTACGTCACGCGACCCGGGTGCCTTCCCGCCCGAAAGCAACGGCGCCGGCGCGGCCGGTGCCCGAGGAGGACCGGTGACGATGGCAACGCGGCCCCCTACTCCCAGTTCCACGGCCATCGCCCCCTCAGGCGCGCGCCTCCCGGCCGGTAGGCGTGCCCCCCGTGCCGGTCTGCCTCCAGCGGTTCGCTAGGAATTCCCGCACGGAGATGAGCCGTACCGGGAAGCGCCGCAACACCGGCGCCATGTCGACGGTGAACCCCCGGGCGTTGAAGAGCCGAATCATGGCAGCGATGTCGTTCCCGAAGCGGCCAGCTACCTCTTCCAGCGGGATCTGGCGGTATTCGAGGGGTCGGCCCGTGAGCGCCGAAAGCACCGGAAGCAACTGCCCGTAGGTCACCACCTCGGGGCCGCCCAGGCTCCGTCTCGGCGAACACACGTCCGTGAGGTCAAAGCAGACCGACATTGAGATGCTGTGCGGTCTACTGCGACCCAGTGCCGCTCGCAACCGCAGGAGGAGCTCACCAAGGCGTCGCATCTCATCTGGGAAGACCTCCCACTCAGGCCACTCCGATCGGATGCACGGCACGCCTCTGCGGGCCATGCTGGTTCCTCCCCGTTCGTTGCTTGACGCCGCCCGGTTCCGAGCGCCCGGCGGCCACCCGCTGCTGCCGCCCGCCTTGCGGGTCCTGAACTTCCCCCCGCCCTGGGCATGCTGGCCAGCTCCCGCAGATGGGACGGGTATGCACGTCCCCCGGGGCGTTGTACACGTATACGGTAGACGCTGTACCTGGCTCCGACCGTGTTTCGACGCCCAGTTTTCGGGGCCCTACTATTGCTGCATACTGTATGAGCGGTACAATGGGAACGTCGGCTGGGCCGGAGGTGGTCCCGTGGCAGAAACCCCTGTCGTGATCCAGGCCCAGCGGGCTCGAGAACTCCTCCACAGAGGCCTATGGCGACGTTTCACGTGGCGGAGGCCGCCGCGCTGCGCCAAACGGTGACTCAGGCGGCTCGGGCGCTCAGCTTTGCGCGGCGGCCGGACGCATCGCGACTACAGCGAGGTCTCTCTGCGATGGAACTGGCCGGTCGGGTCCGTGTACAGCGCTCGCTTGTGTACCGGTGGCGGCGAGGCAGTGGCGCTCCGCCCCCTCCGACGACCGCGGAGCGGCTGGCCCTGGCTCTGGTGGTGCGGTCGGAGGAGCTCCGTGGTCGCTCTATCCGCCAGGCCGCTTGGCTGGACGAGCCGGCCAAGGAGCTCCTGGCCTGCCTGGTGGCCCAGACCGCCGCCCTGAGGACGGGGTGATAGAGCATGCCAGAGCCCGGCGATCGCTGCGATGTGCGGGAGGTCCCCGCCGAGGAGATCGGAGCGATCAACGGCATGTGCGTCATGCCGGGCGTCGCCCCGGCCGGCGCCCTGGCCGAGGCGGCTCGGGTGCACCGGGCGGTGGCGAGGATGGGCGTGCGCACCTTCGGGGCGTTCCAGGAAGGCAGGCCCGTCGGGCGCCTCGAGGTCATGCCGGTCGACGCGGCCCCGCTCCCGCTCGAAGGCGAGGGCCTGTGGGTCATCCGATGCCTGTGGGTGCTCGAAGAGGCGGCGAGGCAGGGTCTGGCCCGATCCCTCATGGAACGGGCCCTCGAAGCCGCCGCCGGCTCTGCCGGGCTCGCCGTGCTCACATACGCAGGCTGGATGCCCGTGGCGTTTTTCGAACACTTCGGGTTCGAGATGGTCGAGCGCCGCGGCCCGGCCGCTCTGCTGCTGAAGCGGCTGCGGCCGGACGGCCGGGTGGCGCTTGCGGCCGGGCCCCGGCCCTCAGCTTTGGCTCCCGCCCCGACCCAAGCCTCGACCCCTGCTGCGGCGCGGGCGCGGGCCGAGCCCGTCGTGCACGTTGCGGCCGTGGTCACCGGCCGCTGCCCCTGGATGATGCAGATGTGCCGCAGGCGCCTGGAGGCGGCCCGGGCGCTCTCGAGCCGGGTGCAAACGGCCGAGCAGTTGATCCTTGACCGGGCCGACGCCCTGCGCCTAGGGGAGGAGAACATCTACATCGACGGCGAGCCCCTCGACGACCTCGTCATGCCTCTCCAGGCGTTTCTCGACCGCATCCGTGCCCGCCTGGCTCCCCGTACCTACGGAGTCGGCGCCCGGCCCGGCGAGGTGGATCCATTGCCATCCGGTCGGCTTGCCGCTGGCCGTCTCACGCGTAGCTTCCGGTCCGCCGCCACGACGAAGCACATCCGCCACCGCCTGAAGCTGGCCGGAGCCGACCAGGCGCTGTGTGGCCGCCAGGACACTCGACCACCTTCAGCTGGCCTGCAACGGTCTGCCGCGGCTTATCGACCACTGCGCCCACCTCAGCCCAATGGCGCCAGCGGCTCGGCAGGAACGGGTGGTGACCACGACTTGGTCGACGCTGTGATGGCCACCGAGTGGCAGGCCCCCCAAGCCGTGCCATCTACGAGCTGGCCTTGCGCCTGGTGCTGCTTTGGGCGGAGGCCTCAAAGGTCGGCGACCCGGCCATCCGTCATCGGCTACCCTGACATCCCGAAGGCGTGGCTCGCCCGATGTATCGGGCGGCCACGCCCTTTCCCGCTCGTCCGCCGCGCGATGCCACTGGTCAAACAACGATCAATGCGACAGGTATGTGTTGTGAGGCCTGGCAGCGAGTCCGCCCGACTTAGCCCCTTTCGACCGGCAGCCAGCTGCTTCGAAGCCGCAAAGAGCCAAACAGGTCGGGGTGCAAGACCTCGGCCAGGGTCTCGACCCCGTCGACGACCCGGGGCCCGGGCCGGTTGAAGTAGGCGCTGGCCTGGACGGCGAAGACGCGACGTTCTCGCACCGCTCGCAGTTCATCCCACCACGTTGGCAGGCGGCCGCGCCGACGCAGGTCCCGATACTCGGCGACGGTCTGCTGCAGGTCGTATCCGCAAGGCATGAGGACGATCACGTCGGGGTCGCAGCCGCGGATGGCGTCCCATCCCAGGCGGCGGGACTGCTGACCCGGCTGGCCCAGCGGGTTGCTGCCCCCGGCCAGTTCCACCATCTCGGGCACCCAGTGCCCGGCGCACCAGGGCGGTTGCAGCCACTCCATGCAGAAAACCCGAGGGCGATTCGCCAGCCCTTCGCTTCGCCGCCTCACCGCTTCCAGGCGAGCCTCCAGGCCCCTGCGCACCTCCCGGCCTCTCGCTTCGATGCCGGCGGCCGACGCGACGGTCTCGAGCTGGGCGAGCACGTCCGCGAGGGTCATGGGTTGCAGCGATAGGATGACCGGCGCGGCGACGTGGACCTGCAAGTCGGCGGTTGCAGCCTTCACCTCGTCGTACGCCACCGCGCAAACCTCGCACAGCCCCTGGGTCAGGATGAGGTCGGGACGGAGCCGGCTGATCTGGTCGCGGTCCAGGGTGTACAGCGAGCCGTGCTCCCGCACCGCCCGGCTGACGAGCGCGTCCAGTTCGGCCCCCGTGACGCCCGGCGGGATGAGGGAAGCGGTGACGACCGGCACGCCCGCCACCTCCGGAGGGAAGTCGCACTCGTGGCTGCGTCCCACGAGATGGTCGGTGAGGCCCAGTGCCCAGACGAGCTCGGTGGCGCTCGGGACCAGCGACACGATGCGCACCGCAGTTCACCCGAGGCAGTTTAGGCCGCCGACGCAGACGCCGCAACAAGGACTCCACAACCTGCGCCACTCATTCGGCGGGCGCAGTCAAGGCTACGACGGGCTTAGGCTGCGGGAGAAAGAGGGCGTAAGCCTCGGGAGACCGCCCCTCCCGCCGGCGGTTGCGACATTTGTAAGGCATAGCCCCTTCCCGGCCGGCCCGAGACCGGGCACGCCACCGGCAAGGGTGGCGAGCCGTCTCCTGGCGATCCTGGATCCGGGGATCGGTCTCCTCCCTGCGCACAGGCCAGCGCAGGAACGGGCCGGTCGGTTTCTCCGTCCGGAACGCGCGGCTCACTCCGCCGGGGTGTCCCGGCAGAGGCTACAGGTACTTTCTGCGATCAGACGCGCCACTCGGTCGGGCAGCAGGTCGTCACGCAGGGCCTCCAGCAGGCGCACCAAGTCCCACCGGTGCTTGTCCAAGTCCGGTGCGATCTCACGCAGCTTCTCGACGGCCCACTCGACCTTGTCCAAGTCGTAGAGGGGCGGGTGCTCCGAGCCGCTGTCCGGCGTCACCGGTGTGCGCGACGGCACCGGATACTGGCGGGCAAACGTCACGTCGGCCCAAAATGACCGAAAGGAAGGGTCCTCTTCCGCCACCTTTTGCCCCGCGGCCTCCAGCGCCCGGTCGTACGTGTCCACCGCCTGGCGCAGGGCATCCAGATGCTTCCAGAAGGGGCTCTTGGCCAGATGCTCCCGGAGGTACGGCCACAGCTCTCCCCAGGCCGACTCGATGTCGAGGTCCGGCACCACGGTCCCAAGCCACCGCTCCGGCTCCAGGGCCAAGTCGACGCCCTTCACTTCCAGAGACCTCGGAAGATCCCACCCCACCTCGGCGTGCAGGCGGATTTGCGGGTTGTAGATGAAGCCTCGTATCGTCTCGGCCAACTGCATCAAGCGCTCCACGTGCTGCGCGCGCCAACTTGGGACGAGGGCTGGGTGCGCCGCCGGTTCTGCCTCGCGGCGTGTCTGCCGATGGTGCACCAGAAGCCGCACTCTCTCCAAGAACCCATCCTTGATCCGCAGTGGGTCCAGCCGTCCCTTGACCTCAGGGTCCTTGGGGTCTAGCGCTCCCGTGGCGATCTCGTACGCAAGGCGATAGCGCGACACGGTGCGCGGGTCAGGCGGTGGCAACTGCATTCTTCTTGCCTCGGCCCTTAACGCCTTGATGACTTCCACCTCAGAGAAGCCTCGGTCGATCAGATCGAACAGGTGTTCGCGCAGCGGCTGTTCAAGCAACTTCCCTCGCCGACCCATCGGGTTCACCTCCCCTGAAGCTTGTCGTAGCGAAAGGGTTCGCAAAACGTCAACCACTGTGCAGCAAAGGCTTTCTCCGCCTCCGCGCCCAACGCGCCGCTCGTGCGAACCACGACACGGGCGCCAGGACTCCGGATCCTGCTCTGCCGGTGCGAACGGCCCGACGGGCTGAAGCGGCTGGCCGCGGCCTTTGACCTTGTCCTGGCGACGGCGCCGCGGCCGGATAACAGGCGGCCGAGCGGCGCCGAGTCCTTGTCGAGGGGGGAGCCATGCGATGCAGCTGTTGGGAACCCGAGAAGCGGCCCGGGCGGCACAGGTACCGGTGCGCACTCTGCTCGGGTGGGTTGCTAGAGGCCGCGTGGTGGCCTTTCGCGATGCGCTGAACGGGAGGGTGTTCCTCCCGGCCGACGAGGTGGAGCGCCTGCGACCCGAGCGCCGGCTTCACCGGGTCAGCGCTCCCTTGGAGGCCGCTAGTCCCGACCGGAGGCCCGCCGTGAAGGGCTGACGCTCCGGGCTACGAGGAAAGTCGTTGAGGGCCGCCCACTCAGGCGTTGCGGTGCGGCCCCCTAGAGGTGCAGGACCCATGGTCATTGTCCTACGTCTCTCCGGCCCCTGGCCATCCCTCATCCCCGCCTGGGCGAGGGGGTGCCCCGGGTGAGCCCCGAAGAAGCTCAGGCCGAGATACGCCGGGCCGTCGAGCTGTTGCTGGTTCCTGGGCAGGTCACGGAGTTGCGGGTCGAGGGGGCGACGACCCGGGAGTACCGTCGGCCGCACCTGGAGGTCGGTTATTTCGATAACCTTTTGACGCTCGCCACCTGGGCCGCGTCCTTCGCCCGCCGCGCCCAGGGTCTCTACGTGGTGCTCAACCCCCTCAACCACGCGCTGCTCGCCCGGGCGAATAACCACATGCGGGTTCTGACCCGTGATGGCCCCCGTACCACCGAGCTCGATGTGGAGCGTTGGCAGTGGTTGATCATCACGCTCGATCCCCGGCGCCCGGCGGGCGTGCCGCCGTCCAACACCGAGCACGAAGCAGCCCTCCGCCGCGCACGCGCCATCCGGGTAGCCCTCGCGGAGGAAGGCTGGCCGGCTCCCGTCCTCGTCGATTCGGGAACAGGCGCATGCCTACTTTACCACGTCTCCCTGCCCCGAGGGGATGACGCCCTGGTTCGGCACTCGTTGGAGGCGCTGGCCAGGCGTTTCTCGGACGCCGGTGTCGCGGTCGATCCGTCTACTGCGTCGCCGGTCTACCCGGTGCGCCTACCCGGCACGGCGGCCCGTGAAGGAGATTCCACCCCGGACCGGCCCCATCGCTACGCGCGCATTCTCGAAGCACCCGGGACGCTGGAGCTTGTGCCCAAGAGCCGCCTGGAGGTCCTGGCCGGTTCGAGGCCCGACTCCGACGCGTCGCCCAACGTGGAGCCCATCATCTTGACGGTCGCGGACGTCGAGCCGGCCAGGGTCGAGTTTCTGTGGGAGCCTTATTTGCCGCTGGGCAAGCTGACCCTTCTGGACGGCGACCCGGGCGTCGGCAAGAGCTGGGTCGCCCTGGCCATCGCGGCTGCGCTCTCGCATGGTACCCCGCCCGGGCAGCCGGATGAGCCACTGCCTGTTAGTGAGCCGGCCGACACGGTTTACATCACCGCGGAGGATGACGTGGCCGACACCATCCGCCCGCGGCTTGCGCAGCTGGGCGCGGACCTGCGGCGCATCCACGTGTTGCCGGCCGTGCGGGTCGTGGCCCAACGGGACACGAGGACGAGCGGGGACGACGAGGAGGACCGCCGTCGTCGACGGGCCGAGCGACAGGCTGCTATCCTGCGCGGCGATGCCCATGAGCGCCCCTTCACGCTGCTCGATGTGGAACTTCTGCGCCGCGTGTTGGAGGAGCGGCGGCCTAAGCTCGTGGTCATCGACCCGTTGGAAGGACACCTGCCCCCGGACACCGACCTCAACCGGGCCGAGAAAGTACGTCCGGTCCTGCAGGGGCTCGCCCGAGTGGCCACCGATTTCCACTGCTCGGTCCTGGTGCTTCGCCACCTCAGCAAAGAGGCTCGGGATCGGGCCCTCTACCGAGGCCTCGGCTCCATCGACCTTGCCGCCGTGGCCCGGTCGGTGCTGCTGGCGGGCGCAGACCCCAAAAGCCCGGGCGACCGAGCCCTTGTGCACATCAAGTCCAACCTGGGCCCCAGGGGCCCCTCCCTCGGCTACCGTATCGACAAGGACGGTTTCGCTTGGACGGGACCTTCGACACTAACGGCGGTCGACCTGCTGGCACCCGAGCGGGCTGCGGGCGAGGCGCAGGTGGAACGCGCCAAGGCCTTCCTCGTCAACCTACTCCAAGGCGGCCCGGTTCCGCAAGCGCAGGTGGAGGAAGAAGCCCGGCGCGCGGGCATCTCGCGCCGGACGCTTCAGCGGGCGAAGGGGGAGCTGGAGGTAGAAAGCCGCCGCCATTCGCAACCGGGCGCGCCGCGAGGGACTGGCGAGTGGCTCTGGACCTTGCCGGCCCCAGCGGCCTCGGCGGACGCGGAGGCGGGTCCACCTGGGCAAGCCTCCATGGCCCCGTCCGTTGGCAACCTTGAAATAGGGGTTTCAGGTAGCGTCGTGACGAAGGGCAATCAACATCGCCAGAGTCACCCCCCTGGCCATGTTGAAGGCGGTCAAGATCGCCAACCGAACACACTTGGCGGTCTTGATTGCCCCGCGTCGTGTCCGGCTTTGGGGCCTCGGGATCAAGATCGCCAAGAAGGGTCTTATACCGAAGACCAGACGAACCTGGCCTCCTTGGTGCCCCCGTCCGGCGAACGGGAGGTGTTCGAGCTGTGATGGACGCGGCCGCTCTTCTGCACGCGTTGCGCGCCCGGGGCATCGTCCTGTCGGCGGTGGGCGAGCGCCTGCGCGTGGAGGCGCCCCGCGGGCTGGTCACTCCCGAGCTGCGGGCCGCGTTGACTGCCCACAAGGCTGCCATCCTGGCACTCCTGCAACAGGAGTCGCAATGGCCCCCGCAGTGCCGGGAGGCCGAACGCCTCTATCACCGCCCTCCGGTGCTGGAGGCGCCGCACGCGAAGCTCTTCCCGCTCGTCGGCCAGCGGGTGCTCACCCCCCGCGGCCCCGGTGTGCTGCTGCAGGCCTTCGCCGGCCAGGCAACTGTGGCGTTGGAAAGCGACCCAAACCACGCGGCCATCTTCGAGCCGCAGGAGATTCGCCCGCTCTCTGCCGCACCGTGACCGCGGGACGAGCAAGGGCGGGTCGTGCCGTTTGTAAGGGGACAGGGTTCGACGCAAGGAAAGGGAGAGCAAGCGATGGGGTGTTGGGAATATCGGCTCCTCTGCCGCTGCCGCGGCGTGCCCGGCCGGAGGGGAGTCGGTGGCAGCGAACCCCCAGGCCCGGCGGCCGGACTCGGACCACCCGCTATTGGGCCAGCGGGTGAGCATCCCCCTGAGGGGCGGGTCGGGCATAGTGGGGCCGCTGACGGGGTCCAGTCGGTCCTACCTGGAGGTGGTTGCACCGCGGGGACGGCTGGTCGTCTACAGATACGCCGGGAACCGACTGGCGTCGGAAGCCACTGAAAAAGGCGAGGAGCCTGTTACGCCCCCGCCGCCGGAGAGACCGCCGACCGCCTCTGCGGGTATTCGCCCCTCTCCACTTTCGGATGGCATGAGACGGCATGCATGAGGACGAACCGGCCATCCGTGACCACCGCGAGGCCAAGCCCAAACCCACAGCCAAGGGGCTCGTCGCCCGAATGGTGGAGCCACGGGGACGAGGGCGGCGGTCGCTTTGCCGGGGTCACGGAGTGAGGCTCACGGGGCGCGACGAAAGCCAACCATGAGACCCAACGGAGGCCTCCACGAGACACGAGAGGCTCGTCGGGCTCCCGGCCCATCCCTTCGCTGCAAGGCCGCCGTCCGCAGGCCGCCACGAAGGACGAGGAGCGACGAGATCGCCGGTGGGCATCCCGGCTCGCTCGTTCCATCCCCTCGTTTCCCACCCGACCGCGGCCGGGATCTCCACCGTCACGGCGATGGCTTGGCAGACCCAAAGCCGGGCGTACGGAAGGCGCGCGGGGGCGGTGAGAGCGCCGGGGGTGCGGGCGCTTTCCTTTCGTCGGGGCTCCCGGTTGGCCTCGGGTGTCTCGGGGCTTTCGTCTCGCCAGGTGAGCTTCGCGCCTTCCGGGATTGCCTCACAGCCTTGACCGGAGCCAGATGGGACCCATGCGGGGACGGCGTCAAGGCGCGCGGCTGTCACCGATCCGTGTGGCATCCCTCTGAGCGGCGGGGACGTCGTCCCCGCCCTTCCCACCGGTCCCCCGGGGCGATGGCCGGAGCCGGACGCTATCCTGCCCCGTGTCGCCCATGCGTGCGAACCTGGCACCGGCGCGCTCGACCCAGTTCGTGTCCATGGGCCGATTGTGGTAAAGTTGACGGGAGGGGAGAGGCCGCATGGGCCGGGACGGCAATCCCCGGTTGCAGGCGCGGCTGCCGATAGCCGATTACAGGACGTTGCAGGCGGCCTTGGACGAGGCCGGACTGGACTTGCGCGCGTTCCTTTCCCGCCTGGCCGCGGCGCTCCGGGCGCAGGCCCTGCAGGGGGAGAACGCGCAGGCACCGGAGAAGACGCCGCCGGCGGCGCCGGCCGAGCTGCTGGTGGAGGTCGGTCGGCTTCTCGTCGAGCGGGACCGCCTCAAGCAGCAGTACACGGAGTACTATCGCCGCTGGCGACGCTACGAGCAACTGGCCGAGCAGGCCGAGCAGCGGCTCCGGGAGGCCGAGGTCCAGGCGATGGTGCGCGGGATCGATCTCGACAGGTTGGTCGCGGGGTATCACCGCTGATGACGGCCTTTCGCTGCCCGTGGACTCACCTGGTTTGGACGGTCAGTGACAGGAGGGCGAAGTCGCCGTGGACGAGATCGACGCGCTGGTCGAACGAGCCGAGCAGCTCCGCACGGCCCCCACGGCGGCCGGTGGGGCGCCGTCGTGAAGGCCAACATGCTGGCCGCGGCCCACAACCTGAAGACGATGCCGAGCGCCTACTGGGCCAAGCACCCCAAGGCATACGCCCTCCACGTCGAGACGCTGCGGCAGGGCGTGCGCTTCATGGAGGGCAGGGCAAGGGAGGCGGAGGACGAGGCGCGGGGAGGTTCGCACAGGTCGTAACCGAGTGCTTGCGCAAGAGGTCCAGTCATGCCATGCGGAGATCGGTCACCGGCGGCGCGGTCCCTTCGGGTGATTTCCGCTGGGTCACCTCGTAGGGAACCCGCTGGTGGCCGTCTTGTCAATACTATCCAGCTCCCCGGCCGACCCCTCTCCCCGACGCTCCGGCCTACGGCCTCCGCCTCGTGAGAGGCGCGCGTGGCCCTCCTGTCGATCACGCCGCGCCGGTCGATCCGGAGGAAACTACACGACTACTTGGAGCTGTAGCTTACACCTGCCCCCACCATGCCACGCCACACGCCGTGGTCGCATGGCAGGGAAGACCAACGCGGACGATGAACTTGGCATCAACCCGTGAACAGGAAGGGTGGGTCATAGTGATTCGACCAGTGACGGTTCTTACGCAGTTCATCCAGGAAATGTCCGTTGCGGTCGATCACGGGCTGTCCTACCCGGTGGCAGAGGTAAAGCAACACATTGTGGACAGGTCGCTAATCCCATGGCTGAAGACAGAGGTGCAAGGCGAGGGCTCCGTCGATCTATCCCTCTTTGACGCTGAGGAGACCGAGTTCTTGCACGAGGGATACGTAAGCATGCTGGCCGCGCGAGCCGGCGAGGAGCGAAGGAAATGGGGTATCGAAAACAACGGACTGTGCCTGCTAATTAGCTGGGCGACGGAGCTCATTCGCGGGTTGCCTGAGTTTGCCAGCCCGCAGCACCGCCGGTAGCCTCTCCGACGTACCAGCCGGAACGTACAGCGCAGACCCCTGTCTGATCTGCGGCTGCCAACGCGCACAGACGAACGAACCGCACTCCCGTTCCGGCTCTGGTGCCCATACGGTCTCGCCCACGAGCGGGTCAGGTCGCGACGCCGTCACCGGCACACGGGACTGGCCTCTAGTCGGAAGTTGCTCAACTTGAGGTAGCGCGGTTTGCCGTCATGATGCCATTTGCTTTCGTTTCAGGCCGAGGCTTTCTGTCTACCAGCCGGCGCCAGCGAGTGGAGGCCGACCCGGGCGAAGACCTCCCGCTGGAAGGCGTCCGGGGTGGTCACCCGGTCGTACGGCAGGACGTCGGGGAGAGCGGGGATGCGGATCGTGTGGCGGGCGACCGTGGCCAGGTTATCGAGGAGCGAACGGAAGCTGTGCACCTCCCACCCCTCCGGCGTCCGGCGGGTCTGGGCCTTGGCTTGGGCGCCCTCGGAGCGTTGGGCCGGGCGCACGGGGGAGCCGTCTTCATGACCGCCTGGCTCCTCGTCCTCGAACAAGAAGGGGGCCCAGGCCTCCCGCAGGTGCCACTCGACGTAGCTGGCCAGCACGCACAAGAAGACGTGGGCCCGCACCCGCTCTTCCGTCCAGTGGTGGATGGGCCGCACCTTGGTCACGACGCCCTTGATGCTGCGGATGAGGCGCTCCACGTGGCTGAGGCTCTTGTAGGCCAGCACGACCTCGGGCGCCGAGAGCTGCTCGGCGGGCACGGAGGTCCGGATGACGTAAAAGCCGTCCAGGGCGGCCTCCTGGTCGATGGAGGTCAGGTCGCGCCGGTAGGCGAAGCGTCCCTCCCCGATCTCCCAGCGGAAATGCTTGCCCATCTTGTGCTTTTCCAAAATCCGCCCCAGCGCCTCACCGATCTTCTCCCGGCGCTTCAGCCGTCCGGCGGCCACCCGCCGAGCCAGTCGGGCCAGATCGGCTTCCATGGCGTCCAGCAGCTCCTGCCGCTTGCGCCGCCGCTCCTCGGCCAGGTAGGGGTTGCGGCAGACGACCAGCCGCTCGCCCGGGTAGTCCGGCGAGGTGATCTCGGCCAGATCCTGCTGGTCAAACAGCGAGGGCTGGATGAGGCCCTGGTCCATGAGCTGCCGAAGGGCCGGGGCGCGCAGCGCGCTGATCCAGGCCATCCCCTCGATCTCCTTCAAGGCGTCGATGCGGGCCTGGGTCAGCATTCCCCGGTCGCCCACCAGCACCACCTGGCGCAACCCGAAGCGCTCCCGCAGCTTGTGGACTTGGTCGGCCACGGTCTTGGGGTCGGCCGTATTACCCCGGTAGACCTGCACGGCCACGGGGCGTCCTTCCCGGTCGGTGAGCAGCCCGAAGACGATCTGGCGCTTGCCCCGCTTGCCGTCCCGGTTGTGGCCGAAAGCCGCCAGGGGGCAGTGGCGGCCCTCGTAGTAGGTGGAGGTGACGTCATACAACACCAGGCTGCGCTCGCTCAGGTGCCGGCGAGCCAACCGGGCCTCGATACGTGCCTGCCGGGCCAACAGCCAGTCCAGGGCGAAGTAGACGTCGTCCTTGGTGGCGCCCTCCAGCCCCAGGTCCTCGGCCAACGTGGTGGTGGCCCACCAGCTGACGGTCGGCAGCTTGGGCTGCGGGTGGAGGAGGCGGCTGACGATCAGGGCTTCGACCAGGTCCCGCTGGAAGGAGGGCCGGGGGTCCAGGATCTCGTGCAGGCCCAGCTTTCGCAGCATGGCCCGGACGGCCGCCACGTGGCCATGCGGGCGCGTCTTGACCACCTCGACGGCCTGCTCGACGGGCACCAGGCGCTGGCCCCGCAGCGACGCCCGGACTGCCTCGATGGCCTCCGGCGGGAGGTGGCTGAGGTTGCCCAGGGTCTGCTGCTTCACCTTGCCGTTTTCCCGGTAGACTCGCCGGAGCAGGTGGGTGACGTAGACCCGGTCTTTGTAGCGGCGCTTGATCTCGGCCACGTAGAGGCCGCCCTCGTGTTTCGCCATGGCCAGAGCATACCACGACATCGAGGCGATTAGCAAGCTGCTCCGCACATGTTTCCTGTATACATCTGGGGGTTTCTTGATGGTTTGAAGCCCCGTCATTTCGGGAAGCGTGCGAGTTGAGGAGTTCGCAACTTCCGTCTAGTCGGAAGTTCCCAACCCGGCAGGACGCTAAGCTGGCGTAGCGGTGGGCATTCAAGGCGATTGAATGGCTGCCAAATGTAGCCAAGAGTATCGGCAGATGGACTTGCCACCACTCCCTAGAGATGGCATCATGGGGCCGTGAGGCGTGTAGCCACTGCCATGCACATCGAGACCATCCGCCGCCGCCAGGGCGACAAGGTCTACACCTACCACCTCCTCCGCCAGACCTACCGGGAGGGCGGGAAGGTGAAGCATCGCACCCTGGCCAACCTCTCCCACCTGCCCGAGGCGACCCTCGAGCTCGTCCGCCGGTCCTTGCGGGGCGAGCCGGTGGCGCCGGTGCGCGACGCGGTGACGATCCGCCGCTCCCGCCAGCACGGCGCGGTGGCCGCGGTGGTGGGCATGATCCGCAAGCTGGAGATGGACCAGATCCTCGCCTCCCGGCCCGCGGACTGGGTCCGCGTGGCGTTGGCAGTAGTGGTCATGCGGATCCTGCGGCCGGCTTCGAAGCTGGGCGGCACCTTGTGGTGGACGACCACCACCCTGCCGGAGGTGCTGCGACTGCCCCACGGCGGCGAGGACGTGGACGACGTCTATGCGGCCATGGACACGCTGCTCACCCGCCAGCCGCTCATCGAGGCGAAGCTCGCCCGCCGGCACCTCACGCCCCACGCCATGGTGCTGTATGGCGCTCTCTGTCAAGGTCCGGGTTGTGGAAAACCTCTGGCCTGGTCGGAGACTTGCGCATAGCTCCGCAGATTGGGTACGGTAACGGTGCCGGGACGGCCAAGGCTATGAAAGTTCCTCCCATTGAGGGACGTGCCACCCGTTCCCGGCGCTTGCTTTTGTAGGCGGGCTGCGATGGACGCCTGGACCCGGGCGGGATCGTAGGGCTTGCCTTCCTGCAGCATCGCGTAGACGATGTCCGACATCCGCCGGGCCACTCGCTTGATGGCCTCCACCGGCCGTAGCCCCCGCTGGCGGCAACACTCGTAGTAGGCGCGAGCCAAAGGATCGTGGCGGACGGCTGCAAAGGCCATCAGCCACATGGCGCGCTTGAGGCGATGGTTGCAGTTGCGCCGCGCAGTGTGGCGTTCTTTGCCGCCGCTGCTGTGAGAGGCTGGTGCGGTGCCGTTGTATTTGGCGAAGGCATGGCGGGAGCGGAAGCGGCGGATGTCGCCGGTCTCACCCAGGATCGTGGCCGCCAGCACCGTGTCCACGCCGCGAAGCGTCTGCAGGTGCTGTCCCGTACGGGGCAGCAGGTCGTTTTCCAGCAGGCGCTTGAGGCGCAACGTGCGCTCGTGAGAGGTCAGAAGCTCCTCGCACAGCTGGCGGATGAGCTCCGCCCGCAGGAGCAGAGCCGGGGTCTTGGGAAGCCTCCGCACCGGCTCCGTGGCCTCCAGGATGGCCCGGGCCCGTTGCTCCAAGACGGCCCTGCGCTGCTCGCGGCGATGAGGCCCGATGCGGCCTTCGGAGAGTTCCAGCAGGATGTGGGCCAGCTGGGCGACGGAGAGGTCGTTCAAATCCTGCGGGAGGGGGAAGCGGTGGAAAAACCGCAGGGCCCAGGGCCGCCCGAGTTTGCCGAAGCATTGCTCGTAGCTGGGCAGGTAGGTCGTGGTGAGCAGCTGGTGGAGGCGGTTGAGGGCGCGGGTTCGCTGGTGGGCCAGGTCCTCCAGCATGCGAGCGGCTTCTCGAAGGGTGGCTGCGTCGATGCTGGCCTCGGTGGCGTCGGGGAGCTCGTCGGCCTTGCGCAATACGACTGCGGCGATGGCTCGGGCATCCACGAGGTCGGTCTTATCTTGCCCGTAAAAGTCCTTCTGCCGGCGGGTCCACAGGGGGTTGACGACCCGAACCTGGCGCCCTTTGGCCTGCAGCACCCTCATCCAGGACTGGCCGTACTGGCGGTGATCTTCGATGCCGTAAACCAGGACGGCCCGGTGGCGGACGGCCAGCTGCTCGAGGCGGGCGTCGAGGGCTTCCATCGCCTGCAGGTCATGGGGCACCTGCTCTTCGAGGACGATCCGGTCGGGGTAGAGGACGGCGACGACGCCGTGGACATGCTTGGCGGGATCGATGCCAACGGCCAGCAGTCGTTGCGGCAAACTGGTCTCCCCCTTTTGCGCAGGTTTGGCCCGACCCGTGCACTCAGGTATCGCAAGCGTTGGGCGCAGCGCTCTCTCGTCACCGGACCGGGCCCTTTGGGAGGAGGTGGCCCGCATACAGCAGCCTTGGTTGGCACGACCTCACGAAGCCCTGCCTCCCCCCGAAGACCCTTTTTCGAGGAACCGGGCGGAGGTCATGTCGCCCCTGGGGGGGTCCGATCTCCTCCGGTCGGTTCCGGAGGGATCTTGTCATACCCGACCTGACCAGCGTCTATCTGGAGGGGAGGACCTGCCCTCTGGCCCGCTTCGGGTACAGCCGGGACAAGAAGCGAGGGAAGAAGCAGTTCACCGTAGGGCTGCTCACCAACGCCGAGGGTTGCCCGGTCGCCGTTGAGGTCTTCCCGGGGAATGGGGGAGACCCCCAGACCCTTCCCTCCCAGATCGACCGGGTGCGGCGCCGCTTCGGGATCGACTACGTGGTCTTCGTCGGCGACCGGGGGATGATCGTCACGGCACGCCTGGCCGACTTGCAGGCGGTGGGCTTCGGGTGGGTTACCGCCCTTCGGGCGCCCGACATCCAGGAGCTGCGCGCACAGGGGCTGTTCCAGCCGAGCCTCTTCGACCGGCAGGGCGTGGCGGAGATCACGGACCCTGAACGCCCCGGGGAGCGGCTGGTCATCTGCTACAACCCGCTGGTGGCCGAGGAGCGGCGGCGAAAGCGCGAGGAGCTGCTTTTGGCCACGGAGCGGGAGTTGGCCAAGGTGGAGGCCCGGGTGCGCCGGCGCCGCCGCAAGCCCCTGACGGCGGACGAGATCGGGGTGGCCGTGGGCAAGGTGCTGGGCCGCTGGAAGATGGGCAAGCACTTTCACCTCACCATCCGCGACGGGCACTTCGCCTTCCAGCGGGACCCCGCATCCATTGCCCGGGAGGCGGAGCTGGATGGGTTCTACGTGCTGCGCACGAACGTCTCGGCCGACCGGATGGACCCGGTCCAGGTGCAACGCACCTACCAGTCGCTGCGCCAGATCGAGCAGAACTTCCGAGCGATAAAAAGCGCCCTGGACCTGCGCCCGGTCTACCACCGGCTGGAGGACCGGGTGCGGGCCCACACGTTTTTGTGCATGCTGGCCCTCTACGTGCGCTGGCACATGGAGCGGGCCCTGCGGCCGCTGCTCGAGGAAGACCCCCGCCAGTCCTTCGAGGGGCTGATGATGCAGCTGGAGACGCTGCAACGCCACTCTGCGGAGGTAGCCGGGCAGGAGGTCACGATCCTCGGCGAACCCGAACCCCTCCACCGCCGGATCTTCCAGCTCTTGGGGGTTCCCCTGACGTAGCCAGAAGGGGTGCACCGTTGAATCCCCTTGAAATGCGGTCGTCATCGGCACTCACACCGGGTCGGAGGCCGGGAACTTCCGCTTAGCACATTGACCCGACATGCAGTCTTTTCGTGGCCGTTGGTGCGGCTTTTTCATGGCCACATGTGGGGATTTTAGCGTGGCCACGGACACACTACGGAGGTATCTGGACCGCCGCATTACCCAGAAAGCCAAGGGTCCAACAGCAGAGATCTCAAGAGGGTAGTTCTTGCGGACGTCGGATGCACGTTGCCGGCTGGCTGTGAGGGCCTACGCGCGAACACTGCAGGAGGTTGTCGCTCTCCTTGACGCCGAGACACCCGCTCTGAAGTCGTATAACGCTTTACTTCACAGCCCACAAAACAGCATCGAAAAGGATCAGCCGCGCGCGAGGGCTGACCGGCCTCAGGCAAGAAGACGGCGAGGCTTGACCGGTGCGGCGTCCCACGTCCGCCGCTGGAGCGGCGGAAGAAGGGCGTTGCGGCCGCTCCCGCCGCAACGCCCTCATGAGGCGCCGTCGGGTGACGCCGCCCAGCATCGGGCCGCGGACGCCTCAGCCAGCCTAGCTGCGGGCGCCAGCAGCCTGCAGCAGGCGCCTGGCGGCGGCGACGCCGCGCTGTACCCAGTCGAGTTCCTGGCGGAGCAGGGCGGCCGGGTCGGCCGACTTGGGGAGCCACTGCTCGAGGACGAGGCTTGCGTTCCTCGAGGCTGGAAGTGCAAGCGCCCTCATAAGCTGGGGCAGGTCCTGGTGTCCCTCGCCCAGAGGGGCGCCTGAGATAACGAGGCCGGCTCCGTCCGGGTCGGGCCGGATGGTGTAGTCCTTGAGATGGACGGTCAGGGCGAAGGGCGCCAGCATCTTGGCCGTCTCGAGCGGCCACTCGCCACACGCGATGGAGTTGGCGGTGTCGAGGCAGACCCCGAGCGCCGGGCTTTGGGTAGCGCGCACCAGATCCAGCAGGGCGGGCGAGCACAGCAGGAAGTGGTTTTCGACCGCGATGGAGACGCCGGCCCGCTCGTACCGTGGCAGCACCTCGCGGAGGGCCTCCAGGGCTTGCTGAGGTGTGGGCGAGCAGTCGCCGGAGTGCAGGACGAGCCGCACCAGGTCCGACCCCAGCCGCTGCGCGATGTCGAGATGCCGCCGCAGCCGCTCGGGCGTGCACCCGGCCGTGCCCACCTCCAGCGCGACCCCGAGGCCGTCGGCAGTCCTGCGTAGCTCGTCGAGTTCGGCCGGCGTCAGGCGCTCCAGCGGCAGGTTTTCGGCAAACTGAGCCACCTCTGCTCCGAGCTCGGCTACCAAGCGCACGAAGCGGCCGGCCGTGAGGGGATTCGGAGACGGGAACGTAGGAGTGCCCACCGCCCACCGGAAGGCGTATGTCCCGATCCCGAGGCGCACGCCGTTCAACCCCTTCCCCGCAGGAGCAGGGGTACGAGCCGCTTGAAGTTCCGGGCCGGGATGCCCTCCTGCACGATCGATTCCAACTCGGCGGCGTGGGATTCGACAAACGCTTGGAGCTCCCGCATGATGGCGATGGTCGCCTCGATGGCCTCCTCGGGGTTGCCGTTCTTGACGAAGACGTCGTATGAGAGCCACCCGCTCCAGTTGAGTCGGTGCAGGTAGAACAACGTCTCGATAACCTCCCAGACGTGCACTGTCGCGGGGATCATGTCCCAGTCCCACAACCGGTTGTTGTCGTTGAAGTGTACGTAAAACAGCCGACCGGCTGCCAGGGCGATGGTGGCGGACGCGGCCGGCGTCTCGCCCGCCGTGAGGGCATGCCCCACATCCATGGTGACACCGACGTTGGGCTGCCCGACGACGTTGCAGAGGTGGAGGGTCGTGCCGAGGTTGGGCAACACGATGGAGTTACGAGCCTCGAAGGGCTTGTACTCGAGGCTTAGCTTAACTTCTGGCCTGTAGCGGGCCGCCTCGGAGATACACTCCACGAGCCAGGACCACTGCTTGGCGTAGTCCACCTGGAAGCTGTAGTCCCAGCCATCGATCAGCGGGCAGCAAGTGACCATCCCAGCCCCCAGCTCGCGTGCCAGGTCCATCCCCACCTTGAGATAGCGTACGGCTTCGGCTCGAATCGCCGGGTCCGGCGAGGTGAACGAGCCGGTCCTCCACTTGGCCTCCGACTTAACGTTGACGTTGACCGCGGAGACCGGCAGGCCGGACCGCTCGATCAGCCGGATGGTCTCGTCGACGTCCGCGAAATCCTGAGGGTAGACCACCTCAATGCCGTCTGCCCCGGCAATCCGGCGTGCCAGCTCGAGGTTGCCGGCAAAGGCACGGGGTGGCTGGTACTCGTGAAACCTGTCCGCGTACCGACCCAGGACTCCGACCATGACTGAATGCCTGACCTGCATACCACGGGACCTCCTTCTGGGGAGTACCGCCGCTCGGGCCGGAAAAGGCAGCGGGACGGCGGCATATGGCTGCACCTTTGGAGGGGCCTACCCCTTCACCGCACCCGCCGTTACCCCGGCCACGATCTGCCGATGGATCAGGGCGTAGAAAGTCACAATCGGGATAGCAGCCAGGGTGCCGGCGGCCATCAGAGGCCCCCAGGCGAAGACGTCACCCTGCTGGAGGGCCGCAATGCCAACAGTGAGGGGCTTTTGCGCGTCGGACTGGATGATCACCAGGGGGTAGAGAAACTCGTTCCAAGCGAGCGAAAAGGTGTAAACGGTCACCGCCACCAGACCCGGCCGGGCGAGCGGCAGCACCACCCGGACGAGCGCCTGCATCCGAGAGCACCCGTCGATCAAGGCTGCTTCATCGAGCTCTCGCGGGATCCCCTGGAAGAACCCGATCAGCAGCCAGACGGAAAACGGAACTGTGAAGGTCAGGTACGCCAGCACCAAGCCTGCCTGGCTGTCGAGAAGCCGGAGGGCCGCGAGGAACTGGTAGAGAGGGATCATCAGCATCGCCCGGGGGACCAGGTAAGTCACCAGCACCACGCGGGTGAGCTGCCGGACGAGCGCCGTGCCTGTCCGGGTAACGCCGTACGCGGCGAGGGAACCCAGGACCAGCGACACGGCCGTCGAGACAACGGCTACCACGATGGTGTTCCAAAACCACCGGGGGAACATGTAGGTCTCGAGGAGTTCCGCGTAGTGCTTCCACGTCGGGGCCTCTACCCACAGCGGCATCTTGCCGGCATACAGCTCCTGAACGGGCTTAACCGAGGTAATGACCATCCAGTAAAAGGGTGCCACGGCTGCTATCGCAAAGGCGGCGAGCAGCGTGTAGCGGGCTAGCCCGTAGACCAGCGAGGTGGCCTGGTACCTGCTCACAAGGATGCCTCCCGACGTTCCAGCGACCGGGCGATGTAAAACATGAGAGGACCAAAGATGGGAAACGCCGTGAGCGCGACCGCGCCTGCCCGCCCCAGATCCCCAACGTAGAAGCCGATCTCGTACGTCAACGTCGAGAAGATGTGCGTGGCGCCGACGGGGCCGCCCCGCGTTAGGATGTAGACGATGGAGAAGTCGTACGCGGACTGGACGACGGAGATGGTACTGACCAACAGGATCAGCCCGAGGAGGTTGGGCAGGGTCACGTACCGGAACTGCTGCAGGGTGCCCGCACCGTCCAGGCTGGCCGCCTCGTACTGCTCCTGGGGGATGCTCCTGAGGCCGGCTAGGAGGCTCAACCCGAAGTACGGTGTCTCCCTCCAGACAGCCACCAGTATGACGGAGGCCATGGCCAGCGCGCTGCTTCCCAGCCACGGGACCGGGCGGTCGACAAGGTGCAGCCTTACCAGCGCGTAGTTGAGGATGCCGGAGGTGTCATCGAAGATCCAGGTCCAGACCAGGGCGCTCAGCACCGTCGGGATGATCCACGGAAGCAGCAGCAACGCGCCCAGCAGGTCCCGCCCGCGGCCTACCCGGGTGAGGGAGAGCGCCACAGCCATCCCCAGCACCAGCTTGCCGACAAGGCCGACACCCGTATAGACTAGCGTGTTGCGGACGGTCTTGAGGAAGACCGCGCTATGGAGCAGGTTAGCGTAGTTCTTGAAACCAATGAAGTGGCCTTCAGATGCGACGGTCCGGTTGGTGAGACTAAGCCAGATGCCCTCGACGAACGGGTAGCCGACGACCCCGAGGACCACTAGAACGGCAGGCAGCACGAACACCAGCCCGGGCAAGCCCGCCCAGCGCGAGGCACCAAGTCGTTCCTGCCGGACAGCGGCCGTGCTGCCTGCCATGGCTACTCCCTCACTGTCCCCGGTAGATCTCCGCGATGGCTGCTGCGGCCTCCTTGACGGCGGCCTCAGGCGTCAGCTTGTCGATGAGTACCCGGCCCACCATGTCCACCATGAGCCGTCGAGCTTCGACCTCGGCAGCCCGCTTGGACGGCGGAGCGGGCCATCCCGTCATGTGAGCCGTGGGAATGGCCTGCAGAGCCGCCCGGGTGTCCGGATCCTGCCATACCGTGGCGTTCTCGAACCACTTCAGCGAGGTGCCGATGGCACCGCTGGTGGTGTTGATGACTTCCATGTAGTTTTCGGCCGAGAACAGGTAGCGCAGCAGACTCTTGGCGAGTTCGGGGTAGGCCGTGTTCTTACGGACAGCCCAGCTGAAGGCGTTGGGCATGGACGCCCGCATGACGGGCCCCCTCGGGTAGACGGCGAGCCCGAGGTTGGGGAAAATGTCCGGAAACGCCGTCTTGGCCTGGAAGTAGATCGAGCCTCCATTGACCGTCATGGCAATACGCCCGGCCAGGATCTCTTTGTTGTTAGACGAGTCGTCCCAGGCCAGCACGCCGGGAGGCATCAACCCTTGCTGGTACAGGCCGACCACGTAACGCAGACCCGCCACCGTCTCGGGCGAATCGAACGTGACTCTCTTCTCGTCCTCCGTCACCATCCGGCTGCCGTAGGCCCACAGGACGCCCTGGACGAACTGGTTACCATCGTCCGAGCGCCCGTAAGCGACGCCGAACGCGTCAACGCCGAGCTTGGCCGACTTAATCTTCTGGCCGACGCGCACGAGATCATCCCACGTGTCCGGCACGGTCTCGCCGACGGCCTTGAGCACGTCCTTGCGATACACCAGTTGGTGCATGTAAATGTACACGGGCAGGGCGACCCACCGGTCGTTCACCTTGCCGATGAGCTTGGCGATGTCGTAAAACCCGTACTTGCGATCGACCTCGTTGCCCACGTCGCTCAGATCAAGCAACGCATCGACGTACAAGCGGGGGCTGTAGCCCGGGAGAATGAGCACGTCGGGCCCCGTACCGCTCGCGAGGGTGGTCGCGACCTTGGGCGCCAGGTCTTTGAGCACCACGGGTTCGATGGAGACTTCGACGTTGTTTTGCGCCGCCCACTCCAGAATCTGCTGGCGCGTGGGAACGTCCTGGCCAGGGTTGTCCTTGTATATCATGACCGACAGGCGTCCCTTTACGCCTGTCTCGGCGGCTGCCGGCAGGGTCACAACCATCGCGGCCAGCGCTATCGCCGCGGCAAGCAACCGGTACACTCTTGTGTGGCGCACAGAAAACCCCTCCTTCTAGCTAGCAGTCGCCGGCCGCGACCGGGTGCAGCCCGACTGCCTCGAACTTATGGCCTCATTTCACCACGAACACTCCGAGCTACCACGAACACGCCAGCCTTGAGCGCAACCAAGGCCCCGGGAGACGGGACCAGCCCGAGCTACACACCCAGGAGCACGACGAGATGGCTCAGGCCGTGGCGGAGCTGTCGCTCAAAGCGGCCCTCGTCCATCGACCGGTAGGCTGCCTTCACGATCTGCAGGGATGTGGCCTTATAGCCGGCCAGCCGCCCGGCCACCGACAGAGCCGTCGGCATAACCTGATCGTCGGAAACCACTAAGTTAACAATGCCCAGCTGCAGCGCTTGGTTGGCATCGAGTTCCTCTCCGAGCAGGGCCAGCCACATCGCCTGCTTGCGCGTCAGGGTCCGGTGAGCGCCTGCCAGGGCCATCATGGGAGCCGCGCCGGTCCGAATCTCGGGTATGGCGAACCGAGCCGACTCGGCGGCCACGGCCACGTCGCATGCCTCCACGAGGCTGAATCCCCCGCCGTGGGCCAAGCCGTTGACCGCCGCGATAACCGGGAGCTTGAGACCCGTTACCTCTCGATGCAGCTCTATGAACGCCTCGCCGAACTCAAGAACGTCCAGGCTCGATCCGCCGACGGCGTTGCCGAGGTCACCCCCGAGGCAAAAGACATCTCCCTGGCCCGTCAGGATGACGCTGCGCAGATCCGGGGCCGATTCAGCCTCCCGCATTCCCCTCGAAAGCAGCCGAAGGGCTTCCGCGCTCAGCTTCGGGCGGGTGAGGGTCACGACAAGCGTTCCACCCGTGCGAGTGAAAAGCAGCGAAGAGTTATCTCCGTTCATCTGCCATCTCACTCCGTGAGGGTTAATTAAGATCGATTCAGAATACATACCTGTGTACTCAGCTGTGTACACAAGTGCCCCGCGAGAGGAGGCCACTCACGCCCCCACCTGGGCCCTCGCCTGTGCGGCCTGACCGTTGCGAGACGGCAGCCAATTGAGACCTCCCTTTTCCGCCTGCCCAAGCAGCTCCATAGCTTCCTGGCGGACCCGCTGCCAGTGCGCTTGGTGTAGCAGCCGAGCCCTCTCACCCTCTCCCGCCTGGATCGCCTCTGCCGTGGCTCGGTGCTCCGCTGCGGAGCGCTCGTAAGCGGCGGCATTACCGCGGCCCCGCAGCCACCGGACGCGCTCCACGTAAGAGTCAAACCGCTCCAGCTCTTGCGTGATGAAGTGGTTGTGCGCCATCTGGCGCAGCAGCCGGTGAAACTCGATATCGGCCTGCACAATGGCTTCGAGCTTACCGCTGTTGGCGGCGTCGTACATCTCCCTTGCGGTCTTGACGAGTTGTTGTATCTCCTCCGGGGTGGCACGGCTCGCAGCCGCCTTGACGGCCATCCCCTCGAGCGCCTCAAGCATCTCGTAGATCTGCTCGACGTCTGCCGGGCTTACGGGCCTGACGAGAACGCCCTTGCGGGGCAGCACCTCCAAGAGGCCCTCCACCTGAAGGCGGAGGATGGCTGCGCGCACAGGGGTGCGGCTCATGCCGAGGCGCGCAGCGAGCTCAGTCTCGAGCAGCGGGTAGCCCGACTGGAGTGTCCCTTCCAGAATGGCCTTACGGAGCTCCGCATACGCCCTAGCGGTCTGTGTCGTCTTCATGGCACGCCACCCAGTTTTCGTATACATGGCTCGCTCTCATTATACCCTGTGCGAAAGCGATGTCAAGGGTCGAAGGTGCTTCGACGTCATAAGGTCAAGGGGTGCATTGGCGGTGTGACGATCCGGGCGCGAGGCACTCTGTATACAGCGTGGTATCCATTGTCACCTAGTAGAGTGACCCGCAAATAACATGGCAGTACCTTCGTAACTCTGATACACTGCCCTCAGCCGCCAGGAGGGGGTTGAGGGTGGTGCCGTTCGAAAGGAAGCGACCGGCATTGGTCTTGTCCGAGGAGATGGCCGCCCAGCTTGAGCGCATCAGCCGCTCCCGTACTACCGCCGTGCGCCGGGTCGAGCGGGCCCGCATGCTGCTCGCTTACGCCGCAGGGGAGACCATTTCTTCCATTGCGGCTCGCCTTGGGACTAATCGCCCCAAGGTGGAGCGCTGTATTGACAAGGCGCTGCAATGGGGGCCCGAAGCCGCCCTGGGTGACCTTCCCGGACGAGGGAGGCGCCCCCGTATCCCGGCCGAGGCACGGGCGTGGGTCGTCTCGCCGGCGTGCCAAAAGCCCAAGGACCTGGGCTATCCCCACGAGCTGTGGACCACGCGGCTGCTGGTCCGACACATCCGCCGGCACTGCGAAGCCGCCGGCCATCCCAGCCTGGTCCGCATAGGGACCGGGACCCTGTCTCAGGTTCTCGCCGAGCACGCGATCCGCCCCCCCAAGATCCGCTATTACTTGGAGCGACGTGATCCGGACTTCGACGCGAAGATGGCGCAACTGCTCCTCGTCTACAAGCAGGTGGAGCTGCTTCGCCAGCGGCAGGACCCTTCGGGCCCGCTGCATGCGGTGCTCTCGTACGACGAAAAACCCGGCATCCAGGTGCTGGGGACCACCGCCCCCGACCGGCCCCCGCAGCCCGGTCAGCAAAGGGGCTGGAGCCGGGACTACGAGTACGTTCGCCACGGCACCCTCACCTTGATGGCTGCCATCGACCTGCTGACGGGGCACGTCCACAGCCAGGTGGTCAACCGTCACCGAAGCCGGGAGTCCGTTCAGTTTCTGAAGGGGCTCGATGCCAGCTACCCCGGCGGGATCCCGATCCGCATCATCCTCGACAATCACTCCGCCCACCTCTCCAAAGAGACGCGCAGCTACCTGGCCACGGTCCCGAATCGGTTCGAGTTCATCTTCACGCCCAAGCACGGCTCCTGGCTGAACCTCATCGAAGCCTTCTTCGCCAAGATGGCCAAGAGCCTCTTGCGCGGCATCCGGGCCAACTCCAAAGACGAAATGGCCCGCCGAATTGCGCAGTACATCGACGACCTCAACCAGGAGCCGGTCGTCTTTCGCTGGAAGCACGGGTTGGAGTCCCTCTCTGTTACCCATTGAAATGTTATTTACGGGACGCTCTAGTAGATAGCACAAGTCAATGACAGAGAACTCATGAACTCCTCACCTTGGCGCCCGTTTGTGCGCCCTCGGCGTCTATTGCCGCGCGAGCCTTGCTCACCCAACGGGAGCTTGGTGGCAAGCGATCGTTGAGGTCCTCGTCTATTCGCCGGCACTTAGTGAGGTTGTAAAAAAGCCGTCCTATCATAGCATCAGGGAAGAGAGCCTCAACGCTCGCATACGTTGCGTCAAGTGCTACCCTAGTCAACTGCCTTGCCTGCTCCAGTAGATCTCCAATGGGAGCAGCGGGATCTTCAAGTTGGGCGACTGGTAGGCGCTTAAATACTTGGTAAAGAATGAAGCGGTTGCCGTGAACCGCAACATTTCGGTATTTCCCTCTTGCATCCGCCTGAAGGCTTTTCAACTCGCTTTCGACTGCCCGAAGAATCTGGACGAGCCGCCACAGCTTTGCTCCAGTAAGGTTCTCGTTGAAAAGGGTGGCATAAGGGGGCTGCGTAGTATCCTCCCATAGCTTACCGATTTCCTTCTTCGCGAGTATCGCCAAGGATAGGTCTCCGGAACTGCAGGCTAGAGCGACAGTAGCCTCATCGAGTGTGCAACCTGTTTCTTCGTCAGGCAGTGCGTCTCCGGTCTTGTAGCTGTAAGTTTTACCCTCAATGTAGAGCTCCATCCGCAACCTCTCTTGCTGCGGATCCAGCGATACAAAGTCCCGCTTTTCGATCCGGTTCTGGGTGTTGGTAGCTCTAGTCAGTTCAGTCGCGTAGCCTTCTGGGCAGTTCTCCAGAGATATTAGGCGAACAAGTACTCTGGCTCGCTCGACTGACTCCGGGTTAGTTTGGTAGACACGGGCAATACTGCCAACCGTCTGCGCCCCATTAACTACGTTAGCACCGTTGCAGACAAAGATGCCGACGTCGCGGCTGGCCCCTCCCATTAGCTTCTTTTCAACCGAGGAGCAGAGAATAGTTATGCCATTGTTGAAATACCAGAAATCGTCTGGGCGAGTACGCAGGGTTTCCTGTATTGACTCGTTCACGCTGCTATCGCCCAGAAATTTCCTGATGTTCTTGCTTAGTAGTCTCGGCCCGAAAGCCCACAATTTGGCGATCTCCGCGGCATTAGCTTGGCCATAAAACGCCCTGTATGGCTCCCTTACTTGGCCCCACTCTGACAATGCTATTTCGAAGTTTACCGAATCTGACTCTGCTAGGCCTGCGACCGCGCGATGTATGTCAGAGAGGGTGAATACTACAAGCTTGGCCACCGGAGAAGCATCATTCAACTCCCCCAGTAGGTCCTCAAGGTCTCGCTGGCCATGGCGGTGCATCGGGCCTCCTGTATAGGCGATGATGAGGCCTAAATTGACCTGCACATCGTCCAGCGCGCGCATGAGTTCGTCCTGTCTCTTCTGAAGCTGTTCGTTAAAGCGATCAAAGTTGCCGTTTATCAGGTCCCGCACTCCGCTGGTAAACTTCTTAACGTCAGCCAGCGACGGAGCTCCTTTGCCTTTGTCGATCCATTTGGCTTGCACTATCCATAATGTGCGAGTTAGTTCGTCGTAATGTACAGCATCCAATCCGTTGTCGTCATAGCCGTCAATTACACTGTTCGCCGCAGTCGAGACATCACACTGCGCATGGTACATTACGGAGTATGCTGCCAAAGCGCGGCTTAGGAAGGTGAACTCGTAAAGCTGGCCACTATGGTGCTGGCAGTCAGACATGTCCAGTACTCCCTTAAACAGTCGCTCAAGGGTCAGGCGAACATGACGGAGGTGCAAGACACTCATACTCGACCCCCCTGGGTGATTACTTCCCAGCGCTTATGACCGCCCAGGTCGAGGCGCAGGTCTGTCCCCGAACGGTGCGCTCAAGGATGAAGGGAATGGGGTGTCGGTGCATGGTCCCCACATCGCCGATGGAGTGACGTTGTTCCACCGGTGCCCACCCCCGCCGAGACCCAGGAAATCGCCGGCTCCAGTGATGAGGCGGTCCACAGGCCATTTGACCCCGGGTCACGTACCAGTTCAGCCATCGTAACGATGACTTGGCGAGGGGGCGGGCTATAGGAAGGGGTAGGGATGTCGGGCCACTCTCTTGCCAAGGGAATCACCCGCACATTTCGTGTCTGCCCATCATACCGCTTGCCAGCTCACGTGAACACCCACAGGGCTTTGGAGTCCCTCCTTAACAGGGGAGGCTTCGTCCGGCGTCCCGATAGCCCACATCCTTTACCTGCGCTGAGATCGGTATCACGACCGACCGCGAGGTTCGACGATCTCCGGCAAGATCCTCCAGTGGCGGAGCACTGCGGACCGTGCCCGCGAAGGTGGACAAGCCGGGCGGACCAGTGCCAACGGCCTGGATCAAGGTACCGGCCCGAGACGGAGCCAAGGTGGCTGCAGTCCCGGTCAGGGACGGCCAAGTTCCTGCGCTTGAGAAAGCATCTCGTTGGCTCCTCGCGGGGTGGATTCCGGTGCCACGGTTGCCCTGTGGACCCGGCGATGGCCCACCGGGCCGCAGAAATGCAAGGCGACCGCCAGCGGGCAGGATGCAGATGGCAGCCGGGCGGGAGGCCCACCGACACGGGAGGGGACATCCCCGACGGGGCAACGGCAGGGCGGGGTAGGGATTGGAGTTGATCCAGTTTCGTGGACAACCTGTGGCTAAGCAGCCGTAACGGGGGCTTCGTGGTGGAGGTACCGCCTCCTCTCGAGCTCGTCCGGACTCAGGGAACCCAGGACCGAGTGGCGCCGACGCGATACAGCCGATTCTGAGCCGAAACGGCGTCGCCAGTCCGAAGCTGTTCGTGTTGCACGAGAAGTACCTGCAAGCTCAGCCCGCACAGGAGCCCGTCCAGAGATGAAGTTCCCCGCCAGTTTCGTGCCGCTGCTCCAGCGGGGGGCTCGCGCCACGTTGGCGCCGGTACTGTGGCCCGGACCGTCGAGGTCCCGCCAAAAGGCAATCTGGAGGATGCGGACACACGAGAATCCGATCTACTATTGCTGGTGAGCGACAGCCCACGAGGGCGGATGGGAAAGAATGGTAAGCGCCGTGCGCTTTCCCCGCCTCGAGTCCGAGAAACGGAAGCAGTTCTTCGCTCAAGGGGAGAGATGATGTTCCTGGCCAGCTGCGTCGACGTCCCGGCCACCATCGGGGTTGCGGGGATAACGCTCGCCGTCGTCGGCATCCCGATGCTGCTCGTGTTGCGCAACTCCTGGCCGGTTCTCAAGGATGCGTAGGAACACGGGGGAGCGAGCCGGTGCTCGCCCGCTCGTACGCCATTGCAGAGGAGGAGAGCCGATGGGCAAGCCGGTGGTGCACTGGGAGATCAACGCCAGAAACCCGTCCTCGCTCCACAAGTTTTACGCCGAACTCTTCGGGTGGAAGATTGACGCCAACAACCCCATCAACTACGGGATGGTGGAGACGGGCAGCCCCGGAATCAACGGAGGGATTGGACCCGCGGACGGAGAAGGCTACATAACGTTCTATGTTCAGGTAGAAGACCTCCAGGCGTACCTGGAGAAGGCCGAGAGGCTCGGGGGCAAAGTGGTGGTTCCTCCCACCGAGATCCCCGGAATGGTCACGTATGCCATGTTCACCGACCCGGAGGGATTCCGCATCGGGCTGGTGAAGGGATAGGCCGGTCGAGCTGCGCTAACGGTCATAGACAGGTCCGCTCTCTCTCAGCCGACTTCCCGGATGGCGGGTACCAGGACAGGCGCCCCGGACCGTGGGCGGCCCAACCGCCGAGGGGCGAGCGGGGCCGGAAGGTTTTGGGACGGTCTCTCAGAGTGGTTTTCCCACGGGCGTGGCCGTAGGGACAGGCCGTCGTGCTGGCACACGGCCCGTCTGGGGAAGGTGGGAATCATGACGGGCGACCGATGCCATCTGGGGCTGCAGCGAACCGAGCATATCGAGGTCATCGCCTCCGTGGTCGGCGAGATGCGCCGGCAGATGAGCCGTGCCCTCTCCCTTGGCGACCTAGCCGACATGGCGCGCATGAGCCCGTTTCACTTCCTTCGCGTCTTCCGGGCCCAAACCGGCATCACGCCCCGGGACTTCATGGCCGCCATCCGCATGGGGGAGGCGAAGCGGCTGCTCCTCACCACATCCTTGAGCGTGGCGGGAAGCTCGACCTCGATTGCGACGGCGTAGCGGACCCCGATCCCTTCGACCCATACGGGCGCCTGAACTAGAAGCTTGGAGGGCGATGCTGCCTTCCCGGCGAGGGGATGGCGGCATCGCCACCTCCTGGGACAGGAGGCGCACTGGCGTGGGTCGCAGGATACCGGAGCCCCTCAGAAGCGTCATGCGAAACCGGCAGTTCCTTTGGCTGCTGGTGAGCCAGACGCTGTTTCGCCTCGGCGACGACATGGTCTTGCATCCTCGGGGATCGCGTGGGCGTGCTGCGGTACCTGATGACGACGTCCTTGCTCGGCTTGGTCGCCCAACTCCTGATCCTGTCGCGAATCCAGCGTAGCCCGGACGCGCCGCGTCACGTCGGCCATTTCACCGAAGTGAGTCGAAATCTGTAGGGGGAAGTCCGCGTCGCTGCGAAAACCTCGAAGGAGCGGGTAAGCCTTGACCACGCAGGTTCGGCGCTACGTTGTCGTCAATGCCCCGGTGGAGCGGGTGTGGCAGGCGCTGCTCGAGGCCGACCAGTTGGAGCGCTGGTTGTGCCAGCGGGCAGAGGTGGACATATCGAGCTGCATCTAAAAGTGTAGCGGATGCTACCTGCCCCAGGGGGTGCGAACGGGTCCTATCCTGCAGCTGGAGCGCCGGCGGCGGCTCGTCGTCGCGTGGAATCCCGGCGATCCCGAGCGCGTCACCTTCACGGTTCGTCCCCACTAGGGTCTCACTCGCGTGGAGGTGGCCCACGACGCCGGCCGACAGGCCAGCCCCGGATGGACGCTCATCACTGAGACGCTGTGGGCCTACTACACGACGCTTCTCCGGCAGTGGCTCGAGATGGGCGAGGTAGGCTTTCGCCTGGATTTCTGCAACGCCGACCGGCGGATCATCGAGCAGTCCAGTGAATGCCGCGTGAGCGCCGCGACCGCCTTTGCGGCACTCACCGACCCGGCGTATCTACGCAACTGGATCGCGGAGAACGCGACCGTCGAGCTGCGTGTGGGAGGGCGCTACAGCCTAGGGTGGGGCGCGGAAGGAACTGACGGACCCGGGCGCATCGTGCGCCTGCAGCCTGGACGGTCCCTGGGTTACTCGTGGTTCGAGGGCGGCCGCCTCACCGAGGTAGACTGGCTGGTGGAGGACCTGGGCAACCGGTGCCGGATCATCCTCCGGCACGGGGACTTCACCGATCACCCTCACCAGCATCTCGGGTGCAGTCTCGGGTGGGCAGACTGGATCAATGTCCTGTGGCTCTACTTGCGCGAGTTCCGCGACATGCGCGCCTGGCGAGGCAGCGCCCGGCTACGATCCGGTGACGGACGGCTGGGCCCGTGTGGTGGCCACTTCGCTCGTTGTGCTCGGGGTCCTACTGGGAACGAACCGCGCCGCGGCCTTCGTTGCCGGTAACCGTTCGGGGGTGCCCCTGTTGGGGCCGGATGGGGGTTTCCTACGGCGCGGCTACGGGGCGGCCGTGAACTATGCCGGCGCGCTGCCGGGCATTTACGGGCTTCCCGCTGGACTAGCAGACGGGGGAAGACCGCCTCTGGGTCGCTCCCCAGCCGGCACGGTTCATGCCACACTGCGCCCGACCTATTGACTCTCCCGTTACGGGAGGCCTTACGCTGCCGCTAGGCGGCGGCCAGGGCAGGGAACGGAGGCGGTGGGCATGCCGGCGGCCTATACCATCGGGGAGTTCGCCCGCATCGTGGGGCTGTCGGTCAAGACGCTGCGCTTCTACGACGAGGTCGGCCTGTTGAAGCCGAAGGAGGTGAGCTCGAGCGGGTACCGCTACTACGACGCCTCGCAGCTACCCGCGGTGCGCCTCATTAAGCGCCTGAAGGCGCTCGAGTTCACGCTGGAGGAGATTCGCGAGGTGCTCGAGGGTCGGGCCGACCTGCGCGGTGCGCTCGAGCGCCAGCACGCCCTCCTCGCCTCCCGCGCTGCATCCTACGCCGGCGCCGCGAGCCGAGCGGCGGCGTGGTTGAGTGCCCTCGCCCCATGCCGGGAGGAGGCGGAAGGTCCGATGAAGCAGTACGAGGTCCGGGTGGAAGAGGTACGGCCGGTGACGGCCATGGTGGTGCGCAAGGTGGGGGCGGTAGGAGAGGCCGGCCCCCGTGTTGCGGCGGTCATGGAATACCTGGCTCGAGAGGGGCGCCGGCCGGACGGCCCGCCGGTAGCCGTCTACTTCGATGAAGAGTTCGACCCCGAGCGAACCGACTTCGCTGCCGGGTGGCCGGTCGGCCAGCCCCTTCCGAGAGGCGAGTCGCCGGTAGGGCCGGTCGAAGCCCTGACCCTTCCGGGCGGGCGAGTGGCCTGGGTGAAGCACGTGGGGCCGTACGGTGAACTCGGCGACGCGTACCGGGCGCTGCTCGACCACATCAAGGCGAGCGGGCTGCGGGTGACGGGGCCGCCCCGGGAGTGGTACCTCACGGATCCGGCTTCGACACCGGACCCGTCGCAGAACGTGACGCGGGTGGAATTCCCCGTCGAGTGAAAGATAGAAGGGCAGAGCTCGCGAGCGACCGCGCTCGCCGCCACAGTGGACGGCTTACCCCGGCCGAGCAAGCGCCAGTACTTGCGATGCAGCTGCTCCTGCGCCTTGAGGGGGATGCGTAGCACTTCGGGATCAGCCCGCTTCCGGCGAGCCCGCAAGGAGGCCTTCACCGCGGGCCGATGCCGACAGGCCCAGGCTGCCTCTCCCAGCACCAAGCGTACGTGGGCGTTGGGGCTTGCCTGGGCCGTTGCATGCCATGTCGAGGGCAGCAGGCTCGGGTAGCGGCCGGACCGGACGACCAGGGGCGACAGCAGGCGTCTTGAGGCCTCAACAAGGATCCGGCCGACCGGGTGAGCCGGAACTGACCGGGGACCGGGGGGGAATCCTCGAGTCTCCTATGCACACGGCCTTGAGGCCGCACGTGCGTCCCCAGTTCGAGGCAGCTCCCCGACGGATGGCGTAACATGCGGTAGCCAACCCGCGGATATCAGAGTGCCAACCGTCGACGACATCCCCGGTCCGGTTCTACCCCGGTGGAGCACACGTGGGGGTTGACGGCCTCGTTCATATCCGTGAGACCGATTGTGCAGGGGCCTTTGCAGAAACCCGACCCCCGTCACCAGGGCGTCGGCATGCTCGGCGTACCGGGCCGGCCACGCAAGCCAGCCGGGCCACTCCGACGCTCCGACGTCGAACTCGTCCAGGGTGCCCTGGACGGGGGCCATCGTCATCGCGCACCACCTGTCGACGCATGGCGGGTGAGCAGATCCCGGGGCTTCTCCATCGTGGCGCGGGCCTCGTGCGGAGGGAACGCTACCTGGATTCCGTGCGTGTAGCGCTCCACCCCCTTTCCCTGGTGCGACGCCAGCCACCCGTCCAGGACCTCAGCTTCACCCGGCGGAGGCGCCGGCAGGTCGGCCATAGCGGATCCCCTCCACCTCGCAACTGCCGTCCGGCTCGAAAAACCGGACGACGACCTCCCGCACCTCCTGGACCTCCCAGGGCTGGCGGAGGGCTTGCATCATCAGGGGACTTTCCCGCAGGACACCCATCAGGTGGGCGTAGATAGCGGCGTGCTCCGGCTGGTCCCAGTACGCGCGCAGTCTGCGAGCGCCGCTCTGGTCCCACGGGAGAATGCCGAGCGCCCGCTCCCAGATGGCTCGGGCCATCCCCACGCACAGGGACACGGCTACATCACCCCCGACCCAGGGGTTCGCCCAGGGCCGGGGGTTAACTACAGGGTCGGCAGGCTGGCCGGCATGGCCGGCCCCCGTCCTACCGCGGCCGGCTTCGCTCCGCTGGGCTGGGCTTCGAGGAGCGCGGGCGGTATCCGCCTGCCCGTCCCGGGCGGACCTCCAGCAAGCCCAGGAGGACCAGGGCACGTGCCTGCTCCCGTGCATACGCATGCGAGATGCGGAAGACCGCGGCCAGGTCCCGGGAGGGGACGACCCTAGCGCCGCTGGCGCAGCGCGCCTGTACATGGGCGAGGATGTAGCCTTGCAGCGGCGTCAGGTCCTCGCCCTGCCCCCGGCTACGCCGCAGGCCGGCGCCCGCCAAGGGCGCGCACCCTTCCCGTCGCCCGATGCACAAGATACCACCGGCCGGCGCGGTCCCGGTACAGGCGCCAACCCCCCGGCGCCAGCCACCAGAGGACCCGCACCGGCCGCAGCATCCGGTACGGCACGTGCCCCCAACCCCACGGGTGCCCGGTCCGTCCGACCGAGCTTGATCGTTAGTCAGGTTCGATAGACTGTCAGCTATTCCTTCCGACCTTGCCGCAAGGAATGATGCCTTTGAGGGCCGCCACCATGGAGAGCCGACAGCAGGAACTCGGACGCTATCTTCGAGCCCTTCGCCGGCAGCAAAACCTGACGCAGGAGCAGCTCGCCGAGAAGGCGGGGATTCACCCGACCTTCATCTCCCGCATCGAAGGCGGCCGGGCCATGCCCTCTCTGGACGTGCTGACCCGGCTGGCGGGCGCGCTGGGCGTCTCGGCGGCCGACGTGCTGCGCGCCACCCTGCAGCCCGGGCAGCGTTCCGGACAGGCCGAGGACCTGCGCGCCGAGATCCACGAGCTTCTGGCGGCCGCGACACCCCAGCAGGTGCGCCTGGTCCGGGACTTCGTGGTGATGGTGCTGCAGGGTCGGCACTGCGCTGGCCCCGAGCTCGGCCGGTGAGGACGACCGACCCTCTCCCGTCCTGCGCCTCGCACCGAGTCGGCGGGTGGAGGTTTCCGGCCTAAGAAGCCGCGCGGAAAGCACCTGGGGAGGGCTTCGTACCCATGAACGAGAAGATCCCGGCCTCCACGGCCCCAGAAGCGGGACGGCCTCGTCGGCCAGGGCGTCCGGATAGCCGAAGCCGTTCCAAGCTTCGTGATGGGGGAGAATGGCCTGAACGGCCTCGTCCGGAAGCCGGGGCGGCCAGGGCCGGGGTGATGGCGGGACGGCGCCGGACTAGGCGAATGCGGTGCCGATGGACTAAGAAGAGTCGGGGTTTTGGCCGAGGTCGAACCGGAACTCCAGCAGCCGGCTCGCCCCTGATTCTACATGGCGCGTCCCGGGCCAACACGCGTTTCGGTCGTGCCAGGGATGCACTGCAGAACCTGGAGGTCGACTTCCCGGAACACCTCCGCCCAGTGCGGAGGAACTCCACCTGGTCACGGCCCCGGGCAGGGTGATAGGGGGCCAGCGTGCGGGTGATGGCTGGCCCGGCGACGATGGAAGCCGGTCAGTCGGCATCGAATTGTAACGAAGACACCGTGGCCTCTCCGAAGCGGGAAGCGAGCTTCAGCACTTCGAGGGCGACGACCGCACCGGTCGCGTCATAGTCAACGATTACGCCAGGTGCGACCTCCTCGGACTCAACGATCTCCGCCTCGCTGAGGCGCACGTACAGGGCATCCGCTTCACGGTCCAGCATGATGCGCACGGCGGCCACGTAGCCTCCTATCGAAGAACACTGTTACGACCTTTCGTTGCGCTCCGCTCGCAGCGATGACCACCCGAAGCCAGCGACCGCCGCGGTCTGCAAACATCCGGATACAGTGCGTCGTCCCGTCCGGCTGGCGCTGAATGAGGTCGGGAGACGTGAGCGTCTCGCGGACGAGCTTCTCGTCAATCCTCCGTTCCGCCATGACGTCTGTCGCATGCTTGGTGAAAACCAGCTCTTCCGTGGCGGTCGGCTCCTTCACCTGACGGTCTAAGTATACCGCGTCCGACCCCGCGGGCGTCCGCGTGCGGTGGCGGACATCCCCCTTCAGAGGCTCTGAGGCCGGTCGGTTTACCTCGGATATGTTCGCCTCGCCCGCCTTCCTGCAACACGAGGGTCAAACGCTCGGCCGCTGCGGTTCACAGCTTCAGCATGGGGCCGACAGTGTCGGGTGGGAGCCATGCCTTCGTTTTGTGACCAAGGGCAACGCGGCACCTGTTGGGCGAACCGTCGGAAATGCTGTTTTGTGACCGGGAGTGAACACCGTGGCACGCGGCTATCGGGTCTTCTTAGGGTCAGACCCGTATTGGAGTTGATCCGCTCCTGTGGACAGCCTGTGGCTAAGCAGCCGTAGCGGGGACTTCGTGGTGGAGGTGCCACCTCCTCTCGAAGTCCTGCGGACTCAGGTATCCCAGGGCCGAGTGGCGTCGACGACGGTTGTAGAAGGCCTCGATGGACTCGAAGACGGCCGTCTTCAGGGCCTGACGGGCCGGCCAGGACCTCCGGTCCAGCAGCTCCGTCTGCAGCGTGGCAAAGAAGCTCTCCGCCACCGCGTTGTCCAGGGCGTCGCCTACCGAGCCCATGGAGCCCAGGATCCCGGCCGCCTCCAGGCGGCGGCTGAAGACCAGGGAGGTGTACGGGGCGCCGTGGTCGGAGTGATGGACCCGCTCGCCCCGGGGCCGTCGATTCCCGACGGCCATGTTCAAGGCGTCGATGGCCAGCTCCGCCGTGGGCCGCTCCCCCATGGCCCAGCCCACCACCCGGCGGGAGAAGGCGTCGAGGACGGTCGCCAGGTACAGCCACCCCTCGTCGGTCGGGTGCTGGGTCAGGTCGGCCACCCAAAGGCGGTTGGGCGCGTCGGCGGCGAAGACGCGTTGCACCCGGTCCGGGAAGACCGGCCGGCGGGGGTCCCGGCGGGTGAGGCCCCGGGTCTTGCGCCGATGGGCTCCCTGCAAGCCCAGCTGCCGCATCAGCCGGGCCACCCGCTTGCGAGAGCAGGAGAGGCCGTGAGCCATGCGCAGCTCCGCCCACACCCGGGGCGCTCCGTACGTGCCCCGGCTGGCCACATGGATGGCCCGGATGCGATCCATGAGCGCCCGGTCTTGTTGGGCCCGCCGGGAGGGCGGGCGACGGCGCCATGCATCGTACCCGCTGGTGGAGACGTCCCGCACCCGACACCGCATGGCGACGGCGTGCTCGGCCTTCGGGTGCTCCACGAACCGGAACGCGGCTACCGGGTCCGGTCGGTCTCCCGAGCAAAGAAGGCCGCGGCTTTTTCAGGATCGCTCGCTCTTCCCGCAGGATGCGGTTCTCCCGGCGCAGCCGCTGCAGCTCTTCCCGTTCGGTCGTCGTCAGGCCCTCGCGCTCGCCGGCGTCCATCTGGGCCTGCCGCACCCATTTGCGCAGGGATTCGGTGGAGACCCCGAGGTCGGCGGCGATCTCCTTCTGCGTCTTGCCGGAGGTGCGTACGAGCCGCTCGGCCTCGGCGCGGAACTCCGGCGGATAGGGAGGTCGGGTTGGTGGCACGGGACACCCTCCTTGTTGGGGCTCCGCCCCAAGTGTGCAGGTGTCCACGGGATCGGATCAACCCCATTGCCGCCAACTCGTCGACCTTGCCCGGACCTGGTTGGGAGCCCATGTTGTGTTCACGGACATGGATCTCCGCCATGAATGGGGTCTTGGCCTCCCGTTCCCCGGTTCCGACATCAGCCTGCCGTTGGGCCGCCGTGGCCCGTGCTCCAGGCGGCGGTGCCCGATGCGCTGGCGCTGGGGGCCGAGGTCGGCGCGATCATGCTGGGGGGCGTGCTGCTCTACGAGCTGATGCGTCGCGCCGGGGCCTACAGGACCGTCGGGGCGTGGCTGGCACGGGAGGTAGCCGACCCGGCGGGTCGGTTGCTGCTGATGACGCTGGGGGTGGCTCCCTTCGTGGAGTCGGTGACGGGCTTCGGCGTGGGGGCGGTGGTCACCTATCCCCTGTTCGTGCAGATGGGATTTGCCCCGCAGGAGGCCGGCATCCTGGCCCTGCTCGGTCTGGTGGCCGTCCCCTGCGGGGCCCTGGCTCCGGGCACGTTGGTGGCGTCCAAGCTTGCCGGGGTGTCATTCCAGAGCCTGGGAGAAGCCAGCGCTGCTTTGTCCCTGCCCGTGTTTCTCATCTGCGGCGGGGCGGCGATGGTGGTGGGCATGGGGTGGCGCCAGGCGTCTCGCCAAACAGGTAAGCTGCTCATCGCGGCGGCGAGCCTGTGGGGAGGTATCTGGTTGGCCAACCGTTTTGCCGGTACCCCACCGGCCGGGGCGTTGGGGAGCCTGGCGGGGATCGGCGCGGGACTGGTCATGGGGCGAGCCAGCAGGGATCCGCTGAGGACCAGGGGGTCAACCTGGGAGCGGGCTGCGCCGCGGCCCGAGGAGGAGATGCCCGTCGTTCGAGCGCTTGTGCCATACGTCGCGCTGGTGGGGCTTCTGGTGATGTCCCCGGGGGTCGTCTCGTTGGCGGCTAAGATGGGATGGAGCCTGGAGGCGGCAGCCGGAAGCTCCCTGCCGTGGCTTTGGGCGACTTGTGGGTTCGCCTCCCTGTGGTTTCGCCTGAGCCTGCGCACGGTAGCGGCGGCACTGCGGGAAGCGTTGGCTCGCTGGGCGCCCGCTGCGTTGACGACGGTGCTTTTCGTTCTGCTGGGCAACGTGATGAGGGTTTCCGGCATGGCGATGGCCCTGGCGGAGGAGGCGTCCGAGCTCCGGTGGGGCTACCTGGCGCTGGCGCCGTGGGTGGGAGCCCTGGGAGGATTCATCACGGGCTCCAACACCGGCGCCAACGCCATGTTCGCGGCTGCGCAGGCCGGGGCCGCCGTACGATTGGGCTACCCGCGCTTGACGTCTCGTGAGAGGTAAACGGCCACGGCCAGGAAGGGCAACGCCGGGATGCCACCGGCTACCAGGCTCGGCGGATGCCCCATCGCCCCCTGGCCGCAAGCGGGGTGCGGCCGGGGCGGTCCGTCGCTCAGCGCGCGTCAATCTTCTCGGCCGCTCACCTGCGGTTCCCGGCGGGGCAAGAACCACCCCTTCTTGCCAAACACGCTCATGACGAAGTTGATAAGAAAGTGAGCCCACACTGAGGTCCACAGGCTTCCGGTGAGCCAGTAGCCGAGACCCAACGCCAGTCCGATTGCCCATGCTCCACCGAGGAGGACGGGTTGCTTGAGATAGCGGACGTGGGTCGCTGCAAAGATCACCGCAGCGATGGGGATACCCAAGAGGGCGGAGGACAGCCAGTCCACGAGGAGCGATTGGATGGCCGCGCGAAAGAAGAGTTCCTCGGCGACGGCAGTCAGGGCCATGAGCAAGAAGATGTGGAGATGGCTCAGGTTGCTCAGATAGGCATTGGTTCCGTCGTCGGCCCACAGCCGGTCGGGCAGCAGGGTGGCCACGGCGATCTCAAACATTACGACGGCGAGGGCCAGAGCCGTTCCCCAACCCAAGACCTGCCAGGGGTCCGGCCGCGCCACGAAGCGCGTCCACCAACCGTGGTCACCACTGTGGCTCATCCACAGGATGACGAGACCCAGAACGCCGAAGTTGGCCGTGGTCAAGTACAACAGCGGCAGCGAAATGGGCCGCTCTTGCTGTCGCATGTTTCTTCCGACTCCTGTGCTTCAGGGAAACGCTCTTGATGAGATGAGAGGCGCTGCCGACGCCATTGTATCGGGGGGTCGCCCCACTGGGAAGGGACCAAGAACTCGGCTGTCGTCCGGCGGCCCGGCGGCCCGTTTCTGGCAGAGCGGGAGCCGAGCTGGAGTATCTGCGTCTCCGCACTATGACCGTTTCGGCCACCAGTTCCTCGGTGACTTTCCGCTCGGCCATCACGTCCAAAGCATGGTGCCTCGTTCTTACTGGCCCAGGGGGTCCACCCCAACGTGGTGCAGGAGGTCTTGGGCCATAGCACCACCCGGGTCACCATGGACACTTACTCCCATTTGCTGCCAGGGGTTGGCCCTCAGGTGGACAAGGAGCTTGACCGGCTCCTCCGAGGGGGTGGGCAGGAAGCGACGTAGCGGGAATGGCAGGAATGGCAGGATGCGTTCCTGTCTGGACGCCAGAGGCCCCGTGGTCGGGGCTTTTTGGGTTGGGTGCCAGGCCCACCTGCCACCCGCGGATCGATCACCCCGGGTGGGTCGTGGGGGAGACAGGCGGGCGGATTGGCAAATGGAATAGCAGAAAGGGGGCGTTGCCATTCCGGAGTTCGGGAAAGCCTCGTCGTTACTGGAGGCGGCGGCCGGACTCGAACCGGCGAGTAGAGGTTTTGCAGACCTCCGCCTTGGCCCCTTGGCTACGCCGCCCCGCTGCTGAGAGCGCCCAGGCTCATGATACGAGAAGGGCGGGCCCTCGTCAACGGGAGGGCCCGCCCGAGTCCGCAGGAAGCCGGCGCGGCAACGCGGGTCGCTACACCCTCAACCCGCCGCCGTCCCGCATGTAGCCTGCACCTGCCTGGACAGGCACGCCCTGGAAGTACTGGCGGACCTTCTGGATTTCGGTGGCGTCGGCCCTGCCCGAGGGGAGGTACCAGCCCTTCTGCTCCATCAGGCGGTAGAGCTCCCACTGGGCGCCCTCGTCGAACTGGCGCATCTGGAGCAGGGTGTTGCGCAAGTTGATGTCCGAGCACTCGATGGCGGCCTTGGTGAGCCCGGTCGCCCGGTGCTTGAGCATGTCGAGCACGTCCGAGGCGATTTCCTTGTCGGTGAAAGGCACGGACCCGTTGCCTCCTTCCCTCAGCCGAGGAAGCCGAGGAGCTTTTGCACGTTGTTGTTGCACTCGTTGGCGAGGTGCTGGAGGTGGTTGCGCAGCTCGGGATCGCGGCAGTTCTGGACGTAGAGGTTGAGCTTTTCCACCGCCAGCCTCTCCTCGCCGATGAAGTGGCGGAGCGTGTCGAGCTCCATCATGGTGAGGTGTGCCACCGCTGGATCGCCTCCCTTCCTGATCATCGTCGGTCGGCAGGCTTAGTATGTACCGCTCCGCCGGAGGACCCGCCCGGGACATGAAGGGACGGCGCCCGGGGGATGCTGTGCGGGGATGCACCATGATGACGGTTGGCGTCTGGCGGAGCCACCGGGAGGTCGTGGCCTCGCGCCTCGACCAGGCGGTGGGCATGCTGAGCGACAAGGGCATCATGACCCGGGTGACCGAGAGGGTCGACGGCTCCTACACCTTCTTCGTCTACGAGCTGGGGCCGGCCGACGGGCCTGCCGGTCCGGGCAGTCCGGCTTCGGCGTGGGCGCCCATCCTGCGGTCGCACCTGGCGGGCCTGTTGGCGGACGCGGTGCTGGGGCCCCTGACGGACCGGTGGCTCGCCCGCTTCCTGGCGACCGAGGCCCGGCGGCGCCGCTACGACTTGTCGGCGGCGCGCCGTGCCAGGGCCCTGCAGCTTGCCCGGCAGCTCGTGGAAGGTCCCGATGCGGGGGACGGGGCAAATGGCGGCATGACGCCACCTGTGACAGCTCCCCCGGCAGGGACGGCCGGCCAGGGGCGCACCGGCGCGACGAACCTGGCGAGATGGCACGCGCGCGTGGCGCGCCAGATCCTGGAGAGCCTGACGGAACGCCCCGACGGCCTGGTGCTCGAGGGGATCGTCTGGTTTCGATTGGGCGCCTACGTGCAGGCCCTGCGGCGAGCCGCAGCCGCTGCCGTCGGGGAACTGGCGGCCGAGCGAGAAGAGCAGCGGAGCACCGGACCATGGCGCAGCCTGTGGCTGGGCCCGCCGCCCCGCATCTACGAGGTGCACGTCCTGCGAGGCAGCGCCGGCAAGCTGCGGATCGTGGACCGGTGGGGGATGCCGGCTACCCGGCGCTATCCGGGCGACACCAGCGCGTCCGACAGCTTCACCGAGGAGGTCGCCGTCGCCCAGCTGGTCCGGCTCAACCCGCGGCGGATCTTCATCCACTTGCCGGACGAGGCGACCATCCAGTCCGCCGTGCGGGCGGCCTTCCCGGGGCGGGTCCACACGTGCCGGGGATGTCCCCGTTGCAGCGCCCGGCAGGCGGCCAGCACACCCTCGCCTTCTCCGACGCCGGCACCGGCCCATTGATATCGAGGTGACGCCGGCAGGGCCGGAGAAAGCCGGTGGCACGGGGGGGCAGGGAAGTGGTTACACTTCGGCTGCTGACGGTGCCCCTGGTGGCAGCCGGCATCGGGTGGATCACCAACGTCGCCGCCGTACGCCTGCTTTTCTGGCCGATCCGGCCCATTCGCATCTGGGGCACGCGCTGGTACCTGCAGGGCATCTTCCCGCGCCGCCAGCATGAGATCGCGCGCGGCATCGGCGAGCTGGTCGAGCGGGAGCTCCTGCGGCCCGAGGATCTGGTCGCGGGGATCGATGGCGCCCGGTACCGGGAAGAGGCGGTATGGGTCCTGGAAGGATACGTCGCGCGCCGCATGCAGACCCAGTTGCCCCGTTTCTTGCCGGCAAGCGTGCGGGACGCCATGGTGGCGTACGCCGTCCGGGTTACCCGGCAGGAGGCAGGCCGGGCGATGGAAGCGATCACGGACCGGCTCAAAGAGCGTCTGCAGGAGCAGCTGCGGGTCTCGTCGCTGCTCGGCGAGAAGCTGGAGCAGCTGGACCTGGTCGACTTCGAGGGGATCATCCTCCGGCTGATTGGCCGGGAGCTGCGCTGGATCGAGGTTTTGGGCGCCGTCATGGGCTTTCTCGTGGGAGTCGTCCAGATGCTGCTCCTGTGGCCCTAGCCGGCTTGGTGGCCTTGACCCGGGCCGGCGGCTCCGCTAACATGAGGGCAAGCCAGAAGCCACGGGCAGCTCAGCCCAGGCTTTTTCGCCATGAGGCGAGGATCGGGACCCGTGGGCTCAGCCGGCGCCATCAAGAGAGCCGGAGCCTCGCAGGGCGAGGCTGGGAGCTCCGGCTGGCCGCCCGAGCCCATGACCACCCGGGAGCCGCGATCCGAAAGGCCGCAGGGCCGGCCGAGTAGGCGTCGCCGGGAGGCCCGTTACAGCCGCCGGAGCGGGTGAAGCCCCGAGGCTCTCTGTTACGTGAAGCTCAGGGGCCGTCACCAAGCAGGGTGGAACCGCGGGAGTCCGACCGACGTCGTGGAAGCACGGGTCTCCCGTCCCGGCAGGGACGGGAGACCCTTTCGTTTGCCGGCGCGAGAAGGAGGCGGGAGGCATGGCAGTGACGGGACAGCGGGTGCAGGTGTGGATCAAAGGGGCCGGGGAGCCCTCGTGGGCCGAGCCCGGGGAGAGTGTCCAGGAAGTCGCGCTGCGCCTTGCGCCCGGCAAGGCCAGGGATGCGGTCGTGGCGCGGCGCAACGGCACGCTGGTGGATTTGAAGGCGCCGGTCGGCGAGGGCGGTGAGATCGAGCTCCTGGACGCACAATCGCCGGCGGGGCTTGACGTCGTCCGGCACAGCACCGCCCATCTCATGGCCCAGGCGCTGCAGCGGTTGATGCCGGGCACGCGGCTTGCGATCGGCCCCACCATCGAAGACGGGTTTTACTACGACGTGGCGCCCCCGCGCCCGCTCTCGCCCGACGACCTGCCCGCCATCGAGGCGGAGATGCGCCGCATCGTGGCCGAAGACCTGCCCGTCGAACGCGAGGAGTGGCCCCGGGAGGAGGCCCTGCGCTTTTTCCGGGAGCGGGGAGACGCCTACAAGGTGGAGATCCTGGAAGAGCTGGTCGACCAGCCGAAAGTGAGCCTCTACAAACAGGGAGAGTTCATCGACCTGTGCCGGGGGCCGCACGTGCCGAGCACGGGTCACCTGGGCCACTTCAAGCTGCTCCACCTGGCGGGGGCTTACTGGCGGGGCGACTCCCGCCGGGACATGCTGACCCGCATCTATGGGACGGCCTTCGCCTCCGACGAGGCTCTGGCGGAGCACCTGCGCATGTTGGAAGAGGCGGCACGCCGGGATCACCGCCGGCTGGGCCGGGAACTCGGCCTCTTCCTGTTCGCCGACGAGGGCCCGGGGTTCCCGTTCTGGCTGCCCGCGGGCGTCATCGTTCGAAACGCCCTGGTCGAGTTCTCCCGGGCGGAGCAACAGCGCCGCGGCTACCTCGAGGTGAGCACGCCCCTGGTGCTGCGGGATTCGCTCTGGCGCCGGTCGGGGCATTACGACCACTACCGGGAGAACATGTACTTCACGGAGATCGAGGGCGAGAGCTTCGCCATCAAGCCCATGAACTGCCCCGGCGCGTTCCTCATCTACGCCTCCGAGGTGCGCAGCTACCGGGATCTGCCCCTGCGGCTCATGGAATTCGGCCTGGTGCACCGCCACGAGCTGTCCGGCGTGCTCAACGGGTTGAAGCGGGTGCGAGCGTTCACCCAGGACGACGCCCATCTCTTCCTGCGCCCCGACCAGATCACCCAGGAAGTCGTCGGGGTGCTGGAGCTCATCGAACACATCTATGGCACGTTTGGCTTTGCGTACCGCATCGAGCTGTCGACCCGCCCCGACAACGCCATGGGCCCGGAAGAGCTCTGGGATCAGGCGACGGCGGCGCTCCGGGAGGCGCTCGATCAGAGCGGCCGGCCCTACCAGGTCCATGAGGGAGAAGGGGCCTTCTACGGGCCCAAGATCGACTTCCACGTGCGGGACAGCCTCAACCGCAGCTGGCAATGCGGGACGATCCAGCTCGACTTCATGAACCCCGAGCGCTTCGACCTCACCTACGTGGGGCAGGACGGGCAAAAGCACCGCCCGGTCGTGATTCACCGGGCGCTGTTCGGGAGCCTGGAGCGGTTCCTGGCCGTACTCATCGAGCACTACGCCGGGGCGCTGCCGCTGTGGCTGTCTCCGGTGCAGGTCCGGGTCATCCCGGTGGCCGACCGGCACGCGCCGAGGGCCGGGGAGGTGGCGGGGCGGCTGGTGGCGGCGGGGCTGCGGGCGGAGGTGGACGCCCGGGAGGAGAAGCTCGGCTACAAGATCCGGGACGCCCAGGTGCGCAAGGTGCCATACATGGTGGTCATCGGGGATAAGGAGGTCCAGTCGGGCCTGGTGGCGGTGCGCCACCGGTCGGAAGGGGACCTGGGAAGCATGGGCCTCGAGGAGCTGGAGCGACGCCTCGTGGAGGAGGCCGCCGCACGGCGCTGAAGAAGAGGTCGGCCCGTCCATGGGGAAGCCTGGCGCGCCGGGACGTGGCGGCGCGGCCGCTGTGAGCGGCTGGGTGCGGTTGACGCCATGAGGGACGCATGTTAGAATCGCCGCGCACCGTACCGGCGGGGCACGGTTTACCTGTCCGCCGGCCGGGATCGTTGCGGGGGTGGGATCATCAGACAGGAGCTCCGGGTCAACGAGGAGATTCGAGCCAGGGAGGTCCGGGTGGTCAGCCCGGAGGGACAGCAGCTCGGTATCCTGCCGGTACGCGAGGCCTTGCGCCTGGCACACGAAAGGGATCTGGACCTGGTCGAGATCGCTCCGCATGCCAACCCTCCCGTGTGCCGGCTGATGAACTACGGGAAGTACAAGTACGAGCAGAGCAAGAAAGAACGGGAAGCCCGCAAGCGCCAGAAGATCGTGGACCTCAAGGAGATCCGCATGACTCCCAAGATCGAGGACCACGACTTCGAGGTGAAGCGCAAGGCCGCGGAGCGTTTCCTGTCCGATGGCGACAAGGTGAAGATCACGGTGCGGTTCCGGGGCCGGGAGATCGTCCACTCGGACCTGGCCCGCACCATGCTCAACCAGCTCGCGCAGAGCCTGGGCTCCATCAGCACGGTGGAGCGGCCTCCGCGGATCGAAGGCCGCCACATGATCATGATCCTGGCACCCCGCACTGACGTGCAGGCCAACAAGCCTGCCGCCGCGCCTGCCGCTCCGGTGGAGGCGACCGGGTCTCCGGCCGGTGTGGCCGGCGGGCGCGCGGCGGCCGAAGGGTGAAGGAGTCGAGCCAGATGCCGAAGATGAAGACGCACCGGGGCGCGGCCAAGCGTTTCCGGACCACGGCCTCGGGCCGCCTGCGCCGGCGCCACGCCTATCACAGCCACTTGCTGGGGCCCAAGTCGCCCGATCGCAAGCGCCGGCTCACGTCGGACGCTTTCGTCTCCGAGCGGGAGATGCCCCGGATTCGCCGGATGCTGCCCTATTCGCAGTACCTGTGAGTGCTTCGTGAGCTCGTGCTGAGGAGGATGCGACCACCATGCCCAGGGTGAAGGGTGGGCCGTACACCCGCCGGCGCCACCGCAAGATCGTCAAGCTGGCCAAGGGCTACTGGGGGGCTCGCCACCGGTGGTTCCGCATGGCCAACCAGTCGCTGCTCAAGGCGTGGAGCCACGCGTACCGGGGGCGGCGCCTCAAGAAGCGGGACTTCCGCCGCCTGTGGATCACCCGGATCAACGCAGCCGCCCGTATGCACGGGATGTCGTACAGCCAGTTGATGAGCGGGCTGTCCAGGGCGGGTGTAGCCATCAACCGCAAGATGCTCGCTGACCTGGCCGTCCACGACGACCAGGCCTTCGGCCAGCTGGTGGAAGCCGCCCGCCAGGCCCTGGCCGTGCCGGCGCCGGCGGGGTGAGGCCGGCCTGCAGGGCCAGGTAGCGATCAGGCAGCGGTAGCCATCGTGCTCGAGCAGCCGGCCCGACGCCTCGTGGCCGGTTTTTCGCGGGTTCCTGGCAGGGGGTGGGGTAGATGGCCATGCGCCGGCGGCGTACCCGCCAGTTCGCCGTGATAGGGTTGGGGCGGTTCGGCTCGAGCGTCGCCTCCACCCTTTACAAGCAAGGGCAGGAAGTCCTGGCGATCGACAACGTCGAGGACCGGGTACAGGAGATGGCGCCTCACGTCACTCACGCCGTGCAGGCCGACGCCACCGACGAGCAGGCCATGAGGGCCATCGGGATCCGCAACTTCGACGTGGTCATCGTGGCCATCGGCGAGATCGAGGCCAGCATCCTGGCGACCTCCGTGGTGAAGGGGCTGGGCGTGCGCTACGTGGTGGCCAAGGCGCTCAGCGACCTCCACGGCCGGGTGCTCGAGAGGGTGGGCGCCGACCGGGTCGTCTATCCGGAGCGGGACATGGGCGTCCGGGTGGCGCACAACCTGCTGTCGGGTAATATCATCGACTACATCGAGCTGATGCCGGGTTACAGCATCGTCGAGGTGACGGCCAAGGAGGGCTTCATCGGGCGGACGCTCAGGGAGCTCGACTTCCGGGCCAAGTACGGCATCACGGTGCTGGCCATCCGGCGAGGGACCGAGGTCATCGTGGCTCCCAACCCGGACACGACGATCGAGAAGGAAGACGTGCTGGTGGCGATGGGAGAGGATGAGCGACTCGAAGAGCTCGAAGCCCTTCCTTGAGAGCCCCCGCCACCCGCTGGTGCAGGCCCTCAAGCAGCTCAAGGAGAAGCCGGCCGAGCGCCGGCGCCAGGGCCGCTTGCTTATCGAGGGACGCCGCCTGATCCAGGACGCGCTCGACGCGGGCGTACAGGTCGACGTGATCCTGGCCGGGGAGCAGGCGGCGGGCGACCCGGCGACGGCCGAGCTGCTCGAGCGAGCCCGTAGCGCAGGAAGCCGCGTTTACGCCTGCGGCCCCCGGGTCATCCGGGCACTGGCCGACACGGAGCATCCCCAGGGCATCGTCGCTGCGGTGGCGGCCCGCGAGCCGGCACTGCCCGCTCCCGAACAACTCGAGCCCCCGGTCGTCCTCGTCGACGGCGTCCAGGATCCGGGCAACGTCGGCACCATCGTCCGAACGGCCGCAGCCGCCGGGGTAGGGGCCGTCGTCCTCGACCTCCACTCGGCCGACCTGTGGAACCCCAAGGTGGTTCGCGCGAGCGCGGGCGCCGTCTTCCGGGTCACCGCCGTCCGACTGGAGCGGCCGGGCGCGCTGGAGGAGCTGGCCGGCCGCCTTCGGCGGCTCGGATGGGCCATCATGGGGCTCGACCCTCGTGGGGGGCGGCGTTACTTCGACGAAGCCCTCACCGGGCGGGTGGCGCTGGTCGTGGGCAGCGAGGGCTGGGGCCTGTCGGAGGCCATGGAAAAACAGTGCACCCACCTGCTCCGGATCCCGCTCGAGGCAGGGGTGGAATCCCTCAACGTCGCCACGGCTACGGCCATCGTCCTCTTCGAGGCGGCCCGCCAGCGTGCCCGAGCTCTGGAAAACGGCGGCCGGTTGTGAGCAGGACCGAGCCCGTGATATAATGCGCACAGCGTTAGAGCGGCCACGGCGTGGAGGGTGGGCTCCGTCGGATGCTCACGGCCGACTTCTTCTGGAAGCTGTTTGAGGCCACGGGTTCCATCACCGCCTACCTGCTCTACCGGCAGGTCAAGAGTCTCGCTCGGTAAATCCGGATCACGTCACAGGCGATGACGAAGAGGAGTACTGCGCAGCACCCGCCCCAGGGAGGGGAACGGCCGCAGACTGCAAGCCGCCCCGGCAGGGTCGCGCAGGAAGTTCGCTTCTGAGCTGCCGGCTCAACGCAGGGGACGGCCGGGCAACCGGGCTCCCCGCAAGTAGGCCGTGCCGGGCGCCTCCGTTATCGGGCGCGGGGTTCGGGGGTCGAGGGCCGTCGAAGGCGGCCCGGTCGAGCCGAAGGACCCTTGGCACGAGTGGGTGGCCTGCGAGACTGTCTGTCAGGCGCCAACCAGGGTGGTACCGCGGGAAGCGGTTCTTCTCGTCCTTGGAGAAGAGCCGCTTCCCGTTTTTTCGTTCGTCAGGAGGGGCGTGTATATGGGAGAGAAGGGCGCGGGCACGTCACGGCCGGCTTCACGGCCTGCGAGCGCAGGCGTCGACGGGCCGTCCATCGAGCAGCTGCGCGACGAAGCGATGCGCCGCATCGGCGAGGCTACGGATCCGAAGGCGCTCGAGGCGGTACGGGTCGAGCTCGTAGGGCGTCACGGGCAGCTCACCGCGATGCTGCGCAGCCTGGGGCGGCTACCCGACCCGGAGCAACGGCGCCGCGTAGGCCAGCTGCTCAACGAGCTCAGAGCCCAGCTCGAGCAGGCGCTGGAGTCCAGGCGGCTTGCGCTGGAGGAGGAGGCTCACCGGCAACGGATCGAGCAGGAACGGGTGGACGTCACCCTCCCCGGGCGCAAGCCGGCAGTGGGGCGAGTGCACCCCGTCTATGCGACGCTGGCGGACGTGCTGGAGCTTTTCGTCGGCATGGGGTTCGAGGTGGTGGAAGGCCCGGAGGTAGAGCTCGATTACTACAACTTCCAGGCTCTCAACATCCCCAAGGACCACCCGGCCCGGGACATGCAGGACACGTTTTACGTGACCGACGAGGTGCTGCTGCGCACCCACACCTCTCCCATGCAGATCCGCACGATGGTGCGCCGCGATCCGCCGGTGCGGGTGGTCGTGCCGGGGAAGGTGTACCGGCGTGATGCGGACGTGACCCACTCGCCGGTGTTCCACCAGGTGGAAGGGCTGCTGGTCGACGAGGGCGTAACCATGGCCGACCTCAAGGGGGTGCTCACGGAGTTCGCCCGGGGGCTGTACGGGCCGCAACGCCCGGTGCGCTTCGTCCCCAGCTACTTCCCGTTCACGGAGCCCAGCGCCGAGATGTACGTCCAGTGCGGGGTGTGCAAGGGCGCGGGATGCCGCAGCTGCAAGGGGAGCGGATGGCTCGAGATTCTCGGGAGCGGGATGGTGCATCCCCAGGTCCTGCGCAACGTGGGGTACGACCCGGAGCGGGTGAGCGGCTTTGCGTTCGGGATGGGGATCGAGCGGATCACCATGCTCCGCTATGGGATCGAGGACATCCGGCTGCTCTACGAAAACGACCTGCGCTTCCTCCGGCAGTTTTGAGCGAGGTGGACCAGCATGCGTTTGCCGCTGAGCTGGCTTCGAGCTTACGTAGAGGTGCCCGTCGACGCCGACGAGCTCGCCAGGCGGCTGCAGCAAGCGGGCATCCCGGTCGAGGGATGGTACAGCCGGGCAACAGGAGGCCCGGCCAGCGAGCTGTCGGGAATCCGGGTGGGGCGTATCGTGGCCGTGGAGCCTCATCCGTCCAGCCGCCACCTGGTCGTCGCCCGGGTCGACGTGGGCGACGGCGTGCTGCAGGTGGTCACCGGGGCGCCCAACGCCCGGGCGGGGATGCTGGCGCCGGTGGCGGCGGCGGGCACGTACGTGGCGCCCATGAAAAGCCGCGTCGAGGCGGTGCAGATGGGCGGGGTCGTCTCTCAAGGGGTACTCCTGAGCGCCAGGGAGGCCGGCATCGGAGAGGACACGTCGGGGTTGCTGGAGCTGCCGGAAGGGGTGCGGCCCGGGGCGCCCCTGGCCGAGGCCCTGCATCTGGCCGACGACGTGCTCGAGATCGAGACGTATCCCAACCGGCCCGACTGGATGAGCGTCGTGGGGCTCGCGCGCGAGGTCGCGGCCGTGTGGGACCTCCCCCTCGACCTTCCGCCCGTGGAGTATCCCGAGGCCGACCCGGACGCTGCCCGAGCGTGCGATGTCGCGGTGGAGTCCTACGACGACTGCCCGCGCTACGTGGCGCGCCTCGTCTATGACGTCCCGAAGGGTGCCACGCCGTGGTGGATGGTGCAGCGGCTCTACCTGGCCGGCATGCGCAGCATCTCCCCGGTCGTCGACGTCACCAACTACGTGATGCTGGAGCTCGGCCAGCCGCTGCACGCCTTCGACCTCGACCGGCTCGCCGAGCATCGCATCGTGGTGCGCCGGGCCCGCCCGGGCGAGACGATGGTGACCCTCGACGGCCAGGAGCGGCCTCTCGACCCCTCCATGCTGGTCATCGCGGACGCGGCCGTCCCCCAGGCGCTGGCGGGGCTCATGGGCGGGCAGGCCAGCGAGGTGGGGCCGCGTACCCAGGCCGTGCTGCTGGAGTCGGCCACCTTCCATCCGGCCCTCATCCGGAGGACCTCCCGCCGGCTCGGGTTGCGGACGGAGGCGTCCGCCCGGTTCGAGCGGGGCCTGCCGGTCGACCTCGCCGAATGGGGATCTCGCCGGGCCTGCCACCTGTTGCGCCAGATGGGCGCCCGGGTGGCCCGCGGCAGTGTCGACCGGAGGGTAGAGCAAGGCGGCACGGGACGCCGGACGACCGTCGTCCTCGACCCCGTGCGGGTCAATGGCCTGCTGGGGACGTCACTCGGCCCCGATACGATGGCCAAGCGCCTGCGAGCTCTCGGCATGGAGGTGCACCCGGCCGCGCCGGGAGCCGGGCAACTGGCGGTGGTCGTGCCGGCGTGGCGGCGCGATATCCAGGAAGAGGCCGATCTCGCCGAAGAAGTGGCCAGGTTGGGCGGATACGACGCCATCCCGACCACGCTGCCGCGTTCGACGGCGCCGGGGCGAATGCCTCCGGAGGTGGCGTGGGCGTGGGAGGTGCGCCGGGTGCTGGCGGCAGCCGGACTCTACGAGGTGCTGACGTACTCGTTCATGGATCCGGCGGAGCTGTCAGCCCTTCGGCTCCCGGCCGAGCACGAGTGGTTGCAGGCCGTGCCCGTCGCCAATCCCCTGGCGGCCGACCAGGCTTACCTTCGCACCACGCTGGTAGTGGGGATGTTGCGGGCGGTCAGGCTCAACGTGGCGCGCCGGCAGGGGGACATCCGGCTGTTCGAGGTGGGGCGGGTCTTCCTGCCGAGGAGTAGCGGGGACGGCCGGGACGACGGCGCGACGGCCGGCATCCGGGCCGGTACGGTGCCCGAGGCGGTGAGGCTCCAGGATCGCCTGCTCCCGCAGGAGCCCCTGCGGGCAGCCATCGCGCTCCTGGCGGTGCCGGGCCTGATGGAACGCCACTGGTACGGCCCGCCCCGGGCGTACGACTTCTTCGACCTCAAGGGGCTGCTCGAGGCGGTGGCGGAGGCCCTCGGGGTCGAGGTGCGCTGGCAGGCCGCCGAGCGTCCCGGCTTCCATCCCGGGAGGACGGCGTCGCTGTTCGCCGCAGCCGGCGAGAAGGAAGTGGAGCTGGGTTTCTCCGGAGAACTGGACGCTCAGGCCTGTGTGCGACTGGACATCCCGGGCCGGCTCTATCTGGCCGAACTCGCACTCGACGCCATGTACTCGGCCAGGAGACCGGTGCGGGTAGAGCCGCTGCCGAAGTTTCCGGGAGTCCAGCGGGACCTCGCGCTGGTGGTCGGCAAGGCGACGCCCGCGGCCGAGGTGGAGCGACTGGTGGCGCAGTACGCCGGCCCGTGGGCCGAGCAGGTGCGCGTCTTTGACGTCTACGAGGGCCCGGGGCTGCCGGCAGGAATGAAGAGCGTGGGGATCTCCGTAAGCTATCGTGCACCGGATCGCACCCTGTCCGACGAAGAGGTGGACAGGGCCCGGCTGGAGCTGCTGGACCGGCTCGAGCGCCACGGGATCCGCCTGCGGGTCTAGCCTTGGAGGAGGCTCTCGAAACTTCCCGAATGGCTAGAGCCGGGGAGGTGCCCGGGTATCGCCACGCTGGAAAGCGCCCGGGACGAGCGGCCGGCTGGCGGGGAACCGGTGCGGGTACGCATCGCGGGGAGCACCTACGCGCTTCGCGGGCCGGCCAGTGAGGAGCACCTCCGGGCTCTGGCGGGGGAGCTCGACCGGAGGTTGCAGGCGGTCATCCGGCGCAACCCCAGGCTCGCCCTGCACCAGGCTGCGGTACTGTGCGCGCTCGAGATCCTCGAGGAGCTCGAGGAGCAGCGGAGAAAGGAGCACCGGCCGCGGCGCCGAACGGGACGGAGCACGCCGTGAGCGGGCAAGCACCCTGGACGTGGCTTGACGCGATTTGGATCATCATCCTGGCGGCTTTGCTGTTGCGTGGCTTCTTGCGCGGCTTCGTGCAGGAGCTGATGGAGCTCTTGGTGCTGGGCCTGGCGTTGTACGCTGCAGCCCGGCTATACCAGCCCTTCGCCCTCTGGGTCGTGGAGCGGCTACCCGTGCTGCCGGATCAGGCCAGCCGGGCGCTCGCCTTCGGCGTGGTGGTCGCCGGCATCCTGGCCATCGGCACGACGCTGACGGGGATGGTGGCGCACCTGGTGCGGCTTTCCCCTCTTTCGTGGCTGGACAGCCTCGGGGGCGCCCTGGTGGGAGTGGGCAAGGGGCTCGTCGTGGTGGCGGCCGCCGTGGTGGTGTTGGCCGGGCTTCCGCCCGGCGACTTGAGGGACGAGCTGTCGGACTCCCGCATTTCCCGGCAGTTGAGGGCCGTGCTTCCCCACATCTGGGGAGAGGTGCGCCAGGCCTTCCCGGAGATGCTCCCGCCGCTGCCCGCCCTCGAGGGCAGCAGTACGGCCACCGGGTCAGCACGGTCGCGGCTCGCGCTCGGGGGCGGGCCGATCCTTTGAAAAACCTGGAGTTGGCGGCCCAGTTCGACCGGATCGCCTCCTTGCTCGAGGTCCTCTCGGAGAGCCCCTTCAAGATTCGTGCCTACCGGCGCATCGCCCGAACGCTCCTCGAGCTCCCGGAGCCGATCGAGGACGTCGCCCGCGAGGGGCGGCTGCGGGAGATCCCCGGGGTGGGCGACGCCATCGCGGGCAAGATCGAAGAGTACTTGTCCACCGGCCGGATCGGCCTTCTGGAGCGCCTCAAACAACAGATCCCCGAGGGCGTCCTGGAGCTGATGGCCATCCCGGGCATCGGAGCCCGAACGGCCCGCCTGTTGTACGAACAGCTCGGCGTCGCGTCGCTGGCCGAACTGGAGGCGGCGGCCCGGGCGGGGCGCATCCGGCAGCTCAAGGGCATGGGCCAGCGCAGCGAAGCGGCGATCCTCGAGGGTATCCAGCAGTGGCACCGGCAGGCAGGACTCCATCCCATGCCGTACGTGCTCGGCCCGGCGGAAGCACTGGCGGCAGCCGTCCAGAAGTTGCCGGGAGTTGCGCGCGTGGACCTGGCAGGCGCCGTCCGCCGGGCGGAGGAGATGGCCGAGCAGGCCGAGCTGGTGGTGGCCGCTGCCGACGTGGCGGGGGCAACCGGCGCCATCCGGGTGCAGCTCGGGGCGGAAGCCCTCCTCCAACCGGGCCCATGGCCGGGGACGCTGCGGGTGAGCGGCCCGGTGGCCGGAGGCGTGACGGCCGAGGTCCTCGTGGTGCCGCCCGAGGCGTACGCCGCGGCGCTCTTCTTCCGGACGGGCCCTGCGCGGCACGTGGAGCAGGTGTCCGAGAGGCTGGCGGACCGCGGGTGGCGCTGGGAGGGCCTGCGCCTGGTCTCGAGCCTCGAGCCGGAGCGGGAAGGGGCCTCGGTGCGAGACCCGTCGAGGGCGCCGGCCTCGGAGCCGGACATGTACCGGCTGGCAGGCCTTCCCTGGATTCCGCCGGAGCTGCGGTGGGGGGAGGACGAAGTCGAACGAGCCGCGCGGGGCGAGTTACCGCCCCGCCTCGTCGAGGTGTCGGACATCGTCGGCGACCTCCACACCCACACCGTGGCCAGCGACGGCGTGGCGACGCCCGAAGAGATGGTCGAGGGAGCTCGGGCGTCAGGGCTGCGATACCTCGCGGTCACCGACCACTCCCCGTCCCTCACGATTGCCCGGGGGCTCACCGTGGAGCGGCTGCGCGCCCATCGCCAGCACCTGCGGGCGCTTTCGGAGCGGACGGGCTTCCCGCTGCTCACGGGAGCGGAGGTCGACATCCGCCCGGACGGGACCCTGGACTACCCGGACGACGTGCTGGCCTCGCTCGACTGGGTCGTCGCGTCCATTCACTCCCACTTTCGGCTCGACGAGGCGGCGCAAACTCGGAGGCTGCTGGCAGCGTGCGAGCACCCGGCGGTGAAGGTGCTGGGGCATCCCACCGGACGACTGTTGGGCCGCCGGGAGGGGTATCCCGTGGATCTGGAGGCGGTGCTCGACCGGGCCGCCGAAACGGGGACGGCCGTCGAGATCAACGCCAGCCCCGACCGGCTCGACCTGTCCGCTCGCTGGGCCCGCAGGGCCCGGGCCCTGGGCGTGCGGATCGTGGTCTCCACCGACGCCCACTCGCCGGCCCAGCTCGGTTTCCTGCGATACGGGGTGCTGACGGCCCGCCACGCGGGCCTCGCTCCCGACGACCTGCTCAACACCCGCCCGCTGGAAGAACTCATCCAAAGCGTCAAACCTCACCGGTAGGGATCCGCCCGGGGCCGGGCAGGCTACTGCCCGGAGGGAACAGGCATGGGCGGAATCGGACGGCCGGACCGCTCCCGGGCCGCCTGGCTCCTCGTGACCGTCCTCGCGTGGTCCTGGGGCACCAGCGGAGCTCTCGCCGCAGAGGCCCGCCTCGCCGGAAGCGGGGCAGACGAAGATCTCCACCGGTTCGTGCGGCTCGTCGCTGCGGATGGAGAGCCGCTTCTCGTCACGGGTTTCCCCCTTTCTACAGGCGACCGGTTCGTGGCCCCGGACGACCGGATGTTCGAAGTGGTCAGTGTGAAAGACGGGCTGGCGCGCGCGCGGGAGCTGGGACGCGTCCGCACGGGGTCGGCGCTGCTGCGCCCGCTGCTGGCCATGCCGGGCTCGGGGCCGGGCCCGAGCGTCGCGGAGGCGGCCGCCGCGCCCCCCACGGCAGCCGGCACCCGTACCTCCGGGAGGCTGCGAGGCCCCATCGCCATCTACCACACCCACAGCGACGAGTCGTATCTGCCCACATCGGGCCGCACCAACGTGCCGTGGAACGGGGACGTCTTCAAAGTCGGGGCCGTGATGAGCGAACTCTTCCGCCGGGCCAGGGTACCCGTCTATCACTCCTACGCTCGCCACGACCCTCACGACGGCCTGGCGTACGCCCGGTCCCGCAGGACCGCCATGCGGCTGCTGCGGTTGAGACCGTCTAGCTTGATCGACGTGCACCGCGACACGCCCCCGGCGTGGGTGTACCGGACCGAGATCGGCGGGCAGACGATGAGTGCGGTCTTGCTCGTGGTCGGCAGGCAAAACCCGGGCATCCGGGCCAACGAGGCGTTCGCCTTCTCCATCAAGGGGTACGCCGACCGGACCTACCCCCGCCTCATCCGGGGCATCCTGTACGCGGCCGGCGACTACAACCAGGATCTGCATCCCCGCGCCATCCTGACCGAGGTCGGCTCCACCTACAACACGCTCGGGGAGGCCGAACGGGGCGCTCGCCTCTTGGCAGGGGTCTTTCCGGCTGTGCTGGCAGGCATCCGCGTCAACCCGAGGGAGCAGCCACCTCCCGACCCGACCCGGGTTGACCGGGTAGCCTCCAGGAGCGGGTGGCAGACGGCCTTCGCCATCATCGTGGTGGTGGCAGCGGGCGGCGCCATCTTCCTTTTGATCAACGAAGACGGGTACGAGTGGCTCGCCCGGTGGAAAGAACGGCTGGCCCGCCGCCTGCGCCTGTAGCGTGCTAGAATAGCCCTGGCCTTTTTCGGGGGAGGTCGGGGCGTTGCCGCAGGAGCCCGTTGCCGACGACACGACGCTCGACATCCTGGAGTTTCCCGCGATCGTGGCGGCCGTCGCCCGGCGTACCGCTACGGTGATGGGGCGCGAGCGGGCCCAGGCCCTCCGGCCGCGTGCCCGGCTTGCGGAGGTCGAGCTGGTGCAGCGCCAGACTTCCCAGATGCGGGCGCTGCTCGAGAGCGGTGCGGCGCCGGCCGGCGTACCGCTTGCCGTGCCGGACGTGCGGGACGCGTTGCGCCGGGCCCGCAGCGGGGCTTCGCTCACCGGGGAAGAGCTCGCGCGGGTGGCCGACGCGGCGGAAGGCATGGGCCGGCTCCGGGAGTTTTTCGCAGAGAAGCTCTCGTCCCTCGAGGATAGCTCGGCCCTGCGGCCCTGGGCGGACGGGCTGCCCGACGCGAGCGCGCTCGTGCGAACGCTTCGCAAGGCCATTGGACCCAACGGGGAGGTGCTGGACAGCGCCTCTCCGCAACTCGCCGCCGTCCGCCAGCGCCTGCGCCGGGCCATCCAGCGGGTGCACGAGGCGCTCGAGAGCCTGGTGCGTTCGCCGCTGGGTCGCCAGGCGCTGCAGGAGCCCATCGTCACCCACCGCATGGGGCGGTACGTGGTGCCCGTGCGACAGGAATGCCTCCACATGGTGCCGGGCATCGTGCACGATGCGTCGGGCAGCGGGGCCACGCTGTTCGTGGAACCGTTGAGCGTCGTGCAGGCCAACAACGTCGTCCGCACGGAGCAGGCGAGCGAACAGGCCGAGGTCGAGCGAATCCTGCGACGGCTGACGAGGGAGGTGGCCCAGGCCGGGCAGGCGCTGGAGCAGGGGCTTGCGACGGTGGGCGAGGTCGACGCCATCGTGGCCCGGGCGCGCCTCGGCATCGACCAGCGTGCGGTGGCTCCCGTCCTCACCGCGGAGCCGAGCGTGGTGGTGCGCCAGGCCCGCCATCCGTTGCTCACGGGGCCGGTAGTGCCCATCGACGTGGAGGTGGGACGGAGTTTCCGGATCCTCGTCGTGACGGGGCCCAACACGGGAGGCAAGACGGTCGCACTCAAGACGGTCGGTCTGCTCACGCTGATGGCGCAGGCGGGGTTGCACGTCCCGGCGGAACCGGGAACGGCGATCGGCCTGTTCACCCGAGTGCGGGCCGATATCGGGGACCAGCAGAGCGTCTCGAACAACCTCAGCACCTTTTCCTCGCACATGCAGCGGATCATCCCGATGCTGCAAGAGGCGGACGAGCACACGCTGGTGCTGCTCGACGAACTGGGGGCCGGGACGGACCCGGAAGAGGGCGGAGCCCTCGGGTGCGCCATCCTGCAGCGGCTGCTGGAGCGAAAAGCCCGGGTGATCGTCACGACCCACCTGACCGATCTCAAGCTGATGGCCCACGCGACCCCGGGCATGGCCAACGCCAGCGTGAGCTTCGACACCGAGACGCTGCAGCCCACGTACCGGGTGGTGATGGGCGCGCCCGGGCAGAGCCAGGCGATCGCCATCGCCCGGCGCCTGGGGCTGCCGCCCGAAGTGGTGGAGGAGGCGCGCCGGCGCCTGGGCGCCGAGCGGGTGCGGGCAGACGCCCTCATTGCGGAGCTCCAACAAGCGCTCGACGCGGCCAGGCGACGTCTGGAGGAGGCCACCGCGGCCCGGGACGAGGCCAGGCTTCACGCTCGCCATCTGCAGGCAGAGCTGGAGAAAGCCAGGCGCAGGCGCCAGGAGGTCGTGCAGCGGGCCATGGACGACGCGCAGGCCTGGGCCCGAAGGGCGCGCCTCGTCTTCGAGAGCCTGGTCGAGGAGGGCAAGAAGGCGGCCAAAGAGGGCCGGATCGACGAGGTGCGCCGGTTGCGGCGGCAGTTCGCGGTCGCCCGGGCCGGGCTCGAGGAGCAGGGGATGCGCCTGCTCTCCGACGGGGGCAGCGTGGGAGCCGTCGAGGAGCCCGTGGCCGCGGCCGCCGGACCGGCCGTCGGCGGCCGCGTCGAAGAGCCGGGAGCGCTTCAGGTGGGCCAGCGCGTATGGGTCGCACCGCTGCGATGTGCAGGGGTCGTCATGGAGACGGCCGATCCCCAGGGACAGGTGCTGGTGCAAGCGGGGGCGGTGCGGACCCGGGTGCCGGTCCGGCAGCTCTCCTGGGTCATCGAGGCGGGCGAGGGGCAGGCCGCCGGGGAGGGCGGCACGGCCGGGACGGCTGCCGGCGCGGCCGGTGCGGTGGGCGCCGATCAGGTCAGGGGTTTGGGGCTTGCCAAAGCGACATCCGTCTCGCCGGAGATCGATCTCCGAGGGCGCACCGTCGAAGAAGCCACGGCAGAGCTGGACAAATACCTCGACGACTGCACCCTGGCGGGCGTGGAGCAGGTGCGGATCATCCACGGCAAGGGCACCGGAGCGCTGCGGGAGGCGGTCCGGGCCTATCTGGCCCGCAGCAGCCGGGTGCGCACCTACGCCCCGGGAGAGCCGGCCGAAGGCGGCGACGGGGTCACCGTCGTGCGCCTCGCTTGAAGCCTGCAGCGGCAAGCGAGCTCAGGGGCCGGTGATGAGCCCGGCGGTCATCGCCGATCTCAGCGCCCGCCGTCGAAGAGGCCCTCGATGGGCTGGCGCAACCAATCGGGGATCTGCCACCAGGGCTGCCGGCAGTTGGGCGACTCCTCGGTGGGCTCCGTGCCTTTGGCGAAGATCTCGTCGCGGACCTGCGAGGGAGGCAGGCCACAATCCGGGGGCGCCAGGAGCCCGGTCTTGGTGTCAATCCGGACGTGGTCGACGATCCCCGCCGGTCTCGGGAAGTCCCGTACCGGAAAGCCGGCGACGGCCTGGCGCATGTACTGCCCCCACAGCCTGGCGGCGGTCGCGCTGCCGATCTGCTGGCCCTTGGGCCCCACGATGGGTTTGCTCTGTACGTCGTTGCCGATCCACACGGACGTCACGAGGTCCGGGGTGAACCCCACGAACCAGGCGTTGGTATAGTCCTGGGTGGTGCCCGTCTTGCCGGCCACGGGACGCCCGTCCGGCAGCCGGGCCTGCCGGCCCGTGCCGCGCTCGACCACGCCCCGCATCATGTCGGTGAGCAGGTAGGTGCTCACCTCGGAGAGTACTACCTTCTGGCGCGGCGGGTTTTCCTCGAGCGTGTAGCCGCTGGCGTCGTCCACCCGCAGGATCGCCCGCGGCTTGGAGTAGACGCCCCCTGCTGCCAGCACCCCGTAAGCGGCCGCCATCTCGAGCGGGGTAACGCCACGGGTGAGGCCTCCCAAGGCGAGGGAGAGGTTGAGGTCGTTGGGCGAGCCGGGGCCACGGACCAGGGTCGTGATGCCCATCTTCTCCATGTAGCTCATGACGGTGGCCGGGCCGACTTGCTGCAGGAGCTGCACGGCCACGGTGTTGATGGAGTTTTCGAGCGCGGTACGCAGCGTGACGGGCCCTATGAACTGGTTGTTGTAGTTCTTGGGCTCCCAGGGCGGCCCGCCGTTGGGGTCGGGGAAGCTGAGCGGCTTGTCCTCGATCACCGTGGCCGGCGTGGCGTAGCCCCGATCGAGCGCGGCCAGCCAGATGAAAGGCTTGATGGCCGACCCCGGCTGGCGCGTGGCCAGGACCGCCCGGTTGTACTTATCCTCCCCCCGGCCGCCGACCATCGCCAGGATATCGCCCGTTTGGGGGTCGAGCGTCACGATGGCGGCCTCCGGCTGGGAGATGCCGTCGGCATCCCTGGAGAAGACCGGCAGGCCCGTGCGGATGGTCTCCTCGGCCTCACGCTGCAGGTCGAGGTCCAGGGTCGTGTAGACCCTCAGGCCGCCGCCCCAAACCATCTCCTTGCCATAGCGGTCGAGGAGATCCTGGACCACGTAGTCCACGAAGTATCGGGCAATCCCCTGATCGCGCTGCAGGCGCTTGACCCCGAGGGGCTGCTTCTTGGCCTCTTCGGCGGCACGAGGCGAGATGTAACCGACCTCCACCATGCGGTCGAGCACGAAGTTGCGGCGGGCAAGCGCCCGGTCAGGATGGCGGAAGGGGTCGTACAGCCCCTCGGGGCTCCGGGCGAGCCCGGCGAGCAGCGCCGCCTCCGCGAGGGTGACCTCCCGGATCGACTTGCCGAAGTAGGTCTCCGCGGCCGCCTCGACGCCATAGGCTCCCTGGCCGAGGTAGATCTCGTTGAGATAGGCCTCCAGGATCTCTTCCTTCGTATAGCGCCGCTCGAGCTGAACGGCCCAGATCATCTCCTTGATCTTACGGGTGATCGTCTTCTCCTGGCTCAAGAACGCGTTGCGCGCCAGCTGCATGGTGATGGTGCCGCCGCCCTGCACCCTGCTCCAGGTGCGCAGGTCCACCCAAAGCGCCCGCAGCATGGCCCGCAGGTCGATCCCGTGGTGATACTCGAAGTCGCTGTCTTCCACCGCGATGATGGCCTGCTGCATGGCCTTGGGGATCTCGTCGATGCTCACGGGCACCCGGTGCTCGAGGGCCAGGCGGGTGATGACCCGGCCCTTACGGTCGTAAAGATAAGTCGTCTGGCGCGGGTCGAAACGGAGCTCGTCCAGGCTGGGCGCGCCCCTCACCAGGGCTGCCAGGGCCCCGGCCACGGCCCCGAGCATCGAGGCCATCACGATGGCCGCCACCAGCACCAGCAGCCGCCGTGCTGACCCTACGGCCCGGGTCCCCAACCCCACCGTCTCCTTTCGACCAGAGGATGGCAGCCGGCCCATTATATCACGCCTTTCCCCGGCTCCGGGGAGGGTTGACTTCCCTTACCACAATACGTCGGTCTGGCGGGAAAGCATGTGGGCGTGCATATGTTGGGAGCACACGGTGGGGGAAATGTTGAGCAGGACAGGCGGCCCCATCGGCGGGTCCAGGAATGCGGGGCAGTGGCGAACGCTGGCCGGGGCGGTCCTGGTGGCGCTCATGCTGGGCGCGGCTGGCCTGGGGTGGGCGCTCGATCGCATGCTCACCCCGCCCATCGATCGGTGGGCCCGCCAGCAGCTCACCTTGCTCGCCTCCCGGGCCGTGGCCGAGGCGGCCGACCAGGTGGGCCAGGCCGCCGGCATGCGGCCCCTGGTGACGTACCGGATGGGATCGGACCAGCAGGTCGTGGGGATCGAGTACAACTGGCTCGCCATCAGCCGCATCATGGCCCGCACCGCTCAGAGCCTCGACCGGGAGCTCCGCAACCTCTCCTCGCAGGACGTATCGGTGCCGCTCGGCGAGGTGACCGGCCTGCGGACCATCGGTGGCCGGGGGCCGGCGGTGCGGGTGCGGCTGGTGAGCGTGGGGTCGTTCACCGTCGAGCCGTTCTCGGAGTTTCGAGACGCCGGGTACAACCAGACGCTGCACCGCATCGGCCTCGGCGTGTCGGTCCAGGTAGCGGTCGTGGCTCCTTTCATCGGCGATACGGTGAGGGTGGAGGCCCGCATCCCGGTCGTCGAAAACCAGGTCGTGGGAAGGGTGCCGGCGTTCTTGATGCAAACGGGCAACCTGCAGATCGGGGGGCCGGGCCAGGCCGTGGGCGGCGGGGCGGCGCCGGCCGCCCGGACGGGCGCGCCTTCACCCGCTCCGTGAGGTTGACATGGGGTAGGCCACCCGCTAGAATAGCTCTCGCACGGCCACACGACAGGTGGTTCGAGGGCCGGCGCGTGGATCCTTGAAAACTAAACAGTGAGCGTCTGGCGGGTCTGCGGCAGGGAGAGAGCAGACGGAGCGGCCGGACGGAGAAGGCTCCAGGCCGAGGAGGCCTGGTGATTCGGGAGTCAGGGATCAGGGGAGCTTCGAGGGCTTACGGATTGGCCGGTGCCCGGGGTCAAGCCTGCCGGCGATGCCGGTGGGGGCTTTGGGGACAGGCCGGTAAGCTTAGCGGAGAGTTTGATCCTGGCTCAGGACGAACGCTGGCGGCGTGCCTAAGACATGCAAGTCGAGCGGGCCGGGCCGGGCAACCGGGCCGGTCAGCGGCGGACGGGTGAGTAACGCGTAGGTAACCTGCCCCCGGGATCGGGATAACCCCTCGAAAGGGGGGCTAATACCGGAGGGGCTGGGGTTCGGGCATCCGGGCTCCAGCAAAGCCGCAAGGCGCCCGGGGAGGGGCCTGCGTCCCATCAGCTAGTTGGCGGGGTAACGGCCCACCAAGGCGACGACGGGTAGCCGGCCTGAGAGGGTGGTCGGCCACACTGGGACTGAGAGACGGCCCAGACTCCTACGGGAGGCAGCAGTCGGGGATCTTCCGCAATGGGCGCAAGCCTGACGGAGCGACGCCGCGTGGGTGACGAAGGCCTTCGGGTCGTAAAGCCCTGTTCGGGGGGACGAGCGAGGACGGTACCCCCGGAGCAAGCCCCGGCTAACTACGTGCCAGCAGCCGCGGTAACACGTAGGGGGCGAGCGTTGTCCGGAATCACTGGGCGTAAAGGGTGCGTAGGCGGGCCGTTAAGTCCCGGGTGAAAGCGCCCGGCTCAACCGGGTGAGGTCTCGGGAGACTGGCGGTCTGGAGGGCCGGAGAGGGTCGTGGAATTCCCGGTGTAGCGGTGAAATGCGTAGATATCGGGAGGAACACCAGTGGCGAAGGCGGCGACCTGGACGGTACCTGACGCTGAGGCACGAAAGCTGGGGGAGCAAACAGGATTAGATACCCTGGTAGTCCCAGCCGTAAACGATGGGTGCTAGGTGTGGGGGGCGTAGGCCTTCCGTGCCGGAGCTAACGCAATAAGCACCCCGCCTGGGGAGTACGGCCGCAAGGTTGAAACTCAAAGGAATTGACGGGGGCCCGCACAAGCGGTGGAGCATGTGGTTTAATTCGATGCTAACCGAAGAACCTTACCAGGGCTTGACATGCCTCGGGCGGCGGCCGAAAGGCTGGCTTCCCGCCTTCGGGCGGGCCGGGGCACAGGTGGTGCATGGTTGTCGTCAGCTCGTGCCGTGAGGTGTTGGGTTAAGTCCCGCAACGAGCGCAACCCCTGCCCGGTGTTGCTCCCGGTTCGGCCGAGCACTCGCCGGGGACTGCCGGCGACAAGCCGGAGGAAGGCGGGGATGACGTCAAATCATCATGCCCTGGATGCCCTGGGCTACACACATGCTACAATGGCCGGTACAGCGGGTTGCGACCCCGTGAGGGGGAGCCAATCCCTCAAAGCCGGTCTCAGTTCGGATCGCAGGCTGCAACCCGCCTGCGTGAAGGCGGAATCGCTAGTAATCGCCGGTCAGCATACGGCGGTGAATACGTTCCCGGGCCTTGTACACACCGCCCGTCACACCATGGGAGTCGGCAACACCTGAAGCCGGTGGCGCCAACCCGCCAGGGAGGCAGCCGTCGAAGGTGGGGCCGATGACTGGGGTGAAGTCGTAACAAGGTAGCCGTATCGGAAGGTGCGGCTGGATCACCTCCTTTCTAAGGAGTGCGACCCCACTCCCCAACGACCGGACGACCGCTTCGTCCCGCCCTCCGCGCCAGGACGCCAGACTCGCTCACTGTTTAGCTTTCAGGGATCCGGGCGCCGGGTCCCTGCGTGGTCGGGCCTATAGCTCAGGCGGCTAGAGCGCACCCCTGATAAGGGTGAGGTCGGTGGTTCGAGTCCACCTGGGCCCACCAGCTATGAGGCCGCCTCGAGGGTCGTGGGGATGTAGCTCAGCGGGGAGAGCGCCTGCTTTGCAAGCAGGAGGTCGGCGGTTCGAGCCCGCTCATCTCCACCATTGCGAGGATGGCCGGCGTAGCGCGCCGCGTGTGGCGCCAGCACCTTGAAAACTGCACAGTGCGTTTGTGAATGCCCAACGGGGCCGCAGAGGAGCGCGCGAGCGCGGCTTCTGTGGTGATTCGGCGGTCAAGCGAAGAAGGGCCTACGGTGGATGCCTAGGCGCCTGGGGCCGAAGAAGGACGGGGCAAGCGCCGAAACGCTCCGGGGAGCCGCAAGCGGGCGTTGATCCGGAGATATCCGAATGGGGCAACCCGCACCGGGTGATGCCGGTGCATCCGGCGCTGAATCCATAGGCGTCGGAAGGGAACCCGGGGAAGTGAAACATCTCAGTACCCGGAGGAAGAGAAAGCAACTGCGATTCCCTGAGTAGCGGCGAGCGAACGGGGAAGAGCCCAAACCGGCCGGATGGCAAAGCCCACCGGCGTTGTCCGGCCGGGGTTGGAGGGCTGTACGGCGGGTGGCGGTGGCCGCCCGGGCCGGGATGCGGGAGCGAGGCGAAGGGGTCTGGAAGGGCCCACCATAGCGGGTGAGAGTCCCGTAGCCGAAGCTTTGGCATCCGGGTGGTACAGTACCTGAGTACCACGGGGCACGAGGAATCCTGTGGGAAGCGGGGAGGCCCACCTCCCAAGGCTAAATACGCCAGGCGACCGATAGCGGACCAGTACCGCGAGGGAACGGTGAAAAGCACCCCTGACGGGGAGTGAAACAGAACCTGAAACCGTAGGCCTGCAAAGCAGTCGGAGGGCCAGGCCCTGACCAGGGCGGCCTGACGGCGTCCTTATTGAGGAACGGGCCGGCGAGTGGCGGTAGGCAGCGAGGGGAAGGGGCAGAAGCTCCGGACCCGGAGGGAAACCGAGTCCGAACAGGGCGACGAGTTGCCTGCTGCCGACCCGAAGCCGGGTGATCTACCCATGGCCAGGGTGAAGCCGGGTTAACCCCCGGTGGAGGCCCGAACCACGTGGTCGTTGAAAAGACCTGGGAAGAGCTGTGGGTAGGGGTGAAATGCCAATCGAACCCGGTGATAGCTGGTTCTCCCCGAAATCGCTTGAGGGCGAGCCTTCCGGGGGACGGTGGCGGAGGTAGAGCACTGATCGGGTGAGGGGTCGTTACGGCTACCGATCCCGTTCAAACTCCGAATGCCGCCATCGGGTCCGGAGGAGTCAGACGGCGGGGGATAAGCTTCGTCGTCAAGAGGGGAACAGCCCAGACCGGCCGCTAAGGTCCCGAAGTGCAGGCTGAGTGGGTAAGGATGTGGGGTCGCCCAGACAACCAGGATGTGGGCTTAGAGGCAGCCATCATTCAAAGAGTGCGTAATAGCTCACTGGTCAAGCGGCCCTGCGCCGAAAATGGAACGGGACTAAGCCTGCCACCGAAGCGCCGGACGGCCCGGGAGACCGGGTCGTGGTAGGGGAGCATTCCGCTTCCGGCGAAGCCCGAGCGCAAGCCCGGGTGGAGGGGGCGGAAGGGAGAATGTCGGCATAAGTAGCGACAAGGCCGGTGAGAATCCGGCCCGCCGAAAGCCGGAGGGTTCCTGAGCAAGGTTCGTCCGCTCAGGGTTAGTCGGGACCTAAGCCGAGGCCGAAAGGCGTAGGCGATGGGCAACGGGTTGATATTCCCGTACCACCTCGTGCCGTGACGAGCGAGGGGGGGACGCAGGGGGGCCAGCCAGCCCGGCGGTGGAGAGGCCGGGTCCAAGCGCCTAGGCGGGAGCGGCAGGCAAATCCGCCGCTCCACGACGCCGAGACGTGACGGGGAGCGCCCGCAAGGGTGCGAACTGGGGACGCCCGGACTGCCGAGAAAAGCCTCTAGCCAGGCACGAGGTGCCCGTACCGCAGACCGACACAGGTCGGCGAGGCGAAAAGCCACAGGCGCGCGAGAGAACCCCCGTTAAGGAACTCGGCAAGTTGACCCCGTAACTTCGGGAGAAGGGGTGCCCCGGTAGGGTGAGAGCCCCGAGCGGGCTCGAGCCCGAGGGGGCCGCAGGGAAACGGCCCAGGCGACTGTTTACCAAAAACACAGGTCTCTGCGAAGCCGCAAGGCGACGTATAGGGGCTGACGCCTGCCCAGTGCCGGAAGGTTAAGGGGAGAGGTTAGCCCGCCAGGGCGACGCTTCGAACCAAAGCCCCGGTGAACGGCGGCCGTAACTATAACGGTCCTAAGGTAGCGAAATTCCTTGTCGGGTAAGTTCCGACCTGCACGAATGGCGTCACGACCTGGGCGCTGTCTCAACGGGGGGCTCGGCGAAATTGTGGAAGGAGTGAAGACGCTCCTTACCCGCGGCTAGACGGAAAGACCCCGTGGAGCTTTACTGCAGCCTGGTATGGGATGCCGGTCGGGGATGTAGAGGATAGGTGGGAGGCGCAGAAGCCGGGGCGCCAGCTCCGGTGGAGCCGGCGGTGGAATACCACCCTTCTCGGGCGGGCGTTCTAACCCGGGCCCGTGATCCGGGCCGGGGACAGTACCTGGTGGGCAGTTTGACTGGGGCGGTCGCCTCCCAAACGGTAACGGAGGCGTCCCAAGGTTCCCTCAGCGCGGTCGGACATCGCTGCTGCGAGTGCAAAGGCATAAGGGAGCTTGACTGCGAGAGCGACAGCTCGAGCAGGCGCGAAAGCGGGGCTTAGTGACCCGGTGGTGCCGAGTGGAAGGGCCATCGATCAACGGATAAAAGCTACCCCGGGGATAACAGGCTGATCTCCCCCGAGAGTCCACATCGACGGGGAGGATTGGCACCTCGATGTCGGCTCATCGCATCCTGGGGCTGGAGTCGGTCCCAAGGGTTGGGCTGTTCGCCCATTAAAGCGGTACGTGAGCTGGGTTCAGAACGTCGTGAGACAGTTCGGTCCCTATCTGCCGCGGGCGCCGGAGATCTGCGGGGAGCCGTCCCCAGTACGAGAGGACCGGGACGGACGCACCGCTGGTGTGCCAGTTGTCCTGCCCGGGGCACGGCTGGACAGCTACGTGCGGACGGGATAAGCGCTGAAGGCATCTAAGCGCGAAGCCCACCCCTAGATGAGATCTCCCCCCTCCTCGGGAGGGTAAGACCCCTGGAAGATGACCAGGTGATAGGCCGGGGGTGTACGGCGGGTAACCGCCTCAGCTACCCGGTCCTAATCGGTCGAGGGCTTGACCGCCCGAAACCCGGCGGGCCGTTGCATGCGCACTGTGCAGCTTTCAGGGCGCTGGCCCCAAACCAGCGTAGCCCGTTCCCGGTGGCCATGGCGGAGGGGTCCCACCCGTTCCCATGCCGAACACGGCCGTGAAAACCTCCAGCGCCTAGGGTACTGTGCGGGCGACCGCACGGGAGAGCGGGTCGCCGCCGGGACAGCTGTTAAACCCTCACACGTCACGGCCTCGATCCCACCAATGGATCCCACGAACGGGGTCCGGGGTCGAGGCCGTGACGTTTTTGTGCTTCTGGGTGGCAAGGCGTGGACTTTGGCGTCACTTCCGTGGTCAGCAAGGGACAGGAGTTCACGGGCTTTGCCTACCAGTCGCTTCCAAGCTAGAAACGGAAGCCCCTGGAAGCCCTGCACCGTGCGCCACGGAGTGCAGTGTGACGCCCCGCAACGGTCAGCGGTGCGCGGAAGATACCCCTTGAGGGGTACCCCCAATGCGCGACGGGACGGCCCTTTCGGCGGGCGCCCGGACGCTCACTGAGTGCCCGGCCCTTCGCTCCGCCGACGCGCTTTCCCAGCGCATCGACCTGAGCTACCACTTGGGCGGCCTTTCGCCCCAAGAGACGGCCGCCTACATCCGCCACCACCTGAAGCTGGCCGGGGCTGACCAGGAGCTGTTCACCGCCAGGGCCCTCGACCACATCCACCGGGCCTGCAACGGGCTACCACGGCCCATCAACCAGCTCGCCCACTTCTGCCTCATGGCGGCGGCCGCTCGGCAGGAGCGCGTGGTCGACCGCGAACTGGTCAAGGCGGTCATCGCCACCGAGTGGCAGGCGCCCCAGGCGGCCGGGAGGTGAGATCCATGCGGCTCTGGCTGCGGGGGCATGCGCCCATCACCGTCGAGTGGCGCTGCGCCCGCCGGGCCGGTGCCCTGGCCCGGCCGCGCCTGGTGGACGGCTCGCGGGAGGTGGTGCTGGCCTTTACCTCCCGCCGCGCCATCTACGAACTGGCCGTCCGCCTGGCGCTGCTCTGGGCGGAGGTGTCGGAGTCCGAGGACAACGCCGGCAGTCGCCAGCTATCCTGACACCCCAGGAGCGCGTGGTCGCCCGGGACATCGGGCGACCACGCGCTTTCCCGCTCATCGAGTGCGCGACGACAGCGGTCAAATAACGATCAACCCAACACCGGTGGGGCTGGCCAGCTACGGAGCGAGCCTGGTATTGTACGTGCGGGCCCTGCGGGAGCTCGGGACGGCCCGCACGGGGGCGTACTTCTCGCTGGCGCCGTTCGTGGGGGCGGCGTCGGTGCTCTGGTGGCGGGAGCCGGTGACGGCGGCGCTGGCCGCGGCAGGGGCGCTGATGGGTGCCGGAGCCTGGGTTCACCTGAGCGAACGCCACGGCCACTTCCACGTACACGAGCCGATGGAGCACGCGCACGCCCACGTCCACGACGCACACCACCGCCACGAGCACCGCCCCGAGGATCCGGCGGGCGAACCGCACACGCACGTTCACCGGCATGCTCCGGTCGCCCACCGCCACCCGCATTACCCGGACATCCACCATGGCGAACGCGTGGCCAGACCGGGGTTGGCCTCTCGTGGTGCGTCGGCCGGCGCCAACCCGAGGACGGCAGCGAGCGACTCGACCACGGTCTTCACCTGCGCATCCGTGGCTCCCCCCGCACCCGTACCCCCGCACCGGTAGGGCTCAAGGCATGACGCTGCGGGCTATCTGCCGGATGGCGCCGAGGTGATAGGCCGCATGCGCGATGTGCGCGAGGATTCCCGTGAGCGCCACATCGTTGTCGACCCATTTGCCGGCCGAGGCAGCGGACTGCCGCAGATCCTCGTACTCGCGGCGGAGCTCCTGGCGGAGCTGCTGCCAGCCAGCGGCGTCCAGCGATTGAATGGCCCAGCTCTTGGCCCAGTCCACCGAGGCGTAGGCGTCCTCGCCGCCAAACCAGCGGTTGGCCAGGTTGAGGCCGAAGCGCACGTGGTTTGCGTGAGCGACGATGGTGGCCCTGCCTGGGCCGGGCGGGGTGGACGCCGCTTCGTGAGAGATCCCATCGAGGAATCCCAGCAATCCGGCCCTCGGGCCCCTGTCCGTGAACCAACTCTGGTCGCCCTTCGGTCCGGCGAACGCCTCGTCCAGCAGGGCCAGAACCGCACGTGTGAGCCGTTCCGTCGACACATTCGTCGTCATGGTCGGTTCCCCCTCAATCGCATCAGGTTGTCGCACGCCTGGGCCACAGGGAACGGCCCCGGCTGGAACCAGTTCACCACATGATCCCTGACCCCTGTCTGTCAGGGATCCCGGCCGGCAATGAGAGCGGCGCGGGCGGGCGTTATCCGCGGAACCACTCCAGCGTGGCGCGAATCGCGTCGCGGTACGGCGTCACCCGCCGCCCGAACGCCTTCTCGAACTTGGTCGTGTCCATCACGAACGGCTGGTCGAACTGGTAGAACTGCTCCAGAACCTCCCGGATGATCGGCGAAAAGAGTCCGGCCAGGCGGAGCGTCGGGCGCGTGACGCGTGAAGCGTAGCGGTTTTCCGGCTACCTCGAAGACCATCTGGATGAACTGGCGCCCTGTGAGCGGTTCGGCTGCCGCCAGGTGCCATGCCTGGCCGAACGCCTCGTCGGGGTGTTCGGCGAGGGTGGTCAGACCCCAGGCGACGTCCGGCAGGTAGCTCGAGGTGCGCGGCGCGTCCAGGCTGCCGAGCCACGACGCCTTCCCCTTGCGCACCACCGTCTCAAAGACGAGCAGGCTCACCGAGTTGTTGCGCGTGCGCCCGAAGAAGTCCGAGGCACGCCCGATGGCCACCGGCAGGCGGCCCGAACGGTGCGCATCGAGGAGCAGTTGCGCGAGTTGGGCGCGCAGCCGCCCCTTGGGGCCCGTTGCCCGGTGAGGCGTCTCCTCGGTCATGGGGCCTTCGGGCGGGCCGTACATGTACAGGTTGTCCATGACCACGAGCCTGGCGCCGCAGGGCGTCCGGAGACATGGCATCGGCCTGGACGTGCTCGACCCATGGCAGCGCTTCGCCGCGCTTTCCCAGAAAGGCCTCCAGCACCCGAACTCGTGCTTGGTCGGTGACCCGTACGACCCTCGCCCAGGCTGGAACGGACGGCCCAATCTCCTCCTGCACCGCAGGCGGCATCCACACCTCGGACGCGGACTGACGCAGCAACTCCAGCCTCCCTATCCGCTCGAGGGCGATGCAGACCGTGCTATCCACGATGAGGATCGAGGGCATGCTGCACGTCCTTGTCGAGCTCGTCAGGCGGGTAACGGAATACCGAGATCCCTTGCTTGTTGAGGATCTCTGCGAACGCCCGGACGGAATAACCGGCCAGCTCGGCGGCCTTGCCCAGTGAAAGCTTACGTGCCTCGTAAAGTTTCATCGCGAGGTAAAGAAGGGCCTCATCCCTCGAAACATGGTCGGGCAAGACGACCGTGAGTTCAGGCATTTCACCCACGGCAGCAGAAGCTGCTGTGCCCGCGAGCGGATTGTGCCCCGCGTGGCGTCCTACTGGCCTCTTGGCGTGCTATCATGAGGGTCGGGGAAGGAAGATGCCGTGGTGCGGCGCTTCAAGGTCGTTTTAGAGTGGGACGAGGATGGGCCCGGCTACGTGGTCCGTGTGCCAGCCTTGCCCGGTTGCTTCACCCAGGGCAGCACCCGCCAGCAGGCGCTGGAAAGGGTCCGGGAGGCCATCGAGGGGCATCTGCAGGCCCTCGCAGCGAACGGTGAACCGATCCCAGAGGGCGATGTGGACGTCTCCATCGAGGAAGTCGAGGTGCCTGTGTGAGCCCTCGGGCACCCCGGGTGACGGGGGCGGAACTCGTGCGCGCACTCCAGCGAGCGGGTTTTCGGGTCGTCCGGATCAAGGGCAGTCATCATCACCTGAGGCGAGAAGGGAGCTCGTTGGTCACCGTTCCGGTTCATCGCGGGGAGATCATCTACCCGCGGCTGCTGATGTCCATCCTGGACCAGGCCGGGTTGACGGTCGAAGAGCTGCGCCGACTGCTCAACAACGACCCCTCACGCTGACCATCCCTCCTGACTTTGCCGCGATTCCCCGGGGGCTGGCCCGATAGCGTACAACAGTGGCAAGCGCCGGCCCTCACACCGTTGCGAGATGCAATGATCCCCCGGGCGGGGATGAGCCGTTGGGGTCGCCGGGCACAGGAGTCAACGACGCTCCCGCCCTGGCGCAGGCTGACGTGGGCATCGCTCTGGGGGTCACTGGGAACTCGAGCCGCCCTCGAGGCCGCCGACTTAGGCCTCATGACCGACGGACGTCGTCCTTGGCATCCTTGTCGCGCCGGGCCGGATGCGCTCCGCCGGTCGGATCGATCCAGCAGTACGACGTCCAGGTGGAAGAGGTACGGCCGGTGACGGCCATGATGGTGCGCAAGGTGGGGGCCGTGCGAGAGGCTGGCCCCCGGGTCGCGGCGGTCATGGCGTACCTGGTGCAACAGGGGCGCCGGCCGGACGGCCCGCCGGTAGCCGTCTACTTCGATGAAGAGTTCGACCCCGAGCGAACCGACTTTGCTGCCGGATGGCCGGTCGGCCAGCCCCTTCCCAGGGGCGACTCGCCGGCAGGGCCGGTCGAAGTCCTGACCCTTCCGGGCAAGCGAGTGGCCTGGGTGAAGCACGTGGGGCCGTACGGCGAACTCGGCGATGCGTACCGGGCGCTGCTCGACCACATCAAGGCGAGCGGGCTGCGGGTGACGGGGCCGCCGCGGGAGTGGTACCTCACGGATCCGGCTTCGACACCGGACCCGTCGCAGCACGTCACGCGCGTTGAATTCCCGGTCGGGTGAACGATCGAAGGGAAACGGCAGGTGGCGCGCTCAGCGAGCCCGGCGACGGCAAGCGAAGCAGCCTTGCGGCTGCGGGCTGCCGTGGAGTCGTTCACGGCGTATATTGCGAGGCTCCCCGAGGCGTGGCTCCATCCTGGCGAGTGGGGCCCAAGAGAGGTGCTCGTCCACCTCGTTTTCTGGCACGAGACGCACGCCGGCACCATCGGCGCCTTGCTCCGGGGCGAGGAACCGGTGCTGCCGGTGGGCACCTTCGCTCAGCTCAACGCCCGACCGTTCGAGCTAACGCGGATGAGCCCGTGGCCGGGCTCATCCGCCGCCTTAGGGCGGCGCAACGCCGACTCGAGCAACTGGTCGTCGAAGCCGGCGGGCGGGATCTGCCCGGCATCCGTGCCAAAGCCGGAGCGAAACCCCGCGACCTGCGTGCCACCCTGCTTCGCATGGAAGCCCACGTACGCCAGCACGAGCGGAAGCTTCGAAGGAGCCTGGCGTACCTTGGGCCGTAGCCACGGGTGGTAGACCCACGAGCGCGACCTCCAGCGGCAGGGTATTGTGCGGACGGACGAACGGGACGCGGATGGAACAAACGGGGTGCGCCGCCCGGATCGGGGGAGGCAGGCCGATGGCCAACGCACTGGTGCCGCAGATGGTGCTTTTCCTTTACTTTCAATCCGTCGAGTGGATCGACCTGTTCCCCTGGAACGACCTCGCCGGCGGCAACCCGCAACAACCTCTCGATATAGCGTTGGGCGGGTTCCAACTCGCCCTGATGGCATGGACATCGAGAGGTAGCCGGGTTGCTCTACGCGTCGCCGGGGCGTTCTACGGGCTGTGGCTGGCGCTTCAGGTCGCAAGCTGGTGGCCGCCGTACTTCTTCGGCACGGGTAACGGGGCGGGGGAAGCCTACCTGCGGTTCTTCGGACGCACGTACAAGTTCCTGCCGCCGATTGCCGACCACCCGGTTCCCGATGCGAACCACGTGGTGCTGCAGCTCTCGCTGGGTTGGCTCGTCGTTGCGCTCTTCGCTGCGATGCGAAGGCCGGCCGCCCGGCAACGACGGGAAGGTGACTCGGGGGCGCCCCGGGTGACCCGTTGCCGTGCCGCGCTTCGAGGTCAGCGGGCGCTCGCTGCCGAGATCCTCGTACCGTGGCTCTGGATGACCCGTATGAGAGTTTTGGGGCTGCGGCCGGGCGTGGCTGCGACAACTCGACGGGTCCCGGCCCGGATGGTATGATTCGGGTGCACCTGCATGCTGCTGCGCAGAGGGGGTTAGTGCGGTGGCCTCGGTGAAAGAAGAGATCCGGCGCCTTCTGGAGCAGTTGCCGGACGACTGCTCGCTGGGGGATGTGCAATACCACCTGTACGTTCGCCAGAAGATCGAGCTTAGCCTTTCAGACGCCCGCCAGGGGTACGTGGTGGCCCAGGAGGAAGCAGAGCGACGGCTTGCTCGATGGCTCGAGAAGTAGTCTGAACCCTTCGTGCCTTGCAGGATGTGGACGCCATCGCCGACTACGTCGCCAGAGACTCGCCGGGCTACGCGGCCTCGCTCATCGCCCGCCTGTTGCACGCAGCCCGCTCCTTGGGCGAGACAAGTGAGCGGGGATGAGTGGTTCCCGAGTTGGGCGAACCTTCGATTCGGGAGCTTGTCGTAAGGCCGTATCGACTCGTTTACCGAGTAGCGGAACAACGGGTCGAAGTGCTGGCCATCATCCACGGAAGCCGGGGATTCCGCCGAGCCTGGTTTTGAGCGGGTAACCGCGTGGCCTGAGCGGCCAGGGTGCGCGTCCGCCCGCATCTGGTGCACGCCGAAAGCTCGGTGGGTGGACGTCGCGTACGCGCGTCTTCGCGGCCTGCCTCGAAGGAAACCCCGTGCATACTCACCCGTTCGTAAGTCTCCGTGACCGTCGTGAACAACAAACTGGGTCTGCCCATACTGGGGTTGATCCGATCCCGTGGACAGCCTGTGGCTAAGCAGCCGTAGCGGGGACTTCGTGGTGGAGGTGCCACCTCCTCTCGAAGTCTTCCGGACTCAGGTATCCCAGGGCCGAGTGGCGTCGACGACGGTTGTAGAAGGCCTCGATGTACTCGAAGACGGCCGTCTTCAGGGCCTGACGGGTCGGCCAGGGCGCGCGATTCAGCAACTCGGTCTGCAGCGTGGCAAAGAAGCTCTCCGCCACCGCGTTGTCCAGGGCGTCGCCCACCGAGCCCATGGAGTCCAGGATCCCGGCCGCCTCCAGGCGGCGGCTGAAGGCCAGGGAGGGGTACCGGGCGCCGTGGTCGGAGTGATGGACCAGCTCGCCACGGGGCCGTCGATTCCAGACGGCCATGTCCAGGGCGTCGATGACCAGCTCGGCCGTGGCCCGCTCCGCCATGGCCCAGCCCACGACCCGGCGGGAGAAGGCGTCGAGGACGGTCGCCAGGTACAGCCACCCCTCGTCGGTGGGGTGCTGGGTCAGGTCGGCCACCCAGAGGCGGCTGGGCGCATCGGCGGTGAAGGCGCGTGGCACGCCCGGATGCGATCCATGAGCTCCCGGTCTTGCTGGGCCCGCCGGGAGGGCGGGCGGCGGCGCCATGCGGAATACCCGCTGGTGGAGACCTCCAGCACCCGGCCCAGCATGGCGACGGCGTGCTGGGCCTTCGGGTGCTCCACGAACCGGAACGCGGCTACCGGGTCCGGTCGGTCTCCCGAGCCAAGAAGGCCGCGGCTTTTTCAGGATCCACACGCGCTGCCCGCTGGCGGAGGAGATCTGCAAGGTGCACGAGCCGCCGTTCATCGACGTGGGAGGCGGGCACTACGTGGCCTGCCACCTGGTCAAGCCGGGCGATGTGCGGACCCGGCACATGGCGCGGCGAGTGGCGGTGCTGCAGCAGCCGCAGCCGGTTCTAATGTAAGTGGTCTACCCGTTTTGCTCCATGTGGGACCGGTGGAGTGCCCGGCCGGTGGCGAAGGGGCTCCTCGGCTATCACCATTCGCAGCGGCAAAGAGGACGCACCTGCCCGGCGCGCTCCCGGCCGAGAGTCGTGGGCTCAGTGGGGGTGCCGGTGGTGGATGTCGGGGAAGTGCGCGTGGCGATGGGCGAGCAGCTCGTGACGGTGTAGGTGGGTGTGAGGCTCGCCTGTCGGGTCGTCGGGGGCGTGTTCGTGCCGGTGGTGTTCGTCGTGCACGTGGCGGTGGACGTGCTCCAGCGGCTCATGGACGTGCCAGTGGTCGTGCCGCTCCGTGAGATGCAGCCACAGGCCCGCGGCCATCAGCGCCCCGGCGGCCACCAGGGAGGGCGTCACGGGTTCTCGCCACAGCAGCAGTGAAGCCACGGCCCCCACGAAGGGCGCGAAGGAGAAGTAAGCACCAGTGCGGGCGGTCCCCAGTTCCCGTAGCCCCAACACGTAGAGCATGAGGCTCACGCGAAAGCAGGCAAAGCCGACGGCCGCCGCACCCGCCACGAGGGAAGGCGGCGGTGGCGCGGCGCCCAGCGCGAGCGCGATGCCGACGTTGACGCTTCCCGCGACCAGGCCTTTGATGGCCGCGATTTGGACCGGATCCCCGGCGGACACCTTCTGGGTGAGGTTGTTGTCAATGGCCCAGCACAAGCACGCGGCGCCGACCGCCAGGGGGCCGGCCAGTTCTCCCCACTCCGGGCCGCCCTGCCACGAGAGGACCGTCCCGCCGGCGACGATGAGGGCCATGCCGAGGGCGATGCGGCGGTCGACGTTCTCCTTGAACACGAACCAGGCCAACAGCGCGGTGAAGACGCCTTCCAGGTTCAGGAGCAGAGAGGCCGCCGAACCGGTCGTCCGCTGCAGGCCGACCAGCAGGAGGAGCGGGCCCAGGATGCCACCGAACACGACGGCCCCCGCCAGCCACGGCTGGTCTTCCCGCCGCAGCGGGGCCTCCGCTCTCAAGAAGGGGCGAAGGCGCGGCACCAGCCCCATCAGGCGCAACCCGATCCCCGAGCTGAGGTAGAAGAGGCCGGCGAGTACCTGAGGCGACGTCGACCCGAGCAGCCCCTTGGCCAGCGGCGTGCTGAGCCCGAACAGGACGGCGGCTGCTAGAGCCTTCCAGACCCCACTCATCCTCGCTTCGGTGACTTGCGCAGCACCGTCCACCGGGTGATGGTCTCCCCCCTAAGTTCCCGGGACGGCCCCATATTCGACCCCTCGAGTACACCGCCCTTCAGCGGATGGGGCCGATGCCCGACTCCGCCCCGACGACGAGCGTGAACCCAAACCCCGCCCTGGCGCCGTGCGCTTCGGGCCCGGCTTTCAACCGGCGCGGGCAGGCAGGGAGACCTCCCGGCCCTCGATCGTGGCGCCCGCTGCTGGACGGCGTACGTGTCGGGGCGTTCTTGGGCGAGTACCTTCGGACGGCCGGGTCGAGACCGCTTGTGCCCCGGGAGCGGGAGCGCTCGGCGGCGCTGCTCGACTTCTTCTTGCTGGAACGGGCCTTGCGTGAGCTGGCCGACGACCTCGACAGCCGTCCCGACGAGGTGGGCGCGGCGTTGCAGGGCTTGCTGGAGCACCTGCGCGACTCCGTCGGTGCCCGGTGACGCCTGGGAGGGGGGCCTGCTATCGACCGCCCCCACCGTGGTCACGCATTCGGCCACTCGTGAGAAGAGGAGGCAAGGTCTCGATGGGAGCAGGCGCGGTGAAGGCCGGGGGTCGACGTGCTGGTGGAACGTGGCGCAGCGAACCTGCGCGACCTGCGCGTGGGGCTGATCACCAACCCCACGGGCCTGACGAGGGAACTCAAGAGCACCGCCGACGTACTGCTGCAAGCCGGCGTGAAGCTGAAGGCATTGTTCGGCCCGGAGCACGGGGCCCGCGGAGCGGTTCAGGATGCCATTCCCGTCGAGGACTTCGTCGACCCGCGCACCGGCGTGCGCGTCCATAGCCTCTACGGCAAGACGCAGCGCCCCACGCCTGCCATGCTGAGGGGCCTCGACGTGCTGGTGTTCGACATCCAGGACGTGGGCGTGCGGTTCTACACCTACATCTACACCATGGCGTACGCGCTGGAGGCGGCCGCAAGCGAAGGTCTCAAGTTCATCGTCCTTGACCGTCCCAACCCCCTCAACGGGGTGATCGTGGAGGGGGCCACGCTCGACCCGGCGTTCGCCTCCTTCGTGGGAGACTACGAGCTGCCGTTCCGCTATGGCCTCACCGTGGGCGAGCTGGCTCGGTACCTCAACGGGACGAGAGGGTGGAGGGCTGCCCTCGAGGTCGTCACGATGGACGGGTGGCGGCGAAGCATGTGGTTCGACGAGACGGGGCTCCCCTGGGTCATGCCCTCGCCCAACATGCCCACGCTGGAGACGGCGACGGTGTATCCGGGGACCGTGCTCTTCGAGGGGACCAACTTGTCCGAAGGGCGGGGCACGTGTCGGCCCTTCGAGCTCATCGGGGCGCCCTGGGTGTCGTCGGCGCGGTTGGTCGACGCACTGTATGAGAACATGGAGGCCGCCGGGGTGCGGGGCGCGTTGATCCGGGAGGCGTACTTCATCCCGACGTTCGACAAGTACCAGGGAGAGGTCTGCCGGGGCGTCCAAGTCCACGTGGTGGACCGGAGCGCCTATGAGCCGGTGAAGGCCGGCGTGGTCTTCCTCAAGACGTTGAGGGACCTGCACCCGGAAGCATTCCAATGGCGCCGGTTTGACGACGGCGCCTATGCGATCGACCGGCTGGCCGCGACGGACGCCCTGCGCACCATGATCGACCGCGGCGCCCCGCTCGACGAACTCGTGGCGCGCATGGCCGTCGGCGCCGACGCCTTCGCCCGCGGGCGGACGCTCTACCTCCTCTATTCGTAAGAGCAGGAAACTGCTCATCCTGCCAGACTGCCCGCGTGCGATGGGGTCGGCGAGCGCCGGAGCCCCAAAGCCCGGGGAGTGCTATCCCCGAGGGCGGACCGCGCGGCCCGCGGCGCCGAAGACCCTCATCCGGTCGGCGGCCGTCCGCTGCATGGCCTCGCGGGCGGCGGCCAGCGGCTTGCGGACGTCGACGCCCGAAGAGCCCGCTGCGCTGACGAACGCCTCGATGAAGTCCTTGCGCAATTGCGTTCCCACGTTGACCTTGACCATGCCAAGGGCGATGGCCCGCTGGATCGCGTCATCAGGGGTGCCGGTGCCCCCGTGCATGACGAGCGGCACGTCGCAGAGCGCTGCGATTCTCTCCAGGCGTGCGAAGTCGAGCTGCGGAGGTATGTCGTAGAGGCCGTGGGCCGTTCCGATGGCTACGGCCAGGGCGTCCACGCCGGTTTGCCTCACGAGCTGGGCGGCTGCATCGGGGTCTGTGAGCTGGCTTTGCCGGTCAACCATGGTGTGCTTTCCCCGAAGGACCTGACCGAGTTCGGCTTCGACATCCACGCCGGCGGCATGCGCTGCCTCGACCACCCTGCGGGTGAGCGCGACGTTCTCGTCGAAGGGCAGGTGGGACCCGTCGATCATGACGGAGGTGTAGCCCATCCGGATGCATCGCATGACGAGGTCGAACGACTTGCTGTGGTCCAGATGCACACAGACCGGTACCCTGGCTCGCTCGGCGGCTCGTACGGCGAGTTCACCCAGATAGGCCTCGCCTGTTGCAGCCAGATCGTTGGCGCCGGTCATCAGGATGACCGGGGCCTCCTCTGCCTCGGCCGCGTCGATGACTGCACGGACGCTCTCGACGTTGAAGACGTTGAACGCAGCGATTCCGTATCCCGCCTCCCGGGCGGGCCGGAGCAGTTCCGACAATCCGACAAGAGGCATGGGCATCGTTCCCTCTTTCCTGGATCCCAGTTGTTGCACTAGTACGACCGCCGCTCGGGCAAGCGCCGCACCTCGACGCCACTCAGGCGCCGTTCGACTTCCGCCCGGGCGGGGAAGCGGGTCCCCACGATGGCTGCCGTGGCTGCCGCGGTAGCTGTGGCGAACCGCGCGATGGTCTCCCATGACCACCCCGACTGGAGCCCGTGGACGGTGGCGGCCAGCAGTGCATCCCCACACCCGGCTGTGGTGCCGCCAGTCTCCACAGGGGCGATGGCACGAAACATACCCTGGGCCGTGAAGAAGACAGCCCCCTCGGCCCCGAGGGTCAGGATCAGGGCCTCACTGTCCCCCGGTCTGCCAGACGACAGCTTCTCCCACACCGCCCTGCCGGCTTCGGCCGCCGTCTCGCTGTCGGGCAGCGGCACGCCCACGAGCTGACTCAACTCGTCCCGGTTAGGTTTGGCGATCTGTGGCGGCAAGGTGAGGCTTTCCCTCAGCGCCTGACCGGACGTGTCGATCACGACGGAGACGCCCCGCTCCCGCAAGTTCCTCCCGACGGCGGCGTAGTAGTTGGGAGGGCAGCCCGGCGGGATGCTGCCCGAGAAGATGACGACATCGCCGGGGGACACAGCCTGCAGGATGACGCGTCGGACGGCCTCCAGGTCGTCGGGGGTGACGGTGGGGCCCGGCTCGTTGAGCTCGGTCAGCATCCCGAATTCCTGTTCGTATACCTTGGTGCTGACGCGGGTCTCCCCGGCCTCCAGCCACACGAAGCGACACTCGAGCCCATGCTGTGAGAGCCCGTCCACGACGCGCTGCCCGATGCGCCCGGCGACCAGCGCCACGACCAGGGACTCCTGGCCGAGCTGCCTGAGCGCCAGGCTGACGTTGATGCCCTTTCCGCTGGCATCTTCCCGCACTTCTTCCGCCCGGTTGAGCTGCCCCCTCTCCACCCGGACGAAGCGCAGGGTTCGGTCAAGCGACGGGTTCAGTGTGACGGTGACGATCACGTATCCCTCACTTGCCCCCAATTGCAGCTTGGAACGAGTTGCCTGCCGTCATCCCTCACCCCTTGACGGAGCCCGTCGTCAGACCCCGGATGAACTGCCGCTGCAGCAATCCGAAGACGATGATGGGAGGGACAGAGGCGAGCACACTGCCTGCAAACAGGGGCCCCCACCTCGTCTGGTACTGCCCGACGAACAGCGTCAAGAAGACGGGGACGGTCTGCATGTCGGAAGAGGTCAGGAAGGAAAGCGCGAACATGAGCTCGCTCCAGGACCACAGGAACGCATAGATCCCTACCGAGGCGATGCCGGGCAGCGTCAGTGGCAACACCACCTTGAAGAACGCCTGCATGCGGCTGTATCCGTCGATGGCGGCGGCTTCCTCGATCTCTTGGGGTACCTCCGCGAAGAAGTTACGCGTCAGCCACACGGCGATGGGGGTCGTGAACGGCAAGTACGAGACGATGACGCCGAGATAGGTGTTCATGAGGTCCAGGCGTCGGAGCGTCAGGAGCAGCGGTACGACGAAGACGATTTGCGGAAACATCTGGGAGATCAAGATCGACAACAGCAATCCGTGCCGCCCAGGAAAGCGAAAACGGGTCGTCGCGTATGCCGGCAGCATGGCTACGGCCACGGTGGCCAGGGCCGTGCCCGACCCGATGATCACGCTGTTTGCGAAATACCGAGGGAAGTTGAGTCCCAGGACGTACTGGAAGTGTTCAAAGGTGACCTGGCGCGGCACGTATAGCAGCGGATAGGCGTAAATCTCCGAGTATGGCTTGAGCGCGGTCAGCACGAGCCACACGAACGGAAAGGCGATGACGATGGCGGCCGCTGTCACACCCAGGTACGCCAGAGCCACCAGGTAACGGGGTGTCCTCATGCCGCTTCCTCCCGCAGGAGGAGGATCGACGAGTAGATCGCAGCGAACAGCATCACGAAGGCGAACGTGAGGGTCGACAGCGCCGATGAGCGCCCGAAGTCTGTGAAACGAAAGGCCAGCCGGTAGGCATGGGTGACGTACGTATCAGTGGCCCCCGCAGGCCCGCCGCCCGTCATGGTGTAGATGAGCGGGAAGTAGTTGAAGGTCCAGATCACCGTCAACATCACTGTAGTCGCCACGAAGGGCCGGATATGTGGCCACGTCACGTAGAGGAAGCGTTGGATGATGTTGGCCCCGTCTACGAATGCCGCTTCGTGAAGCTCGGTCGGCACGGTTTGGAGCGCCGCGAGGTAGAACATGGCCGACAACGCGAAGCCCTTCCACGTGTTGGCGATGATGACGCTCCATCGTGCCAGCGCCGGTTCACCCAACCAGGGCAGGTAGGCATTGAGGATGCCTAGCTTGACCAGTACGTCGTTGAACACACCGTACATGTCGTTGAGCATCCACTGCCAGGCGACGCCAGCCACGATGTCAGGAGTCGCCCAGGGGATGACCAGGATGAGTACGCGCCACAGGCCGCGAAGGCGCAGACGCTGGTTGAGGAGCAACGCGATGCCGAGCCCCAGGGCGAACTGGAAGGTGACGCTGCCAACCACCCAGATCGCCGTGTTGAGGGAGAGGCGGGCGAAAGAGCCTTCCGAAAGCACGGACGTGTAGTTGGCAAGCGAGAGCCGCCCGTCGACGACCAGCGATCGGACGATGTTGTACGTAATCGGGTAGAACATGAGCAAGACGAGGACCCCGACGTACGGCAGGATTAGACGGTACGCCAGGGATTCCTGTCGGCGCTTGCGCTGCGTCATGCGAGGAGGGACGCCCAACGTTTCCACGCGTACCAATCCTGTTCTCCCGTGACGGGGTGGGAGCACCATCCTCGGGCGCTCCCACCCCGGTCTCTCATGGTTGCCTTATCGGTTCAGGATGGAGTCGATCTCCCGCTCGGCCCAGTTGGCGGCCTCTTGAGGCGTCATCTTGCCGGCGAGTACGTTCTGAACCATGGTCTGGATCCGGTCGGATACCTCCGGCCACTCTGGAATCGGCGGTCGGAAGCCGGCCTTGGGGAAGATGTCGAGGATGACGCGCCACTTGGGATCCTTCAACTCAGGCGCGTCCTTGGCCACGTCCTGCCGAGTCGGCATCGGGCCACCGTGGCGCCGGAGCCACTCCCGCCAGACTTCGTAGCTCGTGACGTACTCGATGAACTTCCATGATGCGTCCTTGTTCTTCGAGGTCTTCGAGATGACAGAAGCCCATCCGCCCAGCACGGACGCGGGCTGCTTCCCGTACGGGTGGACGGCTGCCATGTAGTTGCCCTTGATCGCGGGGTTGGCCATCTCGATCAGCGGGAATGACCACGGCCCGCCGATCGCCATGGCGACCCGGTTTTGCGCCATCATCGTGCGGTAGTCGTCTTCGCCGTACGAGAGGGTGCCAGGCGGCGACACTTGATGGACCGTGTAGAGGTCGGTATAGACCTTCAGGGCCTCGACGCCCGCCGGCGAGTTGAAGGCTGCCCGGGCATAGTCGGGCGTCAGCACCTGGCCGCCGTTGCTCAGCAGGAACATCATGTAGCCGAGCGTGGTGACCTCGCTCTTCTTGCCCGACACGCCGTAACCGTAGGTCCGCTTCTGGGGATTCGTCAGCTTCTTCGCGTAGGAGATGAGATCGTTCCACGTCTGCGGCGGCTTGGACGGGTCCAGCCCCGCCTCCTTGAACATGCGCGTGTTGTACAGCAGCACGCGGTCGTCGGTGTACCAGGGGAGCCCGTATCGGACACCCTTGTACTCGACGGTACCCCAGATGTTCGGCCAGATCTGCGAGGTCACAGAGCTCTTCGCCAGGTATGCGTCGAGGGGCTCCAGCCATCCCTTGGATGCGAAGGTGGGCACCCAACCGCCGAGATCGGCGAACGTCACATCAGGGCCTTCGCCCGCCGTAAAGGCGGTCACGAGCTTGTCATAGTACACGTCGAACCCGATGAGCTGGTAGTTGACCTTGATCCCCGTCTCTTTCTCGAAGTTGCGTACGATTTCTGCCCACGTCTTCTCCTGCTCCACCACGTGTCCACCGATCCAGACCGTGATGGACGGGGCAGCCGCTGCGACCGAGGCCACCAGCAGCAACAGACTCAGCAATGCGCCCACGAAGACCAGACGCCGTTGCATGCTTGAAATCCGCCCTTCCCATGGCCCGACACTGTCGCGAAGCACGTCCTGCCACCAAAGCTCGTTCCACGGATCACCACGCCAAGAAACGCTTTCCGAATCACCTCCTCTGGCTGCTTCCCTGCAGCCGGGCGCCGACCTCGATGACCGACGGCAGCAGGGAGAGGTAGCGGCGATACAACCCGTCGTAAGCCTGGTGCCGGGTCGGGTCGGGTACGTACCGTCCCCTGACCCGCGTGGAGTCCTCCGGCATTCGCCGAACGTCGCTGAAGGTACCGGTCCCCAGCCCGGCCAGGAGGGCCGCTCCGTACGCAGTGGCCTCCTTCATCTCGAGCACATCCACGACGATGCCGAGGACGTCAGCCTTCACCTGCATCCACACCGGGTTGGCAGTGCTTCCGCCGACGGCCCGAACGACCTGCGCAGGTTGCTGCATCACGGCCTGGAGCCGGTCGAACATCCGCCTGGCTTCGAACGCCAGCCCCTCGATCAGCGCTCGAGCCACGTCCGCGTTGGTGTGGAAGTCGCGTAGTCCTACCAGCAGCCCCGACGACCCCGCCCCATGCCGCTGGTCCGACGCGTCCCGCAGGTACGGGTAGAAGAGCAGGCCACGTGCCCCCACCGCAGACTCGGCTGCTCGGCCTGCGAAGGCCTCATGGCTGGGAGAGCCGCCGGTGAGGAGGTGGTGTACGAACCAATCGGCACTGAGCCCCGAAGTCCGAAAGCTGGTCATGACGTAATAGAGGTTCGGAAACAGGTGGTGCCCGACGACGACTCGCTCGTCTGGCATCGCCTCGCTGGCTGACGCACGGTCCAGCGTGGTCAGCATGGTCTCGGCCGTGCCACAGGAGTTGAGGATGACACCCGGTGTGATGGCTCCGGCCGCGAGCGCGGCGCAGATGTGGTCGTGGGCGCCGACACACACCACCGTCCCGGCAGGAAGACCTGTCTCCCCGGCGGCCCCGGCCGTCACCGGACCTAGCGGGGTGCCGGCTGGTAACACGGGAGGAAGCAGGGATCGTGGAAGGGACGCCGCCTCCAAGAGTTCGTCAGCCCACTCTTCTCGGAGCAAGTCGAAGGCCATCGTACGACTGGCGAGGCTGTAGTTGGTGGCCATGTGCCCGCTCAGTTTGAAGGCCACCCACTCCGCCATGCCAAGCCAGTGCCGGGCCCTGGCGAATCGATCGGGATCGGCGTCTCGGTACCAGAGGATCTTGTTGAGGGAGTACGTGAAGTCCATGCTGAGGCCCGTGATCGAGCGAATCCGGGCGCGTCCGACGTGGTCTTGCCACCACTGCTCCAGTGGCCGAGTACGGGGGTCGAACCACGCGATGGCCGGCCAGAGAGGCGTTCCTCCCTCATCCAGGAGGAAGCCGGCCTCACCCATGCTGGCACACGCAATGCCTGCCACGCGTTGATCGGTGCCCCGTAGGACTGCGTCCAGGACCTGGCAGACAGACTGCCATACCGCTTCCGGGTCATAGACGACCCTGCCGTCCCCCTCATCGGTGGCAGGCGTGGGGATGGATGCCGAGGCTCTCGGGTGGCCTTCCTCGTCGATAGCGAGCGCCTTGAGATGTGTCGTGCCGAGGTCGATGCCGATCAGCAGCGGCAAGGGCTCACCTTCCATCCACCGCAGAGGTTCCTGCCGGCCGATTTGGCGAAGTCGCAGGCAGGACACCCGGCTCTTCGAGGATGGCGCGTGCGGTGCGTTCGTCTGTCACCAGGACGTCCACGTGGCGGCCTCTAAGCGCCCCCAGGATGGAAGCCGTCTTCTCAAGCCCGCCTGCGATGCCCACCACGACCGGACCTCGCCTCAGGAGAGAGAGGTCGATCCCGATGAGGCGGCTGTAGAAGGGCAACGGGGGCACAGCCCCCTGGGCGTCGAAGAACCGGGAGAGGACGTCGCCCACGATGCCGAGCCGTTCCATCTCCATGATGTCGCTCTTGTCGAAGTACGGCGTGCGCAGCAGCGGCGAGCGCGCGATGCTGTACCCGATGCCGACGATGGCCAGGTCAAGCCGTTCCCACAGCGCCATCACGGGTTGCATGACGCGGTCGCGCAGGAGCGCCTCCCTGACCTCGGGGCGCTCCACCAGGAACGGCAAGTCCAGGGGCTGCCATTGGCCCAAGAAGGCTGCGGCAAAGTCACGGGCCAGGTCATTGGAACGAAACTCCGGTCGGGAATCGCCCAGGGCGCCGAGCAGGGGTACCGCCCAAGCCTCGGCGTGGCGCGATGGCTGAGGATTGACAGCCAGGTGGCGCACGGTCGTGGCCACTGCCTGACCCCATCCGATTCCCACCACCGAGGGGCCGGAGAGGCGCCCACGGAGCCACTCGGCAGCAGCACGTGCGAGGTCGATCGCGACGGCGTTGGCATCCATCGCGCTTGACCGCACGACCACCGCCTCCCGGAGGCCGAATCGCGTCGCCAGGGCCGTGGCGACATCGGCGGTGGTGCGGCGCGGGTCGACGACCGCGATACGAACGATGCCCTCGTCGCGTGCCCGGCGCAGGAGCTGGTTGACACGCAGTCGGGTGATGCCGAGCTCGAGTGCCACCTCGGCCTGGGTTCGTTGGCCGTAATAGTAAAGCTCCGCACAACGAACCATGAGGTGGACCTCGTCGTCGCTGCCGCGAGCCGGTCGCGTTCGCTTCACGAACGGTGCCCCCGCCCCCTACCGGACTGGTGCTGGTATAGGATGGTAAACAAATGTAAGTTACATTTGCCTCGCAACCGGTACGTTCGCCGCGGCAGCCTGCAATCCTTCTCGCGAGCGCAGGAGTTTCTCTCGGGTTACGAGGACGTGCTACCAGTTGCAGAAACCGCCCTCGCGCAGCTCGAGGGGCGGGTGGGATGGCTCAAGCGCCCAGCGCACCGAGGGCGTACAGGTAAGCGAACGCGGGGAGCCTCAGGATTCCTGCCTGGGGATCGACGATACGAGCAGATGGGCCAGCTCCAGCGCCTGCAGGTGGTTGTCCGCGGTGCCCGCCGTGGCGCCCAGGTCCCTGGCCAGCGTCTGGCATCGGGGTACGGGAGACGGGCGAGCGGGAGGTGCTGGGCTACGCCATTGGCTAGACGGAGAGCTACGAGTTCTGGAGCGAGTTCCTGCGCCATCTGGTGCACCGTGGGCTGAAAGGGGTGCAGTTGGTCATCTCGGATGCCCACGAAGGCCTCAAGCGGGCCATCCAAGAGATCCTGGCCGGGGCCAGCTGGCAGCGGTGCCGGGTGCACTTGATGCGCAACATCCTGGCCCAAGCGCCCAAGCAGGCCCAGGCCATGGTGCGGGCTCTGGTGCGCACTATCTTCGTACAGCCGGACGGCGCGCTGGCCCGGGAGCAGCTGGAGACAGTGGTCGACAACATCGGCCGACGGTTTCCCAAGGCGGCCGAGTGGCTGCTCGAGGCCGCGGACGACGTGCTGGCCTACATGGCCTTTCCCCCGGAGCACTGGCGGCAGATTCACTCGACCAACCCGCTGGAGCGACTCAACCGGGAGATCGGGCGGCGCACCGACGTGGTCGGCATCTTGCCGAACGCCGAGGCAGCGCTGCGCCTGATCGGGGCGGTCCTCCAGGAGCAGCACGAGGAGTGGATGGCCGCTCGGCTTTACTTCAGCCAGGGGTCGATGGCCAAGCCCTACGCCGCGCGACGAGAAAACACGGGGAGTGAGAGCGAGAGAACGCCGCCACTACCGGAAATCGCGGCATAACAGGTGGCATTGGGGTGGGAACCCGATTTACGCCACTTGCGGGGACGCTATCCTCGAACGACCGACAGACTCCAGACGGGTCTCCAACCCCGACCCCCGCTATAGCTACCAGGGCCGCTGCAGCGTGAGCTTCTTTCCCAGTCGGCGACTGTCCTTGGAGGAACTGAGTACGTTCGAGCGCGCACGAAGCGGTATTTACATCGAACGGCCGTTGCGCATGATCCAACATCGCTCCGGCCAGCACAGTCTCCTGCTTGGCGAGGAGCGAGGCCCGAACCGGAGGGCTACTCCGCCGCTTGTCGGCTCCTGAGGCGCTAGGTCGCAAGGTGACCTACCGTAGTAAGCGTGGAGGTTCTTGCCGCCTCTTGGTCGGACGACCGACTTGGACTATAATGGGGACGCTCGGGGCGCGCAAGGAATGGGATCTGGAAAGGACGGCCAGCTTGCGTATCGCCTTCTTCGCCGAATCGTTCCGGGAGAACATGGGGGGCCTCACCCGGGCCGTCATCCAGTTCCATGACGGCCTCGCAGGTCGGGGTCACCGGGTACGCGTCTTCACGTTGGCCCAACGAGGCGGCGCCCTGCACCCGGGTGACCATGTGTTCGTGCCCGCCTTGCCGCTGCCCGGCGTCGGGTCGCTGGCGCCCGACACCTGGCTCGCCTACGGCTACCCCTTCGTTCTCCGGGAGCTCGAGGCCTGGGCCCCAGACGTCGTGCACCTGCATACACCGTTCCCGGTGAGCTGGCTCGGCATGCGGGCGGCACGCAGGCTCTCTTTTCCGGTGGTCGCGACCTACCACGCCAACGTAGTGGGATCCGCCCAGGCCTATGCCCGCCGGATGTTTCGGCTCGGGGGCGATCGCCTGCTTGGTTTCATTGGAAAGGCCGAGGTCGCTTTCTACAGCTCGGCCCATGTCGTGACGGCACCCAGCGAGGCGGCGGCTTCGCAGCTCCTCGAACGGGGGCTGCGGGCACCGGTCGTCGTGCTCTCCAATGGCGTCGACGTCGCCAGATTCAGGCCCCCCTGGAAGGCGGAGCCCGGATCCGGAGTGACCCCGGTCCGGCGCGACCGGCCGCCCACCGCGCTCTACGTCGGCCGCCTCAGCGTGGAAAAGGGCATGGCCGACCTGGCCCTGGCCATCCGCCGCCTCCTCGAGAGGCACCCTTCCGCCCGCTTCCGGGTGGTCGGCGACGGGCCGTGGCGCGGCCGGCTGCTACGTGAGCTCGAGCCGTGGGCGCGCTCGGGCCAGCTCGAGATCGCCGGATACGTGGCCTGGGAAAGGCTACCTCAGCTCTACCGGGATGCCGACGTGTTCGTCTTCCCCTCGGCCGTCGAGACCCAGGGGCTGGCGGTGCTCGAGGCGATGGCCAGCGGGCTCCCGGTCGTCGGCGTGAAGGGGGGCGCGGTGCCGGAACTGGTCGAGGACGGGAAGACCGGCTTCCTGGTGTCGCCCGGTGACGGGCGGGCGCTGGCGGACACGGCTCTCCGGCTGCTCCAGGACGATGGCCTGCGACTGGCCATGGCCCATCAGGCGCGGGAGATGGCGGTACGCCACCGAACGGAGGCGGCCATCGCTTTGCTCCAACGGGTCTACGAATCGGTGATCGAAGCTCGGGTGTCAGCCCAGAGGAGGAGGTCTTCCTGCACGGTGCGCGTGACGGGCAGCCGTGCCGGGGGATGGGAGCCGCGTTCTGGGCTTCATCGTACGGTCGTCTGACTGACACCACAAACTGGCCTGGAAAGGGGATGGGCTCCGATGGCAGGTACCGTCAACGGGTCGTCGTGGTGGAGTGAGGTGCAACTTGCCGTCGCCCGGCGGGCGGCAGAGGCGGCCGTCGACGCCGCCGTGGCCTACCTGATGCCCGATCCTGCGGCGAGATTGGACCGGCTCCTGGACGCCGTCGGGCACTTTGTGCGGGATCCGGGGGATCGGGAGAAGTACCTGGCCTTTCGCCGGCGGGTGACCGGTGATCCGGCCATCCGGGCAAGGGCCCGGCAGTTGCTGAGCAACCGGACCATGGTGAAACGGCTGGCGGTCAACTGGGGAATCCAGCAGCTGCTGCTGGCACCCTCGGAGAGGCGGCACGCAGAGCAGCGCCATGGAGTGCACGTTCCGACGTTTTTGCTCATCGACCCCACGTCTGCCTGCAACCTGCGCTGCAAAGGCTGCTGGGCCGCGGGGTACGACAGAGGCCCGAGTCTTTCCCGGGAGCGCTTCGACAGCCTTCTGCGAGAGGCCAAGGAGCTCGGAATCTACTGGTTCGTGCTGTCGGGAGGCGAGCCTTTCGCTTACAAGCCACTGCTCGACGTGGTGGCTCGCCACACCGACGCGACCTTCATGGCGTATACCAACGGTACCCTGATCACCGACCAGGTGGCCGACCGGCTGGCCGAGCTGGGCAACTTCTCGCCGGCCATCAGCCTGGAGGGGTGGAAAGAGGAGACCGACGAGCGACGGGGCGCCGGCGTGTTCGACAAGGTCATGGCCGCGATGGATCGGCTGCGGGAGCGGGGCGTCATCTTCGGCGCGTCGGTCACGGTGACGAGCCGCAACGCCGAGACGCTCTTCTCCGATGCCTTCATCGACTTTCTCATCGACAAGGGCGTCGCGTACTTGTGGAGCTTCCACTACGTGCCCGTCGGCCCGGAGGCCGATCTCGACCTCATGGTCAAACCGCACCAGCGGGCCTGGCTCGTCCGGCGGGTCAACGAGCTTCGTGCCACGCGGCCCATCTTCATCGCGGACTTCTGGAACGATGGGCACTTCACGCAAGGGTGCATCGCCGGGGCCCGCCTGTACTTGCACATCACGCCGAACGGCGACGCGGAACCCTGCGCGTTTGCGCACTTCGCGACGCACAACATCAACGAGGTCTCGCTCGTCGATGCCCTCAAGAGTCCCCTCTTCGCGGCGTACCAGCGGCGCATCCCGTTTTCCTCCAACCACTACGCGCCGTGCCCCATCATCGACAACCCGGCCGCGCTGCGGGAGATGGTGGCCGAGTCCGGCGCCCGGCCCACGCACCCAGGGGCGGAGGCCGTTCTCGCAGCCGACCGGGCCCGGTTTCTCGACGATCTTTCGGCCCGGTGGCACGAGGTGGCCGACGCCCTCGAACGAGAGACCCATGTGACCGCATCGGAGCGTTCCTGATCGGCACGAAAGGGGGCGCCTGGGATCGTAGCTCCCAGGCGCCTTTCCCGGGCCCTCGCGCGGTTCATCCGGACGGGAGCCTACCGTCGGGTACTGGTGGTGGGCGGTCAGGATGGGAGCACGGCCATCCTGTTCGGCGATGCAGCCGGGGCGGTCGTGCTGCGCGCTTCAGCCGCAATTCCGTGTCTGCCAGTCGCAGACCAGCCCGGCGTCCTCGGCCATGATCAGCCCGAGAGACTCTCCGGACGAAACGGGCGCCTCCGGTCGCAGAGGGGCCTGTGCCCACAGCGAGGGCAGGTGTGCGATGCGGGCCCAGCCCTCACCTTGCTTCACCGGCTCCGCCACCATATTCGTGAAGTATCGGTCCAGCACCGCCTCGCGCTCCATGGCCAGCGGCGGCGAGCAGTAGTCCTCTTCCTCCCAGACCGCCTCGCCGGTTTGCGGATCGCGTCGGGCCCCCTCGAGGGATGCGGTCAGCGCCTCGCCGAAGGGCCGCAACTTTACGAAGGCTCCCGAATCCAGCCTGGCGCGAAGCTCTGCGAGGCGCTGCGGGTCGGGTCGGGCTCGCACCACGTAAAAGGCCATGGTCTCCCCTCCTGTTTACATCGGTGCCGATCTGCGGGATGCCCGCTGCTGCAGTACGCCTTCCAGCCAGGCCTCGAGGCGCTCGTAGCTTTGAGCTCCCGTCAGTCCGTACGTGTGGTCCACGACCAGCGTGGGCACGCCGGTGATGCCGTAAAGCCGTGCCCGGCCTAGGTCCCGCGCCACCTCGTCCCGGGTACCCGGTGCGTGAAAATCCTGCTCCCAGCGGGCCACGTCCAGTCCTACGTCCTGTGCGCACTGGCGCAGCACCTCGAAGTCGGTGATGTCGAGGCATTCGGTGAGGTGCGCGCGCTGCACCCGGTCGAACATGGCCCCATGCGCCTCCTGCCCGCCCTGCAGCTCGGCGGCCTTGCAGGCCACGAGCCCTGGCATCGAGTAGGGGTAGTCGAAGGGGCGGGAGGCCATCAGGTCGGCGTTGATGCGATGCTCGTCGTCGTTGCGGTTGGCAGCCCGCCAGTGGGACAGGATCTCCTGCTTGCCCGCCTCCTTGGAACCGAACATGGCCGGGATGCTCTCGGGCGTGGGTGCCAGGGCGAAGGCCCGGTGAACGACCCGTACCTGGGGGTATTGCTCGGCCAGCCGGCGCACCCGAGGCGCCAGCGCGTAGCACCACGCACACAGCACGTCATGGAAGAACTCCAACTCTACCCTCTCGGTGCCCGTCATCTGCCTTCGCTCCCTTCGCCGAAGTGGCCTTCGCCGCCCAGCACGGCGACGGCCACGCCGTCCTCGTCGTGGGTGACGAATCCGCCGGTCGACGGCCCCGCCGGCGCCACCGACGCGAGGGCCTCCGGCCCCAGGTCCGCCAGCGAGCCATGCGGCACTCCCGCCTGCTCGAGGCGCCGAGCCAGGGCCGCCACGTCCTGCACGGACGGTACCACGAAGGCGAAGTGGAGAAGCTGCACGGAGTCCGGGGGCGGAGGCGGTGCCTCGCGGCCGGCCCAGATGTTGGCCCCCACGTGGTGGTGGTAGCCGCCGGCAGAGAAGAACAGGGCGCTGCCACCGTAGCGCAGCACCAGGTCAAGGCCCAGGACGTCCCGATAAAACCGCTCGGCCCGCTCCAGGCGCGAGACATGCAGATGGATGTGCCCCAGCCGGGTGCCGGGCGGCATCCCGTCGCCATGGGGGCCCGGGAAGGTGCGTGGGGCAAGACCGTCGTCTGCCGCCGGCCGGCGCTCCTCGGGCGGAAGCTCGGCGACGAGGCCGTCCCAGTCGAGCGGTTGGGTGCCCATCAGGATGCGGTCACCCTGCCGGGGCCACTGCTCACGGGGCCGGTCTGCGTACAGCTCGATGCCGTGGCCGTCGGGATCCGACAGGTAGACCGCCTCGCTCACCCAGTGGTCGGCGGCTCCGTCGATGGCATACCCGTCGTGGGCCAGCCGCATCACGGCGCGGGCAAGTGCTTGCCGGGACGGGAGCCGCAGGGCCAGGTGGTACAGCCCCCGGCAGCGGGGTGGCTTGGGCCGCGCATGCGGCTGGTGCGAGAGAAGGACGATGGGCACCTCCGCGCCGTCACCTGCCCGCACCCCCATGGCCGCAAAGCCCGGTGCGACGCGCAGTACCTGAAGGCCCAGGACACCTTCGTAGAACGCCCGCGAGCGGTCCAGGTCCGCCACGCTCAGGTGTACCCAGCCCAGGCGGGTATGGGGATGCATCGCCATCCTCCTCCACGCGCACCGGTCGACTGGTGCGCCGGCTAGCTCTGAGTTAGCATATAACATATGATAAGCAATCGCTACATGGGTCCTGCGAGCCTCGCAAACCGGGTGCTCGACGGTTCGGGTGGCAAACCGCCCCGGCACGCGGGTACACCGTCCAGGACTCGTGGCGAGCCGAGGGGGACCGGACTTGGACTCCAGCTCGTTTCGGCAAGCGGCGGGGCGTTTCGCCACCGGGGTCACGGTGGTCACGACAGGATCGGTCGATCGGCCGCACGGCATGACGGCCAATTCGTTCACCTCGGTCTCCCTGGAGCCGCCTCTGGTACTCGTCTGCGTCGGCACGCAGAGGGAGACCCATGATCGCATCGCCCGCGAGGGGCAGTTCGGCGTGAGCGTCCTGAGCGCACGGCAGCAGGCCGTCTCGGAGTTTTTCGCCGGCCGGCTCGACCGCTTGCCCGACGGGGCGGTGCAGCTGCGGGCGGGCAAGACCGGGGTGCCGCTCATCGAGGGGGCGCTGGCCCACTTCGAGTGCTCGGTCTTGGCAGCCTATCCCGGCGGCGATCACACCATCTTCGTGGCCCGCGTCGAGGAGGCGCAGACCCACGGGGACGGTGCGCCGCTGGTCTTCTTCGGCGGCCGATACCGGGAGCTCCTGGCATGAAGCGCCGAAAGGCTCGGCAACCGTCGAGGATGAGGCGCCCGCGTCCGTGGTCGCTCCTCGGTAGCGGGCTCCCGGCCCCGCCGGAGGCTCTCGGGGGACGGAGCGACAAGCAACCAGGGTGTGCGGTGGTGGCCATGGTGCTAAGTTTGTGTTAGTATGTTTTCAAGGAGAAGTGAGCGTGGCACCGGTCAGAAGTCGGTCTTCGCCATCTACCTTTCGGGTGTGCTCCCTGTACCACCAGGCCGTCGAGCTCATCGGCCGGCGCTGGAACGGGGCCATCATAGAGGCGCTGATGGCAGGCGCCCGGCGGTTTTGTGAGATCCGGGCAGCCGTGCCGGGTCTCAAGGACCCGCAGCTGGCCCGGCGGCTTCGGGAGCTGGAGCAGCAGGGCATCGTCGAGCGACGGGTCGTGCCCAGCCGGCCCGTGCTGGTCGAGTATGCCCTGACGCCCAAGGGCGAGGACCTGCGCTCCGTAGTGGCCGAAGTGCATCGGTGGGCGCAGCGCTGGCTCGAGGCTGCCTCTGTGACCGCACCTGCGACGACCCCCGGGACCGGCCCGCCGGGCGCGCGAGTGGCGCGCCGGTCGAGCGAACCGCGAGGCCGGGTTCGGCGGGAGCGGCGAGGCGCTGCGCGATGAGGGGCCAGTGGCCCCGGCCCAGATAGGCCGGGGCTGCCGTCGATGCAGCAACGGCCTCCATGGGGAGGTGATGAACGGGGGAAAGCCAGCCTGGACGGTGGGATGGTTCTCAGTGGATACCCGGCAAAGCGAGTCGGGTGATTGCATGGAACCCTATGGAGCAGGTCGGGTCCCAACGAGGAGGGTGCATCGGTGGACATCGTGTTCCTCATCGGCCGGATCATCTACGGTGGCTTTTTCATCCTGAACGCGTTCAACCACTTCCGCAACGTCTCGTCCATGGCCGGCTACGCGCGATCCAAAGGAGTGGCGGCACCCGAGGCCGCCGTGATCGGTACAGGGCTCATGCTGCTTGCCGGCGGGCTGAGTGTGCTCTTGGGTTACTTGCCCACGGTGGGCCTCGGCCTCATCGTGATCTTCCTGGTGGTGGTGGCCTTCTGGATGCACAGCTACTGGGCTGTGCCGGACCCCATGGCCCGCATGGGCGAGCAGACCAACTTCTTCAAGAATCTGGCGCTCGCGGGTGCGGCGCTGATGATGACCCTTCTACCGCAGCCCTGGCCGCTGAGCCTGGGGGGCTGACCACGGGGTCGGCCCCCCCCCGGCCCGTCTGATGCCCGGCCATGGAAGAGGGAAGGACATCCGGTGGAGATCGGCATCTATACCTTCGGAGAGCGAACCGAAGACCCGGAGACCGGTCGGCTGATCAGCCCCCGTGAGCGATTGCGCCGGCTGATGGAGGAGATCGAACTCGCCGATCAAGTGGGCCTGGACGTGTTCGGCGTGGGCGAGCACCATCGTCCGGACTTCACCGTCTCCGCGCCGGCCGTCGTGCTCGCCGCCGCGGCTGGGCGCACCCGGCGCATCCGGCTCACCAGCGCGGTGAGCGTTCTCAGCTCCGATGATCCCGTGCGCGTCTTCCAAGCCTTCGCGACCCTCGACCTTTTGTCGGGGGGCCGGGCGGAGGTCATGGTCGGCCGCGGGTCGTTCATCGAATCTTTCCCGTTGTTCGGCTACGATCTCGAGGATTACGACGAGCTCTTCGACGAAAAGCTCGACCTGTTGCTGAAAGTACGCGCCTCCGAGCGTATCACCTGGTCGGGCAGGCACCGGCCGCCCCTGCACGACGCCGGCGTCTATCCCCGGCCGCTTCAAGACCCCCTCCCCGTTTGGGTGGCGGTCGGGGGTACGCCGCGCTCGGCAGTGCGGGCCGGCCGGTTGGGGCTGCCGATGGCCCTCGCCATCATCGGCGGCATGCCGGAGCGCTTCGCCCCGCTCGTCGAAGGGTACCGCCGGGCGGCGCGGCAGGCCGGACACCCCGTGCCGCGTCTTAGTATCAACTCCCACGGTTTCATCGCGGAGAAGTCGCAGGAGGCGGCGGACATCGCGTTCCCGGCGTTCAAGAGGATGATGGACCGGATCGGGCAAGAGCGGGGCTGGCCTCCCCTGACGCGGGAGCAATTTGAGTTTTCCCGGTCCCTGCGGGGAGCGGACTTCGTGGGAAGTCCCCAGCAGGTGATCGAGAAGATCCTCTTCCAGCACGAGATGTTCGGACACAACCGCTTCCTCATGCAGCTCACCGTCGGCACTCTCCCGCACAAGAAGGTCCTGCGCGCCATCGAACTCCTGGGCAGCGAGGTGGCGCCGGTCGTTCGCCGCGAGACGGCCGGGGCCGCCCGCGAGGCGAGTCCGTCACTTCGGCGGGGATGAGGCTCAACGTCGCCCCGTAGAAGTGGGGCAGCCCCGAAGAGCTATCCCGGGAGGGGACGCATGCCGGGCGGCGTCGAGGGCATCGGGCGAGTCGCTCTCGTCCACGATTGGCTCGTCACCCGCGGCGGAGCGGAGCGGGTCCTGGAGGCGCTGGTGGAGCTCCTGGGCTATCCGCCCATCTATACGCTCTTGCACCGGCCGGAGGCGTTCGTGGGATCGCCCATCGCCTGCTGCCGGATCCACACCTCGTGGCTACAGCGCTTGCCCGGGGCGACGCGCCACCATCCGTGGTTGCTTCCTTTGATGCCGTCGGCCGTGGAACAGTGGGATCTCTCGGCGTACGACGTGGTCGTCTCCAGCAGCCATGCGGTGGCCAAGGGCGTCCTCACGAGGAGCGGTCAGGTGCATGTGAGCTACGTGCACACGCCGGTGCGCTACGCGTGGGACCTGTACCCTCAGTACATGGCCAGCCCCTCGTTGACGAAGGGGCCGGGAGCATCCGTCCGCCGGCTGGTGGCGGCCGGGGTCCTGCACTACTTGCGGCTGTGGGATCTGGCGAGCGCGGCACGGCCGGACGTGCTGGTCGCCAACTCGCACCACGTGGCCCGCCGCATCTGGAAAACGTACCGCCGGAAGGCCCGGGTGATCTACCCGCCGGTCGACGTCTCCCGGTTCCAGGCGCCGCAGGGCACTGCGGGCCGCCGCGGCTCAAACGACCGGGCGTACTACGTCACTCACGGGCGCCTGGTCGACTACAAAAGGGTGGATCTCATCGTCCGGGCGTTGACGGAGATCGGCCGGCCCCTGCTGGTGATCGGCGACGGCCCGGAGCGGCGGCGGCTCGAGGCGATGGCCGGCCCTCAGGTGCACTTCGCCGGTTGGCTGGACGATGCCGCCGTGGTCGAGCGTCTACGGGGCGCCAGGGCCTACGTGTTCGCCGCCGAGGAGGATTTCGGCATGGCCCCGGTGGAGGCGCAGGCGGCGGGGCTCCCGGTCATCGCGTTCGGGCGGGGGGGAGCCTCGGAGACTGTGATAGACGGGCAGACGGGTGTGCTGTTCTTCGAGCAGTCGGTACCGGCGCTCGTCGACGCCGTCCGGCGGTTCGAGGCGGGCGAGGCGGCGTTCGAAGCGAGCCGGATTGCCGGGCACGCGAGGCAGTTTGCCGGGGAACGGTTCGAGCGGGAGTTTGCCGCGCTCCTGCGAGCGGCCGTGTCGGGGGCGAACAGGCGCCGCAGGCCCGTGTGACGCTCCTCGAGGTCTCTCGTCGCAAGCCGGAGTACCCATCGCGCGCCTTTTCCGGAGGAACCTACCATCCAGCCCGGCCTCCACGACCTCCAAAAGGCGTGCCACGGCGTCGAACAGGTTGTACCGGGCGCGAGGCGATGCTTTCGACCTGGGAGCAAGGCGGGAGGGAGGCGGCGACAGGCCCGCGGGGCCTGAACAGAGAGGGGTTCGCGATTGAAGCCCGCCGCTCAAGCAGCCCGCACGGCCCTCCGGGTGGCCGGAGGGGTGCGGGCCGAGGTCTTGCGTCTGCTTCCCGTACCGCTCCTGATCCTCATCGACGCTCTCGTGGTCGCCGCGAGCGTGGCCGCGGCGGTCGGGATCCGGGCCACCATGGAAGGGTACCTCGACCGCGCCGACTATCTGCAGCTGGCGCCGGCGCTGGGGTTGTTGGTGGCGGTCTATGCGGCGGTGGGGCTCTACCCGGGCTACGGGCTGGGGCCGGTCGAAGAGCTCCGGCGCTACGCGGGGGGCACCACGCTCGTCTACCTGACTCTGGCGGCGGCCACGTTCCTGTTTCGAGGCGGGGCCGCCTACTCCCGCCTGGTGCTGCTCATCTCGTGGGGGCTCTGCGTGGTGGCCCTGCCGGTGATGCGGGCCTGCGTGCGCAGCATGCTGGCCTCCATGCCGTGGTGGGGGGAGCGGGTGGTCATCCTGGGGGCCGGGGAGACCGGCCGGTTGCTGGTCCGGGGGCTCGTGAGCCGGCCGGATCTGGGGCTCAAACCCGTCGCCATCCTCGACGACGACCCCGGGAGGGCAGACGCCCGCCACGACGGGGTAGCCGCGGTAGGGGGGCTGGAGCTCGCCCCGAGCTTCGCCAGCTACGGCCGGGCCCGCCACGCCGTGGTCTGCATGCCCGGGGTGACCCGCCAGCGGCTGACCGAGATCCTGGAGAAGGACCTCCAGGGGTTTCCCCGGGTCAGCATCGTGCCGGACCTGTTCGGGGTCCCGAGCCTGGGCATGGCGGCGCGAGACCTGCAGGGTATCCTGGCGCTCGAGATCCGGCGCAACCTGCTCCAGCCCATACCGCGCTACGTCAAACGGCTGATCGACGTGGGCCTCGCCCTGGTGGGGCTGGCGGTGACGGCTCCGCTGCTTGCGCTCGTCGCCCTGGCGATCGTGCTGGACTCCCGCGGGCCCGTCCTGTTTGCCCAGCCGCGAGTCGGGCGCGGCGGGCGAGTGTTTCGGGCGTGGAAGTTTCGGACCATGGTGGTCGGGGCCGAGGCCATGCTCGAGGCGTACCTGGCGAGCCATCCCCGGGCCCGGGCGCACTGGGCGCGCCATCGCAAGCTGCCGGACGACCCCCGGGTGACCCGGGTGGGGAAGTGGCTGCGGCGGACGAGCCTGGACGAGCTCCCGCAGCTGTGGAACGTGCTGCGGGGCGAGATGAGCCTGGTCGGGCCGCGGCCCCTCCTGCCCGACGAAGTGCCGGAGTACGGGGAGGGGCTGCAGCTATACGTGCAGGTGAGGCCCGGGCTGACGGGGCTGTGGCAGGTGTCGGGCCGGGCCGACGCGACCTTCGAGGATCGGGCCCGGATGGACGCGTACTACGTCCGCAACTGGTCCGTCTGGCTCGACGTCTACCTGCTGGGTGTCACCGTCCCTGCCGTGGTGCGAGGCGAAGGAGCCTACTGAGAACTGGCCCGCTCAGTGCTGGGAGGGGGCCGCGGGCCCCACCTGCGGGGCCTCCTGGCGCCGGGGAGCGGGCAGTGGCGTGATCTGCAACCCCAGGTAGAGCAAGCTGGCCGCGAACCCGATCAACAAGGCAGAGTGCAGCACATTGGCGGCGATGGAACTGCGCGTGGCGATGACCAGCGCGCCGCTGAGCGCCTGGGCCACCAGCAACCCCAGCGCCGTCACGCTCCCCGCGAACAGGTCGGGCCGCTCGTGGCGCAAGCGCCGGGCCAGGTGCCCGGCGTAGGCCACGACGAGGAGCAACAGACCGGCGAGCAGGCGGTGCACGAGCCCCAAGAAGGCGGGCGTGCCGGGCGGCGGGATCGGGGTCTCTCCGCACAGGGGCCATCCAAGGCAGGCCAGGCCGGTATGAGTGTGGCGCAGGTACGCGCCTGCGTACACGACCAGCATCGTCAGCGCCAGCGCTCCCCATACGGCCCGGTGGAACGCCGGCGACACCGGGCCCCGCAGGCAAGCGTGGCGGCCCTCGAGCTGGTCCAGGCGAACGCCGAGCAGGAAGACGGCCCCGAAGGCGGCCAGCGAGACCCCGAAGTGCGTGGCCAGCACCGCCGGCGTCGAACCCCACATGACCGCAGCCGCCCCCAACCATGACTGGAGCAGCAGCAGGAAGACGGAGGCCCCCGCCATCCACCGCACGTCGCGGTCCTCCCGGTGGGCTCTCCAGGCCAGGATGGACAGGCTGGCCACCATGAGGCCCAGTACGCCGGTCACGAGCCGGTGATTGACCTCGATCCAGGTGGCAAGCGACGACCAGTCACCGTCGCAAAAAGGCCAGGCGTTACCGCACCCGGCGGCGGATCCCGTCGTCGTCACCAGGACCCCGGACACCAGGAGCAGCAACATCCCGAGCGACGTGGCGGCGGCGTAGCGCTTCAGCATGAAGGGCGCCCCCCTCGAGCCGGAGAAGAGCTTCGATAAGGCGTCTCATTCCCCTTGTCCGGGCTCCGTCACCGGGCGAAGCGGAGCGGCCGGGCTGCCGTGGCCGCCAGGCTGACCGCGGCCAGCAGCAAAGAGACCGCGAGAAAGACCGCCGGGGCGCCCCAGCGGTCACCCACCAGACCTGCCAGGAGCATGCCCACGGGCTGTGCGGCCACCGTGGCCGCCATGAACGCCGCGAAAGCCTGACCCTGCCGCTCCGGCGGCACTTGTTGCTGTACCAGGGTGACCACGGGGACGTTGACCAGAGGGCCGGCCGCCCCCCATACGGCAAAGGCAAGTCCGGCCCCTAGCGGCGTGCGGCTCCATCCCGCGAGCAACATGCTCGAGGCCATGGTCCACAGGCCGCCGATCCCGGTCGGCCCTTTGGCCCACCGCCCGCCGACGGCGCTCATGAGGAGAGACCCGGCCAGCATCCCCATGCCCATGGTGCCCTGCACCAGCCCGAGCCCCACCGGTCCCTGGTGCGTCACGGTCGCCACGTAAAGCGGGAGCACGACCGGGACGGGCGCCATCGCGAAGTTGACGACCACGGCCAGGGCAAAGACGATCCGGAGCAGCGGGTGGGCCCCGATCATCCGCAGGCCAGCCTTCAGGTCGTCGATGACCCCTGGCCAGCGTCCCGGCGCGGTCAGGCCCGGCTCCGAACGCCAGCGCATGCTCCCCACGGCGAGGGCCGACACGCCGTAGGATGCGGCGTGGAACCACAGCGCCGAAGCGATCCCCCACCGGGCGACCACCAGCCCCGCCGCGGTGGGGCCGACCAGCTGGGCAATCTGGCGGGTGAGCATGCTGACGGCGTTGGCCTGGGAGAGTTCGCCGGGGTCGACGAGGTGGATCAGGCTCGACTGGCGCGCCGGCTCGAAAAAAGCGGTGGCCGTTCCGACGGCGAGAGCGAAGACGGGCACCGCGGCGATGCTCAACCGCCCCGAGGCGTACAGCGCTGCCAGCAGCGCGATGAGGCCGAACCGGATCGCGTCGCACCACACCATGAGCCCCCGCTTGTCGACCCGGTCGACCACGAGCCCGGCCACGGGGGCGGCCACCACCAGAGGGGCCGCGAACGCCACCATGACCGCGCCGACCATCAACGCGGAGTGGGTCTCCTCTTGAACCAGCCATGCCAGGGCCAATGCGGAGGCGGCGTCACCCAGGTTGCTCACGAGCTGGCCGCTCCACAGCAGCCGGAAGTCCCGGTGACGCAGTACCCCGAGGAGGTGAAGCTCACGCATGCCGGCGTCGCCTGCACACGGGCGTTGACCTTCGACACGCTGTCCGACCGTCCTGCGCAAGAGAGGACGGGGTGGCTCGGGAGAGAGGACGGGGTGGGTCGGGAGAGAGGACGGGGCGGCTCGGGAAGGAATCTCCCGCGGCACGACAAATATACGTGCGTCCAGCAGGTGTCGCTTGCGTCCCGGCAGGGGAACGAGGACTATCGCAGACGGGGGGCTCAAGCCATGCAGATGCGCAGGATGATCGGGGTGCTCGCCCTGGCCGTGGTGGTGGTCTGGGGCGGCCCTGCGGCGGGAGCCAGGCGCACCGATCTCCTCGTGTCGGCCGCGGCGAGCCTCACGGATTTGCTCCGGGAGGCGAAGACGAGCTTCGAGGCCCGCCATCCGGACGTCAACGTCCAGCTCAACATGGGTTCGTCCGGCAGCCTCCAGCGGCAGATCGAACAGGGGGCCCCCGTGGACGTGTTCATCAGCGTGAGCCAGGCCGTGACCGACTCGCTCGTGAAGCAAGGTTTCATCGACGGCAAGAGTGTGCGGGTCATGGCGCGCAACGTGGTGGTGCTGGTGCGGCCGGCGGGCGGAGGGCCCGGCGGGACGCTGCGGGGATGGCAAGACCTGCGGGCCCCGCAGGTCCGGCGGATCGCCCTGGGTAACCCGGCCCACGTGCCGGCGGGGCAGTACGGCGAGGAGGTGCTGGAGTCCCTGGGCCTGTGGGAGGCGGTGCAGCCCAAGCTCGTATTGGGGGAGGACGTCCGGCAAACGCTCGCTTACGTGCAAGCAGGCGAGGTGGACGCGGGCATCGTCTACGCCACCGACGCAGCCATCGCCGGGGGGAAGGTGCAGGTCGTAGCGACGGCCCCCGAGGGCAGTCACCGCCCGGTGGTCTACCCCGTGGCCGTGCTGCGGGATGCCCCTCATCCGCAAGAGGCGCGGGCGTTCGTCGAGTGGCTGCTGAGCGACGAGGTCCGGGCGATGTTGGAGAAGTACGGTTTCCTCCCGGGTTCGTGAGCGGCGCGCCCATATGAGCAGCATCGCGATCTCCCTCTGGGTGGCCTCGATGGCCACCGGAGCCAACCTGGTGGCCGGAGTGTTGCTGGCCTGGCTGCTGGCTTACGGACGCTTCCGGGGCCGCCAGCTCCTGGACGTGGTGGTCAACTTGCCGATCGTGCTGCCCCCGACCGTGGTGGGCTACGGCCTCCTGCTCCTGGTCGGGCGCAGCGGGCCGGTTGGCGGGCTCATGCGCGCGCTGGGGTGGGGCTCGCTCATCTTCACCCCCTACGCCGCCATGATGGCCTCGGCCATCGTATCGCTGCCGCTGCTGGTGCAAGCCGCCCGCATCGCCCTGGAGGACGTCCCTGCGGAGGTGGTGGAGGCGGCCCAGGTGGACGGAGCCGGGCGGCTCGCCATCCTGCGCCACATGCTGCTGCCCCTTGCCTGGCCCGGCGTGGCCGTCGGCGTGCTGTTGGCCTTTGCCAGGGCCATGGGAGAGTTCGGCGCAACGCTGATGGTCGCCGGTAACATTCCGGGGCGTACGCAGACCATGCCGGTGGCCATTTACGCGGCCGTGCAGGCGGGCCACATGAACGAGGCCGGGCAGCTGTCGGCGATGCTGGTGGCGCTGGTCGGCGTGGTGATGTGGGCGGGCATGCGGTGGGGCCGCCGGGTACCCGGGTGGTCCCCTGCCCGGCGAACGGCCGGCGCCCCCGCGCGCGGCGCCGTGGCGGAGCCGGTCAGGACTCCGTCTTGAACCGGGCCGCCAGGGCCCGCAGCCCCTCCGCGGATCGGGCCACGGCGTCGGACTGCGCCGAGGTCTCCTGGGCGGTGGAGGCCTGCTGCTGGACGGCGCTCGACACCTGCTGCACCCCGGCGGCCAGCTCCTGCGAGTGGGCGGTCATGGCGGCCGCCGCCTTTTGAATCGCGTCGCCGTTCGTGGCCAGGGCCTCCGCCCTGTCGGCCGTGCGGCGCGTGAACGCGGCGATGCGCTCCACGGCCTCGTGGATGCGGCGGTGAGCCGCCGCCAGCTCCTGCATCTGCTCCGCCTGCCGGGAGGCCGCCTCGTCGGCCTCTCCGGCCGCCTTGCCGGCGGCGTCGACCGCCTCGCGGATGGCGGAAAACCACCGGGACGCCTGGGCGACCGCCTCCGACGAGCGCCCGGCCAGCCGGCGTACCTCCTGAGCCACCACCGCGAAGCCCCGGCCCTGCTCTCCGGCCCGGGCGGCCTCGATGGCGGCGTTGAGGGCCAGCAAGTTGGTCTGCTGGGCCACCTCGTCGACGAGCCGGAGGACCTGCTCCACCTGGGTTACCGCCTCGAGGAGCCGGCCGGCCAGCTCCCGGCTTTGCCGGGCGGCCCGGAGCGCGGCGTCGGCCAGCGCCGCTGCCTGGGTGGCCAGGCGATCCGACTCGCCCGACGCTTCCCCGGCGATGGCTGCCTGGCCCGCCGCCTCGGCGGTCTCCTCTGCGAGCCGGCGCGCCTGGGCCATGAGCCGGGCCACGGACTCGGACACCTCCTGGGTCTGGCGAGCCTGCGCCTCAGCCGTGGACGCCAGTTGCGCGACCGCGGTCGCGATCTGTTGCGACCACTCCGCGGTCTTGTGGGTCACCCCCGCCAGCCGTTGGCCCACCTCGGTCAGGACCCTGGCCTGCTCCACGATCTGCGCGAGGACGGTGTGGAAGCCCTTGATCACCCGGTTGACCTGGTGGACGAGCTCGCCTCGCTCGTCAGGGGCGCGGAAGGGGATCCGGTAGGTCAGGTCGAGCCGGTCGCTCATCGCCGTGAGGCCCGTGATGGCATGGACGATGGGCGCGTGGAAAAGAGGATGCACGAAGGCGGTCCCCACCGCCGCGGCCACGGCTGCCGCTACGACGGCGCCGAGCCCGAGCACCCACCCGTACGGCCCGGCGGGCAAAGGCAGGCCCATCGCCCCGGCCGCCGCTGCCGCCAGGAGCGCCACCCCCAGGGCGGCGAGAAGAAGGCGCAGCCAGACGAGGACGGCCAACGAGCGCACGGCGCCTGCACCCCCTCGAGAGGTTCGTGCCCAGGGTTGCCGGTACGCTTTACCCATTCGGGCCGAAGCTGCCGGTTCTCCTGCCGCCCGGCCGTGTGGTGCCGGGCCGAGGGGGACTCCATCTCCGTGGCGGTCGTCTTGACACATCCTTGATGGACGGCGCCGTGGCTTTGCCGATCGGTTGACGGGCAGCGGCTGCAAGATGGAAGGGAGCCCGTTCCCGGTCATGGGCGTGTGGGCCGCCGGGGCGGGCATGCTGGAGAAGGGAAGGGACGGTCCAACGAAGGGCCATGGGGGATCTCCTGAGCATCGCGCTGGTCGCCCTGTTCTTCGTCGCGACGTGGGGCATGGTCGAGGTGCTGGACCGGGTGCGCTGAGGAAAGGGCGGATGGAACGGTGCAGGTCGTCGGGCTGATCGTGGCCGTCGGGATGTTCGTCTACCTGGTCGTGGCGCTCTTGAAGCCGGAGGTGTTCGAATGAGCCCCTCGGGGTGGTTGCAGATCCTCCTCTACTTGCTGGTGTTGATCGCCTTCACGAAACCCCTCGGCATCTACATGGCGAGGGTGTACGAGGGGGAGCGCACCCTGCTCTCGCCCGTGCTGGGGCCGTTGGAGCGGTGGCTGTACCGGTTGGCGGGGACCTTGCCCGAGCGCGAGATGACGTGGAAGCAATACGCCGGGGCGCTGCTGCTCTTCAACCTCTTCGGGATCCTGCTGCTGTACGGGCTAGAGCGAGTGCAGCAGTGGCTCCCGCTCAACCCGGAGCACGTGGGCGCCGTTGGCCCGCCCGACCTGGCGCTCAACACGGCGGTCTCGTTTGGCACCAACACCAACTGGCAAGCCTACGGCGGCGAGACGACGCTGAGCTATTTCACCCAGATGGCGGGTCTCACGGTGCAGAACTTCGTCTCCGCCGGCACCGGCATGGCAGCGCTCGTCGCCCTCATCCGGGGCTTTCGTCGCAAGTCGTCCGAGCGCATCGGCAACTTCTGGGTCGATCTGGTGCGCAGCAACCTTTACATCCTCTTGCCGCTGGCCGTCATCGGGGCGCTGCTGCTCGTCTGGCAGGGCGTGCCGCAGACGCTGGCGCCCTACCAGAAGGCGAGTCTGGTGGAACCGGTGCGGGACAGTGAAGGGCATCTCGTCCGGGAACAGGCCATCGCGGTGGGGCCGGTCGCGTCCCAGGTCATCATCAAGCAGCTCGGCACCAACGGCGGCGGCTTTTTCAACGCCAACTCCGCACACCCGCTGGAGAACCCGACGCCGCTCAGCAACTTCGTCGAGATGCTGTCGCTCCTGCTCATCCCGGCGGCGCTCACGTACACGTTCGGGAAGATGGTCGGCGACACCCGGCAGGGGTGGGCCATCTTCGCTGCCATGACGGTCATCTTCGTCGCGATGCTGGGGGTGGTCTACTGGCAGGAGTCGGCCGGCAACCCCGCGCTTGCTAGGCTGGGCGTCGATCAGGCGACAGCCGGTGGCAACATGGAGGGCAAAGAGGTCCGCTTCGGCGTTGCCGGATCGGCGCTATGGGCGACAGCAACCACGGCCGCCTCCAACGGTTCGGTCAACTCCATGCACGACTCGTACGTGCCGTTGGGCGGGTTCGTACCCATGTTCCTCATGATGCTCGGCGAGGTGGTCTTCGGCGGCGTCGGGTCGGGGCTGTACGGGATGCTCGCCTTCGTCATCGCCGCGGTCTTCGTCGCCGGGCTCATGGTCGGCCGCACCCCGGAGTACCTGGGCAAGAAGATCGAGATCTTCGAGATGAAGATGGCGGCCCTCATCATCCTGGTGGTACCGCTGGCGGTGTTGGTCCCCACCGCCATCGCGCTGATGACGCCGTCCGGGCGGGCTGCGGTCTTCAATCCGGGACCGCACGGGTTCAGCGAGGTGCTGTACGCGTTCGCCTCCATGGGCAACAACAACGGGAGCGCGTTCGGGGGGCTCGGGGTCAACACGCCCGTGTACAACGTGCTCGGGTCGCTCGCCATGCTGATGGCGCGGTATTGGGCCGTGGTGCCGGCCCTGGCTTTGGCCGGTTCGCTTGCCCGCAAGAAGATCGTGCCGCCGGGCCCGGGGACCTTGCCGACGGCGTCGCCCCTGTTCGTGGCGTGGCTCGTGGCGGTCGTCATCGTGGTGGGCGGGCTCAACTTCTTCCCGGCGCTGGCCCTGGGACCCATCGTGGAGCACTTGATCATGGCCGGGTCCTGACGCCCGGCGCCCGGTGCGGAGGGGAGGAGTCGCGGACGATGGCGGTGGTGGCGATGGGTCCGCGGGGACGCGTTGCCGTGGATCAGCGCAGTATCCTGCGGCGGGCGGTAGCTGACGCTTTCCGCAAGCTCGACCCGCGCGTGCAGATCAAGAACCCGGTCATGTTCACGGTGGAGATCGGCAGCGTGCTGACGACCGTCCTGTTTGGGCAGGCGCTTGCCGGGCGCGGGGAGGCGCCGGCGGCGTTCATCGGGGCCGTGGCGTTTTGGCTTTGGTTCACGGTTGTGTTCGCGAACTTCGCCGAGGCCGTGGCGGAGGGACGGGGCAAGGCGCAGGCCGACGCGCTGCGGCGTACTCGGCACAAGACGTACGCTCTGCGCCTGGCGGCACCCGACCCGGCGGCGCACACGGAGCGGGTGCCGGCCAGCGCGCTCCGTAAGGGCGACCTGGTCCTGGTGCCGGCCGGTGAGCTCATCCCCGCGGACGGAGAGGTCGTCCAGGGGATCGCCTCCGTCGACGAGAGCGTCATCACCGGCGAGAGCGCCCCGGTCATCCGTGAAGCCGGCGGTGATCGCAGCGCCGTGACAGGCGGCACGAAGGTGCTCTCCGACTGGCTCATCGTGCGCGTCACGGCCAACCCCGGAGAGACGTTTCTCGACCGCATGATCGCGCTGGTGGAGGGAGCGAAGCGCCGGCGGACGCCCAACGAGATCGCGCTCAGCACCCTGCTGGCCGGCTTCACGATCATCTTCTTGCTCGTGGTGGCGACGCTGCTGCCGTTTTCGCTGTACAGCGTCCAGGCGGCAGGGCGAGGGAGCCCCGTGACGCTGACGGTGCTGGTGGCCCTCTTCGTCTGCCTGATCCCGACCACCATCGGAGGGCTCTTGAGCGCCATCGGGATCGCCGGCATGGACCGGCTCATCCGGCGCAACGTGATCGCCACTTCCGGCAGGGCCGTCGAGGCGGCCGGCGACGTCGACGTGCTGCTGCTCGACAAGACCGGCACCATTACGCTGGGTAACCGCCAGGCGGCGGAGATCATCCCCGTCAACGGGGTGGCCCCGCAGGAGGCGGCCAGGCTGGCCCAGCTCTCGTCGCTGGGCGACGAGACGCCCGAGGGGCGCAGCATCGTGGTGCTGGCCAAGCGCCTGCACAACCTCCGGGAGGCGCTCCCGGCCGGCGCGAAGGTGGTGCCTTTCACGGCACAGACCCGCATGAGCGGGGTCGACCTGGACGGCGTCGCCGTGCGCAAGGGCGCCCCCGACGCCCTGGAGCGGTGGGTGGTAGAACGCGGGGGCGAGATGCCGGCGGAGGCGAAGGCGGCCGTCGACCGCATCGCGCGGGCGGGCGGGACTCCGCTCGTGGTCGCGAAGGACAGCACGGTGGTGGCCGTCGTGCACCTGAAAGACATCGTGAAGGGCGGCATCCGGGAGCGCTTCACGCACCTGCGGCGCATGGGCATCCGAACCATCATGATCACGGGCGACAACCCGGTGACCGCAGCCGCCATCGCCGCCGAGGCCGGGGTCGACGACTTCCTGGCCGAGGCGACCCCGGAGGCGAAGCTGGAGCTCATCCGCAAGGAGCAGGCGGCCGGGCACATGGTGGCCATGACGGGCGACGGTACCAACGACGCCCCGGCGCTCGCGCAGGCGGACGTGGCGGTGGCCATGAACACCGGCACCCAGGCGGCCCGAGAGGCGGCCAACATGGTCGACCTCGACTCCAACCCGACCAAGCTCCTCGACATCGTCGAGATCGGCAAGCAGATGCTGATGACCCGCGGGGCGCTCACGACGTTCAGCATCGCCAACGACGTGGCCAAGTACTTCGCCATCGTGCCGGCCGCCTTCGCCACGGTGTACCCAGAGCTCGGAGCGCTCAACGTCATGCACCTGGCGACGCCCGAGAGCGCGGTGCTCTCGGCCGTCATCTTCAACGCCCTCGTCATCCTGGCGCTCGTACCCCTGGCACTGCGAGGCGTGCAGTACCGGGCGGTGGGGGCGGCCAGGCTCTTGCGCGACTACCTGCTGGTGTACGGGCTGGGCGGGCTCGTGGCGCCCTTCGTCGGGATCAAGCTGATCGATCTCGTGCTCGTGGCGCTGGGGCTGGTCTGACAGGGCTGCAGGCGGGCCGAGAGAGATGGGAGCGTGCGTGCGGTGGTGAAGGAGCAGGTCCGGAGCGCGGCGGTGCTGCTGGTGGCGTTGACGGTGCTGCTCGGAGTGGTGTATCCGCTCGCCATGACCGGGATCGCCCAGGTCGTGTTCCCGTGGCAGGCGAACGGCAGCCTGATCCGCCACAACGGCAAAGTCGTGGGCTCCGCCTTGATCGGGCAGGCGTTTTCCGACCCGAAGTACTTCTGGAGCCGGCCGTCGGCCACGAGCCCGTTGCCATACAACGCCGGCGCCTCGTCCGGCTCCAACCTCGGGCCGCTCAACCCGAGGCTGCGGGCGGCCGTCGAGGAGCGGCTGCGGGCGCTCGAGGAGGCGGACCCATCGGCGGCCGGCCCTGTGCCGGCCGACCTGGTGACGGCGTCGGGATCGGGGCTCGACCCGCACATCAGCCCGGCGGCGGCCGCCTACCAGGTGCCCAGGGTGGCCAGGGCCAGAGGTTTGAGCCAGCAGCGGGTAAGGGAACTCGTGGCCCGCTACACGGAGGGGCGGCAGTGGGGCATCCTGGGTGAGCCGAGGGTCAACGTGCTGAAGCTCAACCTCGCCCTCGACGAGCTTGCGGCACGGGCCGGCCGGCGGTAGGCTCGGGTCGGGAAGGGGCGGGGTGCGCGGTGGCGCGGCCAGATCCGGCGACGGACGACGAGCGGCGGCCGGATCCCGAGAGCCTGCTGGAGGAGAGCCGGCAGGAGCGGCGGGGGAAGCTCGTCGTCTTCCTCGGAGCCGCCCCCGGCGTGGGCAAGACTTACTCGATGCTGGAGGCGGCCCGCGAGCGCAAGGCGGAGGGCGTCGACGTCGTGGCCGGGTGGGTCCAGACCCACGGGAGGGCCGAGACCGAGGCGCTGCTCGAGGGGCTCGAGCGGATCCCGCCCCGGACGGTGGAGTACCGGGGGCACCGCTTCGAGGAGATGGATCTCGACGCGCTGCTGGCCCGGCGGCCCCAGCTCGCCCTGGTCGACGAACTGGCCCACACCAACGTGCCGGGGTCGCGCCACCCCAAGCGCTACCAGGACGTCGAAGAGCTGCTCGACGCGGGGATCGACGTCTACACCACCCTCAACGTCCAGCACCTGGAGAGCCTCAACGACCTGGTCACCCGCATCACCGGGGTGCCGGTACGGGAGACCGTGCCGGACCGGATCGTCGACCAGGCCGACCAGATCCAGGTGGTGGACGTCCCGGTCGAAGAGCTCATCCAGCGCCTGCGCGAAGGCAAGGTGTACTTCCCGGAGAAGATCGAGGCGGCCCTGCACCACTTCTTCCGCCCCGGCAACATCAACGCGCTGCGGGAGCTGACACTGCGCAGGGCAGCGGAGCGGATCGACGAGCAGCTGGCCCGCTACATGCAGCGCAAGGCAATCCGGGGGCCGTGGCCGGTCGGCGACCGGGTGCTGGTCTGCGTGAGCCCGAGCCCGTTCGCCTCCCATCTCATCCGGGTGGGGTACCGCTTCGCCCAGGTGCACGACTCGGACTGGCTGGTCGCCTACGTCGACGTGCCCAGGACACAGGCGCCCGACGAGGCGGCCCGCAGCCGGCTCGCCTCCCACCTGCGCCTGGCGGAGACTTTGGGGGCGCAGGTCGTCGTGCTCAGCGGCGAGGACGTGGCCGGCGAGATCGTGCGGCTCGCCCGGGAGCGTAACGTGGGCCACCTCATCATCGGCCGGCCGCTCCGACCCCGCTGGGCCGAACTCTTCCGGCGCTCGCTGGTCGACCGGGTGATCCGGCAGAGCGCCGGGATCATCGTCCACGTGGTGCCGGGCGAGGCGGAAGAAGGGCCGGCCAGCCGAGCAGTGCCGCCCGCGACGGCGCGGACCGGTGGGCAGGCTCGCCGGCTGGCCCTCGAGTACGGCCTTCCGGCCGCGATGGTGGGCGGGCTGACGGCGGTGGTGCTGTCGCTCCGACCGGCGCTGCACATCGTCAACGTCGCCCTGCTCTACCTCCTGCCGGTCATCCTGAGCGCGTGGAGGCTCTCGTTCGGATCGGCGATCTTCGCCGCGGTGCTGGCGGCTGCGCTGTTCGATCTCTTGTTCATCGAACCGCTGTCGACGTTGTGGGTGGGGCACCTGCAGTACGCCGTGAGCCTCGCCATGTTCCTCATGGTGTCGGTGCTCATCTCGTCCCTGTCGGCCCGGTTGCGCGGCCAGGCCGAAAACGCCCGCCGCAGGGAACGGCGGACGGCTGCCCTGCTCGACCTCAGCCGGGAGATCACGGCGCTGCGAGGCGTCAAAGACGTGGTGCGCACGGCGTCCCAGCGGATCGGCGAGATCCTGGGGGCCGTGGTGGAGATCTTCGTCCCGGGTGTCAACCTGGGGGGACCCAGCGCCAGCCCACCGCCGGCCGCCGGTGCGGCGGGCGATGGCGGGGATGGGCCGTGGCTCGCCGACCCCAAGGAGCGGGCCATGGTCGAGTGGGTGCTGCAGCACGGGCTGCCCGCGGGGCCGGGGACGGGAACCTTCCCGGATGCCCCCGCCTGGTACGTGCCGCTGCAGACGGCCCGGGGCGTCGCAGGCGTCATGCGGGTGAAGACGGGGGAGGGGGAGCAGGACCTCCTGCCGGAGCAGCGCCGCATGCTCGAGGCGCTGGCATCCTTGACCGCGGTGGCGATCGAGCGGACCCGTTTGGCGGAGGCGGAAAACGAGGCCCGGCTCGCCGCCGAGTCGGAGCGCGTGCGCACCGCCCTTCTCAACGCGATCTCGCATGAGTTGAGGACGCCGCTGGCGTTCATCATCGGGGCGGCGACCACCCTGAGCGAGAACGGAGGCGGGGAGATCCGCCCGCCGTTGCGTAAGGAGCTCTTGGCCAGCATTCAGGACGAGGCGATGCGGCTCAACCGGATGGTGGAAGGGTTCCTGGACATGTCCCGGCTGGAAGGCGGGCTCGTCCGGCTGCACCGGGAGTGGTACGACGTCGACGAGCTGGTGGGCGGCGCGTTGCAGCGTCTGGGGTCCGGGTCGGGCGTCGATCGGATCGCCGTGCAGCTGCCCGACGGGCTTCCCCTGGTGCAGGTCGACGGGGTGCTGGCCTCACAGGCCATCGCCAACGTGCTGGACAACGCGCTGCGCTACTCTCCGCCCGGAACGCCCGTCGAGGTGCGAGCCGGGGTGGCTCCGGGCGACGAGGCAGTCTGGATCGACGTCGCCGATCGAGGCCCGGGCCTGCGGCCGGAGGCGCGGCAGGCCCTGCTGGGGGAGACTCCCGCCCGGCCCTCGGCTCCCGGGGCCGGGCTCGGCATCGGGCTGCAGATCACCCGGGCCATCGTGACGGCCCATGGTGGCTCCATCCAGGTGAGGGACAACCCCGGCGGAGGGTGCGTGGTGCGCCTGCGATTCCCGGCCGCGCCGGGCGCGGGGCGGCCCGAGGGCGGCCCCGGAGGGGTGAACGGCGGATCAGGGGCATGAGCGGCGCCCGGATCCTGGTCATCGACGACGAACCCCAGATCCGCCGGCTGCTGCAGGTGGCGCTGTCGGCCCACGGTTACGCGGTCGTCACGGCCGAGACGGGACGAGACGGGATCGCGGCCGCGGCCACCCAGCGGCCGGACCTCGTCATCCTCGACCTGGGGTTGCCCGACATGTCCGGCCTCGACGTGCTGCGGGAGGTGCGCGGCTGGTCGAGGGTGCCCGTCGTCATCCTCTCGGTGCACGGCCGGGAAGAGGAGAAGGTCGCTGCGCTCGATGCCGGCGCCGACGATTACGTGACCAAGCCCTTCGCCATGGGGGAGCTGCTGGCCCGGCTGCGCGTCGCCTTGCGCCACGCCGCCGGGGAGGCGAGCTCGCCGGTGCTTCGCTTCGGCGAACTGGTCATCGACCTGCCGCGGCGGATGGTGACGCTGGGCGGTCGGGAGATCCGCCTGACCCCCACCGAGTACGACATCCTCAAGCTGCTCGCCCGCCACGCCGGCAAAGTCCTCACGCACCACCAGATCCTGCGGGAGGTATGGGGCGCCGGCTACGACGACGCCCATCTGGTACGGGTACACGTCGCGCAGCTCCGCCGCAAGCTGGAGCCGGATCGGATGCGGCCCCGCTTCATCCGGACCGAACCGGGCGTCGGCTACCGGTTGGTGGAGCCGGCCGAAACCGGCTCCGAGGCGGCGGGCGGCGCCGGCGCGCCGTCCTGAGGCGAGCCCCGGCGGGGCGAGCCGCTCAGGCGGCCTGGCGAGCCCGCGCCGGAGAGTTGCGCGGGGCGTGGTGCATCTCGTCGAGGACCCGTCCCAGCCCACGCACCACGCACCCGATCGGGTCGTCCGCGATGGTAACCGGCAGCCCGAGTCGCCGGACCATGGCCTCGTCGATGCCCTTGAGCAGCGCCCCGCCGCCGGCCAGCACCACCCCGTGGTCGGCTATGTCCCCGGCCAGCTCCGGGGGCGTCCGTTCGAGGACTTCGCGCACGGCGTCCGCAATGAGACGGACCGGCTCCATCAGGGCTTCCCGTAGCTCGGGGGCAGTGACCGTGGCGACGCGCGGCATGGACGTGACGCCGTCCTGGCCCCACACGGCCACCCCCGCGTCGCTCGCCGGGAGGTGGGGCTCCACGGTGCCGGCCCTGATCTTGAGCTCCTCGGCCGTGCGCTCGCCGATGAGCAGGTTGTGGCGCCGGCGCAGCAGGCGCATGACCGCCTCGTCCATCTGGTCGCCGGCGACCCGGACGGAACCCACCACGGCCTCGCCGCCTGCCGACAGCACCGCCACGTCGGTGGTGCCGCCGCCGATGTCGACGACGAGGTGGCCCTGGGGCCTGTCCACCTCGATGCCGGCTCCCAGCGCGGCGGCGAGCGGCTGGGAGACGAGATGGACCTCCCGGGCCCCCGCCTGGATGCAGGCGTCGACCAGGGCCCTCCGCTCCACCTGCGTGATCGACGGCGGGATACCCACCACGACCCTGGGCCGCACCCAGGGGAGCTTGCCCAGGGCCTTCTGGAGGAAATAGCGCAGCATGATCCGGGTCATCTCGTACGAAGCCACGACCCCGCCGCGCAAGGGGCGGACGACGCTCACCGAGTCGGGGGCCCGCCCGCCCATCTCCCTGGCGGCCTGGCCGACTGCCAGGACCTCCCCTTGCTCGGCGTCCACGGCGACGACCGACGGCTCGTGGAGGACGATGCCCCGGCCCCGAACGTAGACCAGGACGGTGGCAGTCCCGAGGTCGACGGCCACGTCGCTTGCGAGCATCCCATGCACCGGCCTCTCTCGTGGATGCGTTCCCAACCAGAAGCTCATTGTACTCTCGCCCATGCGCGCCCAAAAGAGGCCATCGACGGGCGACGGCCACCCGCCGGTCGGCACCCAAAGACGCGAAACGGCCCGAGCCGGTATCGCCGCAGCGACCTTGGCCCGGGCCGGCCCACCGTGATACCGGCGAGGTCTCCGGGAACCCCTTCAGCCCTCCTTGGCCGCCGGCGGCTCTCCTGGCGCCTCCACGATGACCGGGCCCTTGCCCGGGACGTCACGGTGGGTGCCGTCGCAAAGCGGGAATTTCTTGGACTGGAAGCACCGGCACAGCGCCACCCGTTCGCCCGGCTCGAGCTTGACCGTCGTGCGGGGGTGCCCGTTGCGCTCTTCGGTCGTGTAGCTTGCCACTTTCGAGTGCCTCCCTGAGGACGTCTTTCCCTACGGTATAACCGACGCCCGCACCGGCCGCAACGATGGCCGGTGGGCGGCAGGTAAGCCGCCGGCGCCACCCCGTCAAAACATCCCGCGCCGCCCCAGCCACCACGCGGCGCCCCCGCTCAGCACCACCGTGAGCCCGACGACGAACCAGAAGGCAAGGGGATGATCCTGCAGCGGCAGCGTCACGTTCATGCCGAAGGTGCTGGCGACGATGGTCGGCACGGCCAGCACGATGGTGACCGAGGTCAGGAACTTCATCACGACGTTGAGGTTGTTGGCGATGATCGAGGCGAACGCGTCCATGGTGCTGCTCAGGATGTTGCTGTAAACGTCGGCCATCTCCAGCGCCTGGCGGTTTTCGGTGATGACGTCCTCGAGGAACTCCCGGTCCTCGTCGTACAGCCGCAAGACCCCCGGCTCCGTCGTCACCGCCGCCGACGCCTGCTCGCCGTTGACCGCTCCCTCACCGGGCTTGAGGTGCAGGCGAAGCAGCTTGTCCATGACGATCTGGTTGGCCCGCAGGGACGTGGAGAAGTAAACCAGGCTCTTCTCGAGCTCGAGCAGCCGGATCAACTCGACGTTTTTCATGGCGTGCTGGAGCGAGCGCTCCAGCTCGTCGCTCCGGCGGTCGATGAGGCGCAGGTAGCGCAGGAAGAGCGTCGCCGTCCTGTACATCACGTGCATCAGGAACTGCGTACGCTTGGCCGTATGCACCCGGCCCTGCTGGGCGAGCGACTCGACGATCTCCATCGGCTCCAGGCAGACCGTGACGAGATGGGCCGGGGTGACGATCACGGCCAGGGGGAGGGTCTCATAGCGAGGGAACGCCGGGTCGCCGCGCAACACGGGGCCACGCAAGAGTACCAGCACCCGCTGCCCGTCCACCTCCACGCGCGGCTGCTCCTCTTCGTCGAGGGCGGCCCGCAGGAAGTCGGGCGGAATGTCCAGCTCCCGCTCCACCCGCTCGAGCTCCTCGGGCGCAGGCGCCGTCAGCACCACCCACGAGTTGCGGGCGGAGAGGTCGTCGGTCCGGCCGAGCCGGCCGTCTCGGGTCAGGTACACCTGGGTCGTCATTCATGCCCACCCGCCGCCTCCTCGTGGGGCGTCGAACAGCTATTCCGGGTGGAGGGGCCGTTCCCTGCATGCAGCGAGGCAATTGGCGGGCGTATCGCGACGTGCTAGAATGGCGCCGACGGCAAACATGTGCGCGCCCTTGCGGGCTGGGGGACCGACCTGCGGGGGCAGGGTTCTGCGTAGAGGGGCGGGTGAGTCGCTGTGTCCGGACATTCCAAGTGGGCCAATATCAAGCATCAGAAGATGAAAGAGGACGCCCGCCGGGGTCAGGTGTTCACCAAGCTCGCTCGCCAGATCATGGTGGCGGCCCGGCAGGGAGGCCCCGATCCGGAGCACAACTTCAAACTGCGCCTGGCGATCGACAAGGCCCGGGAGGCCAACATGCCCGGCGAAAACATCCAGCGGGCCATCCGCAAGGGATCCGGCGCCGAGGCAGCCGAGGCGTACGAGGAGGCCATCTACGAGGGATACGGGCCCGGTGGCGTCGCCATCCTGGTCGTGGCGATGACGGACAACCGCAACCGCACGTCGGGGGAGATGCGCTATCTCTTCACGCGCCACGGCGGGAGCCTCGCCGAGAGCGGGGCGGTGGCCTGGCAGTTCGAGCCCAAGGGGCGGCTGGTGGTCACGGGCGGGCCCGGGGGAAGACTGGACGAGGAGCAGCTCATCCTGGACACCGCCGACGCGGGCGGCGACGACGTGCGCCCCAACGACGAGGGCGAGGGGTACGAGGTCATCTGCACCCCGGCGGCGCTTCACCAGGTGCGCGAGCGGCTCGCCGAGCGCGGCTACACGGTGCGGGAAGCGGCGCTCACCATGGTGCCCAAGACCACGGTGACCGTCGAGGGGTCTGACGCCGAGCGGCTGCTCAGGCTCGTGGACGCGCTGGAAAACCACGACGACGTGCAGGAAGTGCACGCCAACTTCGACATCCCCGACCAGGTGATGGAGGCCCTGCAGCTTTGAGCGGGTCGCCGGCCGGCCCCCTGGTGGTCGCCGGCATCGACCCGGGGCTGGCCCGGACGGGCTACGGCGTCGTGGCGATCCAGGGGCGCACCGGCCGGCTCCTCGCCTCCGGCACCATCGTGACGAGGGCGCACATGCCGGCCCACCGCCGGCTGCTGGAACTGTACCGGCAGCTGCAGGACGTGCTGGCGGAGTGGCGGCCGCCGCTGGTGGTCGTCGAGCGCCTTTTCCTCGGGCGCAATCGCACGTCGGCCATGGCCGTCGGGGAGGCGCGGGGCGTTGCGATGCTGGCGGCAGCCCAGGCGGGCGCGCGGATCGTCGAGCTCACCCCGCAGCAGGTCAAGCTCATGATGACCGGAGCGGGCCGTGGGGAGAAGAGCCAGGTGGGGTACATGGTCCGGGCACTCTTGCACGTCCAGGCTCCGCTGGGCCCCGACGAGGCGGACGCGCTGGCGGTGGCCCTGTGCGGGGCGTGGATGGAGACAGAAGGGACGGCGTCAGGCGGCTCTTCCGCCCGGCCTGCCCGGGAGGAGGCGTCCGGCGGGCCATGATTCGGAAGCTACGGGGCGTGCTCGATACCCTCGGCTGGACCGATGCCGTCGTCGACGCCGGCGGCGTCGGCTACCAGGTGTTCATCCCGCTCTCCACTCGCCAGGCGCTGGGAGCGGCGCGCCCGGGCAGCCCGGTCGCCTTGTGGGTACACACCCGCGTGCGGGAGGACGGCATCACGCTGTTCGGGTTCGCCACCGAGGCGGAGCTGCGCGCCTTCGAGCTGTTGCTCCAGGCCTCCGGCGTGGGGCCCCGGACGGCGCTGTCCGCGCTGTCTACGCTCGAGCCGGACAGGCTGCTCGAGGCGCTTGCCCGGGGCGACGTCGAAGTGTTGCAGCGGGCGCCAGGGATCGGCCGGCGTACCGCCGAACGGCTGTGTGTCGAGCTGCGGCAAAAGGCGCGGGATCTGCTGGGCCCGGGCAGCGACGAGGTGCCTGAGCCCGCCGGTACGGCGCTCGGCGACGGAGCGCGCCACCCGGGCTGGCGGGACGCGGTGGAGGCCCTGGTGGCCCTCGGGTACTCCCGGCAGGAGGCCGGGCGCGCCGTCCGGGCAGCCTCCAGGCGGGTCGGCGCGGAAGAGCCGCTCGAGGAGCTGGTCAAGGCGTCGCTCGCCGTGGTGGCCGGAGGCCGCTGAGGTGAAAGCGCCGCCGGTGTCCGGCCTGCCGGGATGGGGCGTCAGGAGGGTGCAAGTTGCCGCGACGGGCACAACCGGAGGGAGAAGATAGGCTGGTCTCCCCGAGGCGCAAGGACGAGGACGTCGAGCTCGATCGCACGCTTCGGCCTCGTACGCTCGAGGAGTACGTCGGCCAGTCCCACGCCAAGGAGAGCCTCGCCCTCTTCATCGAGGCGGCCCGCCGGCGCCAGGAGCCGCTCGATCACGTCCTCCTCTACGGCCCTCCGGGCCTGGGCAAGACGACGCTGGCCGGCTGCATCGCCCACGAGCTCGGCGTCGAGATGCGCATGACGTCGGGCCCCGCCATCGAGCGACAGGGCGACCTGGTGGCACTCTTGACCCACCTGCAGCCGAGGGACGTGTTGTTCATCGACGAGATCCACCGCCTGAGCCGGGTGGTGGAAGAGGTCCTGTACCCTGCCATGGAGGACCACGCCGTCGACATCGTGATCGGCAAGGGCCCGGGCGCCCGGTCGGTCCGGCTGGAGCTCGCCCCGTTCACGCTGATCGGTGCGACGACCCGAGCGGGGATGCTGACTTCCCCGCTGCGGGACCGTTTCGGGGTGATCTTGCGTCTGGACTTCTACTCGACCGAGGAGCTGGCCGCCATCGTGCGGCGCTCTGCCCGGCTGCTGGGCGTGCCCATCGACGACGCAGGTGCCGAGGAGATCGCCCGCCGCTCGAGGGGCACGCCTCGCACCGCCAACCGCTTGCTGCGACGGGTGAGGGACTATGCCCAGGTGCGGGCGGCCGGCATGGTGACGAAAGAGGTGGCCAGACGGGCGCTGGAGCTATTGGACGTGGACGAACGGGGCCTGGATGCGGTGGATCGGCAGCTGCTCGCCGCCATCTTACAGAAGTTCGACGGGGGCCCCGTCGGGGTGGAGACGCTGGCGGCGGCCATCGGAGAGGAGCCCGAGACCATCGAGGACGTGTACGAGCCGTTCCTCATGCAGCAGGGCTACTTGCAGCGCACGCCGAGAGGGAGGGTGGCGACCCGGCTTGCGGCGGAGCTGGTCATGCCCGAGCGGGCGCGGGCCGGTAACTGGCCCCAGCAGGGAGGACTCTTTCCTGGAAACGCCGGAGAGGTGAGCTGAGAGTGGCGGAGCTTTCAGGGTTTGGCCGGGTGCTCATCATCACCGGCCTGGCGATCGCCGGCCTGGGCCTGTTGCTCGAGCTGGTGGGTCGCGGCGTCATTCCGGGCCTCGGAAGGCTGCCCGGCGACATTTACATCCAGCGCGGCCACTTTCGCTTCTACCTGCCCATCACCACGTCGCTTCTCATCAGCCTGATCCTCACCCTGATCCTGGGCCTCATGAGGCGATAGGCCCTTGGCTCTGTACCGGGTCGAAGCGCTGGTGTTGCGGAGCCGCAACCTGGGCGAAGCGGACCGGGTCCTCACGCTGTTGACCCGGTCCGAAGGTAAGGTGCGCGCCGTTGCCCGGGGCAGCCGCCGCCCCCGTAACCGGCTGGCCGGAGCGGTAGAGCCCCTGAGCTATGGGCGCTACCTGCTCATGAGCGGCCGGGAGCTCGAAAGCGTGCAACAAGCTGAACTGATGGGTCATGGCTTGCGTACGCTGAGGGAAGACTTACCCCGGATGGCGGCCGCCAGCGTGACGGCGCAACTGGTCGACCTTCTGGTCGAGGAGGGCGAGCCCTCGGAGCCCCTGTTCGCGCTGACGCTCCAGGCCTGGACGGCGCTGGCGCGGGCGCCGGTCGAGCGCCTGGATGCGCTGGTGTGGTGGTTCGTCATGGGCTTGATGGGCCTGCTCGGATACGCTCCCCAGGTGCAGCGGTGCACGGCCTGCGGGCAGGTCGTCGAGGGGGCGGCCATGGCCCGGTTCTCCGCGCGGGAAGGCGGCCTGCTGTGTGAAAGGTGCCAGAGCCGCGATCCCGGGGCGCCGTTCATCGGCGGGGAGGCGCGTGCCATTCTCCGGCGGTTGCAGGGCAGCGACGCAGCATCCGCCATGCGCGTCGCCAGTTCGGCGGCCGCGTCGGCCCAGATCGACGAAAGCCTGCGAGCGTTCGTGGAGTACCGGCTGAGCACCCCGCCGCGGGCCTGGACCATGTGGCGGGAGATCGCGGGCGGTCAGCAAGGCTCGCTGAAAGGAAGCGTGGGAGTCCATGGAGGATGAACTGCGCAAGATCGACCTGATCCGGGAGCGGACCCGTCTGAGCTACGAAAGAGCCCGGGCGCTGCTGCAGGAGGCCGGGGGCGACGTGGTCGCGGCCCTCATCCTGTGGGAGCGGCGGGGCGGGGAGACGGGAGCGGGCCGGGGAGCGGGAGAGGTGGTCGAACGGCTGCGTGAAGTGGTGCAGAGGGGCAACCGCACCATGGTCCGCGTCTCCCGGGGCGACCAGACCTACCTGGAGATCCCGGTTACCGTGGGCGTAATGGCGGCGGCGTTGGCCCCGCACCTGGCCGTGGCCGGCGCGGCAGCCTGCGTGCTGGCGGGTTGCAGCGTCAGGGTACAGGAGAAGGGTGCCGGCCGGGAGGGGGCCGGGTCGACGCCCGATAGCCGGACGGCGGACGGCACGACGCCTGCGTGAGCGCGCCGCGGCCGGCGGCTCCAAGGTTGACAGTGCGGGAAACGGTCTGGTATAGTGCCGCGGTGGCTGGAAGAAAGGCGTAGGGCAGGCGGGACAATGTCTGTCCTGCCGGGACAAGCCTTCGAGATACCCGTCCCGATCCGGGCCGCTCCACGCGCTACGCCCTGCGACACCCGGTAGATGGGGGACCCGGGGTGAACTACCAGGAGCTCATCTTTCGGCTCGAGCGCTTTTGGGCCGACCAGCAATGCATCATCCTGCAGCCTTACGACATGGAAGTGGGCGCGGGGACCATGCATCCGGCCACGTTCCTGCGGGCGCTCGGACCGGAACCCTGGCGGGCAGGATACGTCCAACCCTCTCGCCGGCCTACCGACGGTCGCTACGGTGAAAACCCTAACCGGTTGCAGCGCTACTACCAGTACCAGGTCATCTTGAAGCCGGCGCCCGACGACGTGCTGGACCTCTACCTCGATAGCCTCCGTGCCATCGGCATCCGCCCGGACCAGCACGACGTGCGCTTCGTGGAGGACGACTGGGAACAGCCGACCCTGGGGGCGTGGGGCCTGGGGTGGGAGGTCTGGGTCGACGGCATGGAGGTCACGCAGTTCACATACTTCCAGCAGGTCGGCGGCCTGGAGCTTCCGGTGATCCCGGCCGAGATCACGTACGGTCTGGAGCGGCTGGCCCTTTACATCCAGAAGAAGTCCTCCGTCTTCGACCTGGAGTGGGTCGACGGCGTACGGTGGGGCGACGTCTACCATCAAAACGAGGTGGAGCAATCTCGCTTCAACTTCGAACGCAGCGACCCGAGCGTGCTGTTGCAGCTGTTCGAGCTTTATGAAAGCCAGGCCCGCAGGCTGGTCGAGCTGGGACTGGTCATGCCCGCATACGAGCACGTGTTGAAGTGCTCGCACACCTTCAACCTGTTGGATGCCCGGGGCGCCATCAGCGTGGCCGATCGTACCGCGTTCATCGGGAGGGTGCGCCAGCTGGCGAGGCAGTGCGCGGAGGCATACGTGGCCCAGCGGGAGGCCATGGGCTTTCCGTTGCTGCGCCGTTCGGCCCAGGCTGCGCCGGCAGTCGCGCAGGCGGGCGCCGGGCGAGGCGGTGAGGCATGAAAGACCTGCTCGTCGAGCTCGGCGTCGAGGAGTTGCCGGCTCGCTTCGTGGAGATCGGCCGCCGCCAGCTGGTGGAGGCCCTGAAGCGATCGCTCGAGCAGGCCCGGCTGGGGTGCGCCGAGTGCCGGGGATATGCCACGCCTCGCCGCCTTGCCGCGCTCGCGCGAGGGGTGCCCGAGAGGCAGAGCGAGCAAGAGAGCCTGGTCCGGGGGCCGTCCCAGCGCGTGGCGTTCGACGCCCAGGGCCGGCCGACCCAGGCGGCCCTCGGGTTCGCCCGGGCGCAAGGGGTGCGGCCGGAAGATCTGGTGGTGAGGTCGGGGCCGGAGGGCTCGTACGTTTACGCGGTCAAAAGGGAGCCGGCGCGCCCGGCTGCCGAGGTGCTGGTCGAGCTCATCCCCGGCGTGGTGCGATCCATCTCTTTCCCCAAGAGCATGCGTTGGACGGCCGGGGAGCTGCGCTTCAGCCGGCCCATCCGTTGGATGGTCTGTTTGCTGGGTGAGCAGGAGCTCCCGGTCAGGCTCGACGGGGCCGTGGTGGCGGGCCGCCGCACCCGGGGCCACCGCCTGGCTCACCCCCGGCCGGTGCTCCTCTCGTCGCCCGACGACTACGAGCGGGCGCTGGAAGAGGCGAAGGTCATCGCCGACCCGGAGCGGCGGCGCCGGATGACCCTCGACGAGATCCGGGGCGCGGCGCTGCGCAACGGCGGAGCACCGGTGGCCGACGAGGCGCTCGTCGACGAGATCACCAACCTGGTGGAGTACCCGGTGGCGCTGACCGGGAGGTTCGACCCCCGCTACCTGGATCTGCCCCGGGAAGTGCTGCTGACGACCATGGCAGCGCACCAGCGATACGTCGCCCTCAGCGATCCCGCGCATCCGCAGCGTCTCTTGCCCATGTTCGTGGTGGTGGCCAACGGGCCGCACATCGACGAGGCGCTGGTGCGCGAGGGCAACGAACGGGTGCTGGCGGCGCGCCTGGCCGATGCCCGCTTCTTTTACGACGAGGACCGCAAGCAACCTCTGGAAAGCCGGCTCGACGGCCTCAAGGGCGTGGTTTTCCACGAGCGGCTGGGCACCCTTTACGAAAGAACGGAACGCCTGGTGCGCCTGGCGCTGAGCCTGGGGCGGCGGTTGGGCCTGGATGGCGACGAACTCCGCCGGGTCGAGCGGGCGGCGTGGCTGTCCAAGACCGACCTGCTCACCCACATGGTCGTGGAGTTTCCGGAGCTACAGGGGATCATGGGCCGGGAGTACGCCCGGATCGGAGGCGAGGACCCCGCGGTCGCGCAGGCCCTGGCCGATCAGTACCTGCCGCGCGGCTCAGGCGCCGAGTTGCCGGCCACGGATGCGGGCGCGGTGCTGGGCCTGGCCGACCGCCTGGACGCGCTGGCCGGCTTTTTCGGCGTGGGGCTGGCTCCGACGGGCTCCGAGGACCCGTTCGCTTTGAGGCGCCATGCGCTGGGCCTGGTGCGCATCACGCTGGCCAGAGGGTGGCGCTGGCCTCTGCGGGAGACGATCGCCGAGGCGGCTCGGGCGTACCCGGCGGGCAGGCTCGACAAGAGCCCCGAACAAGTCGGGGAGGACGTGCGGGCGTTCGTGCTGCAGCGCTTGCGGGGCCTGCTCGCGGAGCAAGACCTGGCCCCCGGCGTGATCGACGCCGCCCTCGGGGCCGGCGCCGACGACCTGGTCGACCTGGCCGCACGGGCCCGGGCGCTGGGGGCGGCGAGGGAGGCGCCGTACTTCGCCGACGCGGCGGTGGCGTTCCAGCGAGCACACAACCTCGCGCGCGGGCGCCTGGTGGACGGCCCGCTCGACGGCGCGCTGCTGCACGAACCGGCGGAGCGCGTGCTCGCCGAGGCCATCGACGCCATCCTGCCCGCTGCCCACGAGGCGGTCCGGGCCGGCCGGTACGAGGAGGCGGTGCGGCAGCTGGCCCGGTTGCGGCCGGCGGTGGACCGATTCTTCGACGAAGTGCTGGTGATGGCCGAGGACGAGCGATTGAGGCGCAACCGCCTGCAGATGCTCTCCCGCATCGTGCGGGCATTCGGGGAAGTGGCCGATTTCGCCGCACTCGTCTCGTGACGCCGGGTCGAGTACGGCGGCGGGATATGGCGGGAGCCAGACTCGAACAGGAGGAGGCCGGCTTTATGTCAGTGGACGGGCGCAAGAAGTGGGTGTACTTCTTCGGGGCAAACCAGACCGAAGGCCGCGCGGACATGAAAAACCTCCTGGGCGGCAAGGGTGCCAACCTGGCGGAGATGGCCAACCTCGGCATCTTGGTGCCGCCGGGCTTCACCATCGCCACCGAGGCGTGCATCGAGTTTTACCGCCGCGAGAAGAGGTGGCCGGAGGGCCTGGAAGAGCAGGTCTCGGCCAGCCTGGCACGGCTGGAGCAGGCGATGGGGCGCAAGTTCGGCGACCCCGCCAACCCGCTCCTGGTCTCGGTGCGGTCCGGGGCTCGGGTTTCGATGCCGGGGATGATGGACACCGTCCTCAACCTCGGGCTCAACGACGAGACGGTGCGGGGGCTGGCCCGCCAGTCCAACAACGAGCGGTTCGCGTACGACTCGTACCGCCGGTTCATCCAGATGTACGGGGACGTCGTGCTGGGCGTGCCGCGCCACCTCTTCGAGGACCGGCTCACGGCCAAGAAACAAGCCCGCGGGGTCACCGAGGACACGGGCCTCAACGCCGAGGACCTCAAGGAACTGGTCGCCGAGTTCAAGCAGATCGTCCGGGAGCAGACGGGTAAGCCGTTCCCTGAGAACCCGCGGGATCAGCTCCGCGGCGCGATCAACGCGGTGTTCGACTCGTGGAACAACCCGAGGGCCATCAAGTACAGGGAGATCCACAAGATCCCCGGCGACTGGGGCACCGCGGTCAACGTCCAGGCGATGGTCTTCGGCAACATGGGCAACGACTCCGGTACGGGCGTCGCCTTCACCCGAAACCCCTCCACCGGGGAAAAGGTCTTCTTCGGGGAGTTCCTCATCAACGCCCAGGGCGAGGACGTGGTGGCCGGGATCCGCACGCCCCTGCCGATCTCCCGGCTCAAGGAAGAGATGCCGGACGTCTACGCCCAGCTCGAGGAGATCAACCGCCGGCTCGAGGCCAACTACAAGGACATGATGGACATCGAGTTCACCGTGCAGCAGGGCAAGCTCTACATGCTGCAGTGCCGCGTGGGCAAGCGCACGGCGCAGGCCGCGGTGCGCATGGCGGTGGAGATGGCCCAGGAAGGGCTCATCGATCGGGCGACGGCCGTCCTGCGCGTGGCGCCCGAGCAGCTCGACCAGCTGCTGCACCCGACCATCGACCCCAACGCCAAAGTCGAGCCGGTGGCCAAGGGCTTGCCGGCCTCGCCGGGAGCGGCCGTGGGCCAGCTCGCCTTCCATGCCGAAGATGCCGAGCGGATGGCCAACGACGGCAAGGCGGTCATCCTGATCCGGGCCGAGACGTCGCCGGAGGATATCGGCGGCATGTTCAAGGCCCAGGGGATCCTCACCAGCCGGGGCGGCATGACCTCCCACGCCGCCGTGGTCGCCCGGGGCATGGGCAAGTCGTGCGTCGTGGGCTGCGGCGCCATTGACATCGACGAGCGCCAGAAGGTGGCCCGGGTCAACGGCCACGTGTTGCACGAGGGCGACTGGATCACCATCGACGGCTCGACGGGCAACGTCTACGTGGGCCAGGTGCCGCTGGTGCGCCCGGAGCTGAGCGGCGTCTTCACCACGCTGCTCGAGTGGGCGGACGAGTTCCGGGCCCTCGGGGTCCGGGCCAACGCCGATACGCCGAAGGACGCCCGCGTCGCCCGGGAGTTCGGCGCCCAGGGCATCGGGCTGTGCCGCACCGAGCACATGTTCTTCGGTGAGAACCGCATCCTGGCCATGCGCCAGATGATCCTGTCCGATACCACCGAGGAGCGGGAGAAGGCCCTGGCCAAGCTGCTTCCGCTCCAGCGGGGCGACTTCTACGAGATCTTCAAGGAGATGCTGGGCAAGCCGGTGGTCATCCGGTTGCTCGACCCGCCGCTTCACGAGTTCCTGCCGAAGGAGCCGGCGGCCATCCGCGACGTGGCCAGGGAGCTCGGCGTGAGCCCGGAGGTCGTGGAGAGCCGGGTGCGGGCGCTGGCGGAAGCCAACCCCATGCTGGGATTGCGGGGCTGCCGGCTGGGCATCGTCTTCCCGGAGATCTACGAGATGCAGACCCGGGCCATCTTCGAGGCGGCCGTGCAGGTGGCGAAGGAGGGCCACGAGATCGAGCCGGAGGTGATGATCCCCCTGGTGAGCACGCCGGGCGAGCTGGCCTTCCTGAGAGAGCGGTGCCGGAAGGTGGCCGAGGAGGTCATGCGCGGCGCCGGGGTGCAGCTCAAGTACCTCATCGGCACCATGATCGAGGTGCCCAGGGCGGCGCTCGTGGCCGAGGAGATCGCCAAGCAGGCCGACTTCTTCTCCTTCGGCACCAACGACATGACGCAAATGACCCTGGGGTTCAGCCGGGACGACGTCGGCAAGTACGTGCCCCGCTACATCGAGATGGGGCTGCTCAAGGCCGATCCGTTCCAGACGCTGGACACCGAGGGCGTGGGACAGCTGGTCGCCATGGGCGTCGAACGGGGCAAGAAGGGCAATCCCAGCCTCGTCGTCGGGATTTGCGGCGAGCACGGCGGCGACCCGGCCTCCATCCAGTTCTTCCACGATGCCGGCCTGGACTACGTGAGTTGCTCTCCGTACCGGGTGCCTATCGCCCGGCTGGCCGCGGCGCATGCCAATTTGAGCAGGCCGCGGGCCGGCCAGAAGGCGCGGGCAGTGGAGGCGCACGCTGCCGACTGAAGCCACCTGCCAGGGGCGGCCACGACCGAAGAGGGCTCCGGGTAGGACCCGGGGCCCTCTTTCGTGCGGGGCTGGAGAGCGGCCAAGGGGGGATGCGCGCGGAGGACGAAACAGACCTCGAGGACGGGGTGCCGACCGACGACAAGGTCCTTTCGGGACGTGGGTCAAATGGACAGGCTTGCGCCGGGGACGAGCCCGCTCGGCCTGGTCGCCGACCAGGTGCGCAGCCGCGCGGACATCGTCGAGATCGTCTCGGAGTTCGTCGCCCTGCGGCCGGCCGGGAGATCCTACAAGGGGCTGTGCCCGTTTCACTCGGAAAAGACCCCTTCGTTCACCGTGAGCCCCGACCGGCAGCTTTTCTATTGCTTCGGCTGCGGGGCCGGAGGCAACGTCTTCACGTTCCTGATGAAGCTGCAGGGCATCGGCTTCACGGACGCCTTGCTGCGGGTGGCCGAGCGGGTGGGTATGGCGGCCGAGGTCGAGCGGGTGCTGCACGGGGGGGCCCGCGACCGCTTCGCGGAAGTGCGCGAGCGCCTGGTCACCCTGCAGGAGCAGGCGGCCGAGTGGTTCAGCCGGCAGCTGTGGCACAGCCCCGAGGGGGAGATGGCCCGCAACTACCTGGCGCGGCGAGGCGTCAGCCGGGAGGTGGCCCAGGCCTTTCGCCTGGGATATGCGCCACAGGAGTGGCACGCGCTGGAAAAGGCCCTGGGGCGCAGCCGGGAAACGCTGGAGCTGCTGCGGCAGGCCGGGCTCATCGTGGAGCGGGAGGACGGCTTGCGCTACGACCGCTTCAGGGGCCGGCTATTGTTTCCGATCGCCGATGCGAGGGGGCGAGTGGTGGGTTTTGGCGGAAGAGCGCTGTCGGCCGACCAGGAGCCGAAATACCTCAACTCTCCGGAGTCGCCGGTCTACCAGAAGAGCCGTATCCTGTACGGGCTCGATCGGGCGGCTCCGGCGATCCGCAAGGGCGGCCGCGTCGTAGTGGTGGAGGGATACATGGACGTCCTGGCCATGCACCAGTTCGGGCTGGCCGAGGCGGTCGCGACGTGCGGCACCAGCCTCACGGGCGACCACGGCCGGATGCTGGCCCGCCTTGCGCCGCAGGTGGTGGTGGCCTTCGACTCCGACGCGGCCGGGCAGTCGGGGGCGCTTCGAGGCCTCGAGCAGCTGCGAGCAGCGGGGCTCGACGTGCGGGTTGCGGTGATCCCGGCGCCGCACGACCCCGACTCACTGTTGAAGAGCGAAGGCCGGCCGGCGATGGAGCGCGTGCTCGCGGAAAGCCGTGGCGTCTACGAATTCTCTGTGGAGCAGGCCTTGAAGGGCGCGGACCCGGGGTCGCCGGCAGGAAAGGCTGCGGCCGTAGCGAAGCTGCTCCCCATTCTCGCGGCTGTCCCCAGTGCCGTGGAGCAAGAGGCACTGGTGCAGGCCGTGGCGAGCCGGCTGGACATAGCGCCCCATGCCATCCGGCGGGACCTGGAGGCGGCCATGCGAAGCCGCCGGGGAGGGGGACCGGGCGCCCGCCAGACGCATACCGGGGTAGGATCCGCGTATAATGTGGCGGGAGTACGCGCTTCGGCAAGCAGGCTCGAGAGTGCGCCCCACCAGGCGAACGTCATCGAGCGCGAGCTCTTGCGTCTGCTCATCGAGATGCCGGAAGTCGGCCCGAGGTTGAGGGGCCGGCTGACCGGCGCCGATTTCACCGGCCCCGGGTATGCGGCGCTGTTCGACGCCCTCGTGGAGCGAGGGGAGGCGGCGCTGGCCGATCCGGAGCTGGCTGCCCTCGCCGGATCCATCGTGGCATCCTCCGAACTCGCCATCCGACCGCAAGCCGTGGAGAGTTACGTGCAGGGGCTACGGGTCGCGCGCGAGCAGCGGGAATTGACGGCGATCGAGGCGAAGATAGAAGCGGTGACCAAGAGGGCGGGGTCGCCGGGCGAGCGACTGGCATTGCTAGCCGAGCTTGCCGTATCATACCGGGAGGTGTGGGAGAGGCTACGTTCCGAAGGAGCCCTGTGAGGGCAGTGGGCGCCGGGAAAGGGGGGAAGCGAGATGGACAACGGCAAGAGCGAGTTGCCTGACATCGAGGGCCTGGAGGAGTTGATCCAAAAGGGGAAGAGCCGGGGCGCCCTTTCGTACCGGGAGATCATGGAGGCCCTGGGCGATTCTGACGTGGCTCCGGATCAGATCGAGGACGTCTACGAGAAGCTGGCCAGCATGGGGATCAGCATCGTCCCCGACGCGCCGGAAGACGGCCATCTCGACGGGAGCGAAGACGGCGTCGCCTCGGACGGAGCCGATTCGGTCCACGAGCTGGACGACATCGCGCTCGAGGGCATCGCCCTCGACGACCCGGTACGGATGTACCTCAAGGAGATCGGCCGGGTGCCCCTGCTTACGGCCGAGGAAGAGATCGAGCTGGCCAAGCGCATCGAGCAGGGCGACGAGGAGGCCAAGCGCCGGTTGGCCGAGGCCAACTTGCGGCTGGTCGTCAGCATTGCCAAGCGCTACGTGGGGCGCGGGATGCTCTTCCTGGACCTCATCCAGGAAGGCAACCTCGGCCTGCTCAAGGCCGTGGAGAAGTTCGACTACCGCAAGGGCTTCAAGTTCAGTACGTATGCGACGTGGTGGATCCGGCAGGCCATCACCCGGGCCATCGCCGACCAGGCGCGCACGATCCGGATCCCCGTGCACATGGTGGAGACGATCAACAAGCTGATCCGGGTGCACCGGCAGCTGCTCCAGGAGTACGGGCGCGATCCCACGCCCGAAGAGGTTGCCAAGGAGATGGAGATCCCGGTGGAGCGGGTCCGGGAGATCATGAAGATCGCGCAGGAGCCCGTCTCGCTGGAGACCCCCATCGGAGAAGAGGAGGACAGCCACCTCGGCGACTTCATCGAGGATCAGGAGGCGCCGGCACCTCCTGAGGCTGCCTCGGCTTCCATGTTGCGGGAGCAACTCGAGGGTGTCCTCGATACCCTCAATCCCAGGGAGGAAAAGGTCCTCCGGCTGCGCTTCGGGCTCGACGACGGCAAGCAGCGGACCCTGGAGGAAGTGGGACAGGTCTTCGGCGTCACCCGGGAGCGCATCCGGCAGATCGAGGCCAAGGCGCTGCGCAAGCTGCGCCATCCGAGCCGCTCGAAGAAGCTCAAGGACTTCCTCGAATAGCCGGCCGCGGTGGCCGGCGGAGGGCAAGGGCGCCGCGTCCCGGGGCCGATGCCCGCGCACGTGCCGTCCCGCCGTCGTCTTGCTTGATGGAGCCATCCCGATGCGCTAGATTGATAGGGGCCGCATGCGCGCGCCGGGTGGTTCGCGTGCGCTTCGGGTTTGCCGTGCGTGTCACGGGCGGCCGGCGGCGGTGGAGCGTTAGCTCAGCGGCAGAGCAGGGGACTCATAATCCCTCGGTCGCAGGTTCGAATCCTGCACGCTCCACCAGATCATCCTCCAGGTGCCGGTCTTGTGAGCTGGGCCAGATCCTTGTCCAGAGCCTCCCAGGCCAGGAGCGCGCACTTGACCCGCACGGGAAAGCGGCTGACGCCGGAAAGCGCCTCGAGATCGCCGAGGTCGGCCTCGCCGGGGGCGATCTCTCCCCGCATCAGGCGGGAGAAACGGTCGATCAGCTCCCGGGCCTCGGCCACCGTCTTGCCCTTGATCGCCTCGGTCATCATGGAGGCGGAGGCCTGGCTGATCGAGCATCCCTGTCCCACGAACCGCGCGTCCCGAATGACGTCGCCCTCGACCGCCAGCGCCAGGGTGATGTCGTCCCCGCACAGCGGGTTGTGCAGGTGGCAGCTCGCGTCGGCGTGTTCCAGGGAACCCTTGTTGCGCGGCGCGCGGTAGTGGTCCAGGATCACCTCGCGGTAAAGGTCTTCCATCCCCGTGTTCATGACGTCCACGACCCTTCGCCCTGAGGCCGCCGGCGTCAGCGCCGGCCCTTGCCGAACACCCTCTCCACCGCCAGGAGCGCCTCGACCAGTGCGTCGATGTCCGCCTCCGTGTTGTACACGTAAAAGCTGGCCCGGACCGTCGCAGGCACGTCCAGCCAGCGCATGAGCGGCTGCGCGCAGTGGTGGCCCGCCCGCACGGCCACGCCTTCGTGGTCGAGGATCGTGGCCACGTCGTGGGGATGCACGCCGTCGACGTTGAAGGCGACCAGCCCCCCGCGCCTGTCGTCGAGCGGCCCGTAGATCCGGATGTTGCGAAGCTCCTGCAGCCGCCGCACCGCATAGCGGGCGAGGGTCGCCTCGTGGGCATGCACGTTGGCCATGCCGAGCGACTCCAGGTACTCGACGGCGGCGCCCAGGCCGACCGCCTGGGCGATGGGCGGGGTGCCCGCCTCGAACTTGTAGGGGACGTCGTTCCAGGTCGCATGGTCGAGCTCGACTTCGCGGATCATCTCGCCCCCGCCGAAGACGGGCTCCATCCGCTCCAGGAGCTCGATCCTGCCCCACAGCACGCCGATCCCCGTCGGCCCGAGCATCTTGTGGCCCGAAAAGGCCAGGAGGTCGCAGCCGAGGGCCTGCACGTCCACGGGCATGTGGGGTACGCTCTGCGCCCCGTCGACGAGGATGACGGCACCTGCCTCGTGGGCCATGGCCGCCAGCTCCGCCACCGGGTTGACGGTGCCCAGCACATTGGACTGGTGCGTCACCGCGACGATGCGGACCTTGCCGCCGGCCAGGATCTCCCGCACGCTGTCGAGGTCGAGCGTGCCGTCCTCCAAGAGACGAGCGTAGCGCAGCCGGGCGCCGCTCGCGCGGGCGACCAGCTGCCACGGCACGAGGTTGGAGTGGTGCTCCATGACCGTCAGGAGCACCTCGTCGCCCTCCCGCAGCAGCATCTGCCCGAGGCTGCGCGCCGCCACGTTGATCGCCTCGGTCGTGCTGCGCACGAAGACCACGCTCTCGGGCTGAGGCGCCCCGATGAACCGGGCCACCGCCCGGCGTGCCTGTTCGTACGCGTCGGTGGCCCGAGCGGCCAGCGTATGGACGGCCCGGTGCACGTTGGCGTTGTCGTGCAGGTAGAAGCGGCGCTCTGCCTCGACGACCGGCAACGGTTTGTGCGAGGTCGCGGCCGAATCGAGATAGACCAGCGGCCGGCCGCTGGACGCCGTCTGGTCGAGTACCGGGAAGTCGTCCCGGCACGTGGCGATGGTCCGCACCTGCGGCTGTCAGACTCCTTCCAGCTTGGCGGCCACCAGCTTGCGAATCCGGGACCGGATGGCCTCCAGCGGGATCCGGTCCAGGACCGGCTGCAGGAAGCCTTCGACGATGAGCCGGGTCGCCACCTTCTCGGGAAGGCCCCGGCTCATCAAGTAAAACAGCTGCTCCCGATCGACCTGCCCGACCGTGGCCGCGTGCCCTGCCTGGCGGACCTCGCTCTCCTCCACCAGCACGCTGGGGTTGGCGTCCGCGCGAGCAGCCTTGCTGAGCACCAGGATGTTGCCTCGCTGGTAGGAGCTTGCCTCACGAGCCCCCCGGTAGATGTGGGAAACGGCGCGGTAAACGCCCCGGGCGCTCCCGGCCAAGACGCCGCGCGCCACGATGTCGGACTCGCTGTGGGTGCCCCGGTGCTCCATGTCGTTGCGCAGATCCAGGTGCTGGTCGCCGTCGCCGAAGAAGACGAGGACGCTGTGCGAACGGCTGCCCGGTGCCTGCAGGGAGGTCGCGAACTCCCCCCGGGTCAACCGGCATCCGAACTCTCCCAGCACCCACTCGACCTGCGCGTCGCGCTCGGTCACGGCCTGGCGATGGACGAAGCCCAGGACGTGCCGCCCCATCGTCTGCAGCGAGACGTAGTCGATGCGGGAAGCCGCGCCCGCCGCGATCTCGACGCCGCCCACTACCAGGGGGGCGAGCCCCGCGTACGGGGTGCCGTTCGCCTCCGGCGTGCCGGGCGCCTCGGGAGCTGCGTCGGGAGAGACCCACGACTCGACCAGCTGGAGGCGGGATTCCGGCCCGGTGACGATGAGCGTGTGGGGCAGCGTGAGAAGCCTGCCCGGATCGGCCCAATACACGACGTGGACGGGCCGGTCTTCCAGCTGAACGCCTTGCGGCACCCACAAGAGCGTGCCGGCGTCCCATCCGAAGCCTTGCCATGCCTGGAACTTGCCTTGCGCGGCGGTCAGAGCAGCGGTCATGAAGTGCCGCTGGACCAGCTCCGGCATCTCGGCGAGGGCCTCGGCCATACTGAGCAGCCGTATCCCCCGGCGCTGCCAGTCGTGGCTTATCCGGCGCACGGTCCGCACCGGCTCGGACGGATCCGAGGGAAGGAGGTGGGCGAGGACCGCCCCTTGCTCTTCCGCCTCTTCCAGGGCCTCCGCCACCGGCACCGGGAGGCGCTCCACGCCCAGGGCGCTCCTCGCCTGGGATAGCGGCCGGCCCTGCAGCTCCACGGGGGGCGCGGGGGGCGGCGCTACCTCCATGGCCCTGCGAAGGGCCGCCAGGTAGGCGCCGAAGTCGATGGCCGAGATATCCGTCCGATCCCACTTGGGCCAGTCCGTCGCCTCGAAGCGCTCCAGTGCGTCGATCCGGCGTCCGGCCATCCACGCCGGCTCCTGGCGGCGGCTGCTGTACCGCTCGACGACCGAGCGGTCGATGCGGGCGGTGTCGGTTTGAACGTGCACGCGAAGAGCCTCCTCATCGAGCGCCGCGCTGGGCGGCGACCTCCTGGCGGATCCAGTCGTAGCCCTTTTGCTCGAGGAGCTCCGCCAGCTCCTTGCCGCCCGACCGGACGATCTGGCCGTCGACCATCACGTGCACCACGTCGGGCACGATGTACCGCAAGATCCGCTGGTAGTGGGTGATGACCAGCGCTCCGAAATCGGGCCCCCGCAGGCTGTTGACGGCTCGGGCGACGACCTTGATGGCGTCGATGTCGAGCCCCGAGTCCGTCTCGTCGAGCACCGCGATCTTGGGCCGGAGCATGGCCATCTGCAGCATCTCGTTGCGCTTCTTCTCGCCGCCGGAAAACCCTTCGTTGAGGTAGCGCGCGGCAAACGACCGGTCCATCTCCAGCAGCTGCATCTTCTCCTGCAGGAGCTTCTGGAACTGGGCGATGGGCATGTCTTTTCCGGTCAGCGCGCCGTGCACCGAATTGACGGCCGTGCGCAGGAAGTTGGCCACCGTGACGCCCTGTACCTCAGCCGGATACTGGAACGCCAGGAAGAGTCCCCGCCGGGCTCGTTCGTCCGGCGACATGGACAGGACGTCTTCTCCGTCCAGCAGCACCTGCCCGCGCTCCACGCTGTAACGGGGGTGGCCCATCAGGGCGAAGGCCAGGGTGGTCTTGCCCGACCCGTTGGGGCCCATGAGCCCATGGATTTCCCCCGACCGAATGGTCAAATCGAGCCCTTTCACGATGGGCTTGCCGTCTACGCTTACATGCAGATCCTGGATGCGCAGTTCGTGCTGCGCCGTTTGCTCCGTGCTCGCCATCCGCAACCCGGGCCCCCTCGTCGCTGAGAAATGAGGGCGCTGCGAACGCGCCCCTACCGCCATCGCAGTATACCATACCTGCAATTAACCTGCTTAACTATCGCGAAGGATAGGGGAGCCGGCCGGTACGGCGAAGAAGGTTCCCCCCTGCGAGCTCCGGGGCGAGAGGCAGGGACCCAGGGGGAGAGGGGTGTCCGGCGGTGGAAGAGTCGGAGGCCCGCACGGTGCTCGAGACGGATCTCGACCGGCTGTTCAAGCTACAGCTGCTCGACGGAGCCATCCGGGCGGCGAGAGAGGCGTTGCAGGAGCACCCGCACCGAAAGGAGGCCGAGTCCCTACGATCGCAGCTCGAAGCGCTCGAGCGGGCCGACGTGGACACCCACGAGAGCATCAAGTCGCTCCGGCGGACCGTCCGCAGCGCCGAGCTGGAGTTGAAGTCGGCCGAGGACGAGGCGCGGCAGATCGAGGCGAGGCTTTACTCGGGGGCGGTGGCCAACCCCAAGGAACTCGAGTCCTTGCAGCAGCGCCTGGAGACGTTTCGCACGCGCATCGACCGCCTGCAGGAGACCGTCATCTCCCGCATGATCGAGCTGGAAGAGACCGAAAAGCGCGGCCAGGCCCTCCGGGGGGAACGGCAGGCAACGGGCGAGCGGCTGCAGGAGGCGAGCAGCCGGTGGGAGGCGACCCGGCAGGCCCTCGAGCGCGAACTCGCAAGGCTGGAGCAAGAACGCGCCGATCTGGCGAGCCGTGTCACCGATCCCACGTACCTTTCCCGCTACGAACGGCTGGCCAGCGCCAAGGGCGGGCATGCCATCGCGGTCGTGCAGGACGACCGGTGCGGCGGTTGCGGCGTACCCCTGTCCAACTACTACCGGATCGAGACGCGCCGCAAGGGACGCATGATGCTGTGCGAAGTGTGCGGGCGCATCCTGTACTGGCCGCCGCCGGGCGGCACGGGCAAGGCGCAGGTATTCGCGGATAGGGCTTGAAGCAACCGGGATAGCACGGTAGAATAAACGCCGGCCAGTGGGCCGGGAGGCCGCGAGCCGCAGCCCGGATGGCCGGGCCGGCTCGAGGAAAGTCCGGACTCCATAGGGCAGGGTGCCGGGTAACGCCCGGCGGGGGCGACCCCAGGGAAAGTGCCACAGAAACATACCGCCGGCCACGGTCCCTCGAGCAAGGGCGGAGCGAGCCGGCAAGGGTGAAATGGTGAGGTAAGAGCTCACCGGCGGCCAGGTAACTGGTCGGCCGGGTAAACCCCACCCGGAGCAAGACCGAGTAGGAGGGGCCAGGAGGTGGCCCGCCTCGATGCCCCTCGGGTTGGTCGCTGGAGACGGGCGGTAACGCTCGTCCTAGAGGGATGGCCTCCCTCGACAGAATCCGGCTTACAGGTCCACTGGCTATCGTCGTTGCAGGTGCCTGAGTCCCTGCCGATCGGATGCGTAGCGGAGCGGAGAGTGCCTGGGTTTCCCGCCACGGCCTGACGGAGCAGGGACGTTTGGGGGGCGGCCGACGAGGTCGCCCCCCGTTATCCATCCTGGCCCATCAGCTTGGCGTCGATGACCACGGCGTCGTGCTCGCGCACGAAGACCGGGTTGAGGTCCATCTGGCCGAACTCGCGCCCCATCTCCTCGACCCACCGGCTGACGGCCACGACCAGACGAACGAGGGCTTCCCGGCTCACCTTGCGCCCCCGGAACCCTTCGAAAAGCGCTCGGGCCCGCAACTCGTCCAGCATGGCGCCGACTTCGGCCTCGTCGACGGGCAGTCGCCGGAACGCGACATCCTGGTAAAGCTCTGCATACACCCCGCCGACGCCGACCATCGCACATGGCCCGAAGACCGGATCCCGGAAGAAGCCGACGATGGCCTCCACGCCCGGGCGTTCCACGGGCTCGACGAGCAGGAGCTCCCCCGCGAACCGTTCTCGAAGATCCGACGCAACGGCCTGGAGCTCCGAGGCATCCTTCACCCCGACGAAGACCGCCCGAGCCTCGGTCTTGTGCAAAAGAGCGCGCGACGACACCTTCACCACGACCGGGAAGGGAAAGGGGAAGGAGGAGGGCACGGGATCCGCAGGGGCGAGGAGCACGGACGGTGGCACCTGGACGCCCAGGCGCCGGAGGGCAGCCTTCACCTCGTGTTCGGCCATCAGGAGGCGGGGCTGTGGGACGGGGGAAACCCGCGCCATGGTGCTCATCGCGTGCCTCCTATTCGAGCAAGATCGCGCGCCCGCCGGGCCCGGGCCGCGAGCTGGGGATACCGCAAGACGGCGGCCAGCGCGCGTACCGCACGCCAGAGCGAGGGGTAGGCCGGCACTCCCATGCCCACCAGCGCCCGGAAAGGCGCCTGGGTGTCCTTGGGCCCGATGAGAGCGGCGACGACCGGCTTGCCGTAACGAGCCGCCTGCCGGGCGATCGCCTCCAGCACGCCGTCGTCCATGTGGGGCAACTGGAGCACGACGCTGGCCAGCACGGCGTCGACGCCCGCGTCCTCCAGCACCGCCTGGAGCGCCGCCTCGTACATGGGCGGTGACGCCTCGCCCGTCAGGTCGACGGGGTTGGCGGAGCTTGCGAACGTGGGGATTATCTCTTTCAAGCGCAAACGCGTGCCCTCGGAGAGCTGCGCCATCGACAGCCCCACGCCGCGCGTCGTCGATTCGATGTAGTCGGTCAGCATGACCCCCTGGCCCCCGGCGCACGTCAGCACGGCCACCCGGGTCGAGCTCAGGGGAGAGCGGCGTACCAAGGAGAGCGCCAGGCAGGTGTCGACCAGCTCCAGGTCGTCGAAAACCCTCCAGACGCCGTACTGGCGCAGCACGCCGTCGACGACCCGATCGGGGCCGGCCATGGATCCGGTGTGCAGGGAGGCCGCCCGCGCGCCCGTCGCGGTCCGCCCGGCCTTCAAGAGTACGACCGGGGTCTCGCCGGCCACCTCGCGGCATGCCTCCACGAAGGCAGGCCCGTTGCCGAAGCTCTCCAGGTAGAGACCGATCACAGACGTGCCGCTACCGGGACGGGCCAGCTCCCGTACCAGCTCCGCCTCCCCGATGTCCAGCCGGTTACCGAGCCCGACGAAGCACGAGATGCCGGCCCCCATGGCCGCTGCCGTGGCGACCAGGGTGACGCCGACGGCGCCGCTTTGGGAGAGCAGGGCGATGGAGCCGGGCCCCGGCCGGTCGAGCCGATCATCGGGGAGGAAAAAGGTGTCGAGTGCGTAAGCGGGGTTGATAACTCCGAGCGTGTTGGGCCCGAGCAGGCGAGTGGACGAACCCCGGATGGCCGCTTTCATGCGGGCTTCGAGCTTTCGGCCCTCCGGTCCGGTCTCGCCGAACCCGCCGGCGATGGGGATGACGACCCCGACGCCGCAAGCGACGCACTCCTCGACGAGCTCCGGCACGGTGGCAGCGGGCGTCGCCAGCACGGCCAGCTCGACGGGCTCCGGGAGCGACCGGATGGACGGCCAGACGCTCTGATCGAGGATACGAGTAGCGGAGGGATGGACGGGATAGACTCGGGCGCGGCTCTTGAGCAGGTGCCGGAAGATGATGTGGCCAATCTTGCTGGGGTTGGGCGACGCGCCCACGACGGCGATGGTACGAGGCGACAACAGCTGGTGGATGAGCAACCTGTCCGACCCCCTCTCCGACTCGGGGGGCGAGCGGGTGCCTCGGCTTGGGACCCGCCGGCGAAACGGGTGGACGCCGGTTCCCATGAGCCATTTTAGCGGGAGCCCTCACGGCTGCCAATGGGGAGCGTGACCGGGATGCATGTCATTTCTTCTACCGTGAGCAGCGTAGACGACGCCATCCTTTCCAAAGTGGCCGACACGGTCCGGGTCCTGGCCGTGGACGCCATCGAGGCGGCCCGTTCCGGCCACCCCGGCTTGCCGCTCGGGTGCGCCGAGATCGGGGCCGTGCTGTTCGGGGAGTGGCTGCGCCACGATCCGGCTTGGCCGGCCTGGCCGGATCGGGATCGCTTCGTCCTGTCGGCGGGCCATGGCTCGATGCTGCTGTACAGCCTGCTCCACCTCAGCGGGTACGCGCTCGGCCTCGAGGAGCTCCGGAGGTTCCGCCAGCTCCATTCGCTCACTCCGGGGCATCCCGAGTACGGGCTCACGCCGGGGGTGGAGACGACCACGGGCCCGCTCGGACAGGGCTTCGGCAACGCGGTCGGGATGGCCCTCGTGGAGGCGATGCTGGCCCGGCGGTTCAACCGGCCAGGCCTCGCCGTGGTGGACCACCGGACCTGGGTGCTGGCCGGCGACGGAGACCTCATGGAGGGCGTCTCGTCGGAGGCGGCTTCCCTGGCCGGGCACCTGCGCCTGGGCAAGCTCATCGTCATCTACGACCAAAACCGCATCTCCATCGAGGGGACGACGGAGCTCGCCTTCACCGAGGACGTGGCCAAGCGCTTCGAGGCGTACGGGTGGCACGTGGCCGCCGTCGACGGGCACGACCTCGGGGCGCTTCGAGCGGCCATACGGTGGGCCGTATCGGATGTCTCGGCGCCCAAGCTCATCGTGGCGCGCACCCACATCGCCTACAAGAGCGAGAAGCAAGACCAGGCGGAGGCGCACGGGGCACCGCTGGGGCGCGAGGCCGTCGCGGCACTGAAACGCCGGCTGGGCTGGGACCCGGATCGCGCCTTCGAGGTGCCCGCGGAGGTCTACCGCTACTTCGACGAACGGCGCAAGGCCTGGAGAAAGCAAGCGGAGACCTGGCAGCGCCTGTGGGAGCAGTGGTCGGCCAGCCACCCTGAGCTGCGCCGGCAATGGGACGAGGCCTGGTCGCTGGAGGTGCCGGAGGATCTGGTCGAAGCCTTGCCCGCCTTCGTCGAGCAAAAGCCCGTCTCGACCCGGGTCGCCGGCGGCAAAGTCCTCAACGCCGTGGCCGAGCGCCTGCCTTACCTCGTGGGGGGATCGGCGGATCTTGCCCCCTCCACCCGGACGTACCTCGACGGAAAGGGCTCCGTGCAGGCCGGGCAGTTCGAAGGGCGCAACCTGCACTTCGGGGTGCGGGAGCACGCGATGGGTGCCATCCTCAACGGGATGGCGCTGCACGGCGGGGTACGCCCGTTCGGCAGCACGTTCCTCGTCTTCTCGGATTATATGCGGCCGCCCATCCGCCTCGCGGCCATGATGCGGCTACCGGTGCTGTTCGTCTTCACCCACGATTCGGTCTGGGTAGGAGAGGACGGCCCGACCCACCAGCCGGTGGAGCACCTGGACGCCTTGAGGGCCATCCCGCAACTCGAGGTGTGGCGGCCGGCAGACGCCCGCGAGACGGCGGCGGCGTACCTGGCGGCCATCGAGCGGCGCGATGGGCCGAGTGCCCTCGTGCTGACGCGCCAGGACGTGCCGGTGCTCCCCCTCGAGGGGCCCGACGGAGCGACCCGGCAGCGACAAGGGGTGAAAGAGGGCGCCTACGTGCTGTGGGAGGCAGGCGGCGGGCCCGTCGACGTCACGCTGGTCGCCACCGGCAGCGAGGTCTCCCTGGCCCTGGATGCGGCCCGATCGGCGCAAGCCGAAGGGATCCGGGCCCGGGTGGTTTCCGTACCCTGCCGGGAACGCTTCATCGCGATGCCGCCCGAAAGGCGGGAGCGCCTGCTGGCAGCGCCCGCGCCTCGCGTGATCGTGGAGGCCGGGGTGCGCGCCGGGTGGGGCTGGCTGGCGGGCCCTGCCGGGCGGTTCGTCGGGGTCGAACGGTTCGGGTTGAGCGCTCCGGCTGCCCAGGCGGCCCAGGAGGTCGGCCTTACGAAAGAGCGCGTCCTGGCCGCCGTCCGGGAGGCAGCGGGAAAGCAGGCGGGGTAACGAGCGCGGGTCAAGGAGGCCTCGGAGCCTCCCCGGCGGGTGGTCATACCCAGACGGGCCGCAGGAAGACGGCATCCCCGGCGCGCCGGGCCCGCAAGGCGAACGGGAACAAGCCGTAAGCCAGGCACAGCCCCACGTCCCACGCCGGAAGGTAGGGAAGCTCCCCCCGCAGGATCCCGCCGACCCGGGGCCCGGCGGCCAGGCCGGCCAGCCGGTGCGGCGACCATTCGGCTCCCCGCAAGAGGGTTTCGAGCGCCTCGGCGCACATCTCGTCCTCTTCCGCCGGCACGTCGCCCAAGACGCCCATGGCCACGAGCGTGACCACGTCGGGGCGAAGCTTGCGAATGGCGGAGGCGGTAGCCGGCGCGTTTACGAAGGAGGCGGCGAAGACGTGGCGAGCGCGAGTCGCCAGGGTCACCCCCTGCGTTCCCGAGCTCGTGCGCTGGATGAAAGGGCGCCCGCGCAGCGACCGGCCCCGGGCGACTGCCCTCAACAGCTCTCCCGGCGAATTGCCGAAGTCGAAACCCGGCAGCGGCCACCCGCCCGCCTCCCCCGAGAGCACCGCCTGCGGGTGGCGCTCCCTCAGGGCCAGGGCCTGATCTCGGTGCGCGACGGCCACCAGGGGCCGGGCCCCCAGGGCGGCGGCATAGGCTGCCACTGAAAAGGCGCGCAGGACGTCGATGATGACCACGACTCCCTCGGCGCTCCGGGCTCCTTCCAGGAGACGGGCCCGGCGGATCTCCACGGCACTCGCCACGCTCCCATCCGGCGGCCGCATCTCACGGGCGGCATTATATCACGCGGCCAGGGATGGGCCGGAAATTAGCGAATGATTGTGAATGCCAGAACGGAGGTGAGGTCCCCGGTGAGCACGCTGTCGGCTCGCCCTTTGCGCGTCCGAAAGGCTGCGGTCATCGGAGCGGGGGTCATGGGCGCCCAGATTGCCGGCTGGCTGGCCAGCCTGGGCATTCCTTGCGAACTGCTGGACCTGGCGGTCGAGGGTCCGGACCGGAGCCGGCTCGCCCGGGAGGGCGTTCGCAGGCTCGGCCAGATGCGCCCACCCGCGCTCGCCACGGCCAGCGCAGCCCAACGCATCCGGCCGGGCAACGTGGATGACGACCTCGGCCGCCTGCGTGACGTGGATCTGGTCATCGAGGCCATCGTGGAGGACCTGGGGGCGAAGCAGGCTCTGTGGGCCAGGGTGGAACCTTACGTCGCTCCCCACGCGGTCGTCGCCAGCAACACGTCCGGGCTCTCCGTCGCCGAGCAGGTGGCGGGGCGGTCGGAGGGCTTCCGGCGGCGGTTCATGGGCCTGCATTTCTTCAATCCGCCGCGCTACCTGCCCCTGGTCGAGGTGATCGCCACGGCCGACACCGATCCGGAGCGGGTCGAGCAGGTCGTGGAATGGTTGCGCCGCTTCCTCGGCAAGCGGCCCGTCCTGGCGAAAGATACACCCAACTTCATCGGCAACCGTGTCGGCATCTTCGCACTGCAGGTAGCCTTTCGAGCGATGCAGGAGTGGGGTCTGTCCGTGGAGGAGGTCGATCTCGTGACGGGGCCCGTGATGGGCCGTCCCAAGAGCGCCACCTTCCGCACCCTGGATCTGGTGGGGCTCGACACGTACCTCCATGTCCTCCGGACGGGGCGTTCCCGCACGGACGATCCCGACGAGCGGGCGTTGCTCCAGCCCCCGCCCGTGGTGGAGGCCATGGTCCGCCGGGGATTGCTCGGAGAGAAGGCAGGCGCCGGGTTTTACCGGCGATCCGGGAAAGGCGACGGGCGGGCCATCGAGGTACTGGACTGGGAGAGCCTGGAGTACCGGCCGCGGCGGGAGGCCCGCTTCGATTCCGTCGACCGGGCGATGGCGGCGCCGCCCGGCGAGCGGCTGAGGGTGTTGCTCTCCGGCGACGACCCGGCGTCCCGGTTCGCCTGGGCGGTACTGGGGCCCGTGCTGCGCTTTTGCGCCGCGAAGCTTCCTGAGATCGCTTACACCGCCGCGGACGTGGATGCGGCCATGCGGGACGGCTTTTCATGGGAGCAGGGGCCCTTCGAGGTATGGGATCGGCTGGGCGTCGTCCAGCTGGCCGGCAGGCTCGAGTCGGAGGGGAAGAGCCTGCCCCCGCTGGTGAAGCAGCTCCTGGCGTCGCCAGCGCCGGCCTTCTACCGGTCCGGCGGCCGCGAAGTGCTCGACGGCCAGGGCCGCCACGTCGAGGTGAAGAGGGTACGCGAGCACCTGCGGCTCGCAGCGCTCGAGGCCGCCGGAGCCCGGGTCCGGACGGGCCCGAGCGCGACGTTGTGGGACCTGGGTGACGACGTGGCCGCCCTGGAGATGCACCCCCCGAAGGCGGCCATCGACGACGCCTTGATCGAGGCGGCCGAGCAAGCGCTGTCGGAGCTCGGGAGCCGGTGGCGGGGGTTGGTCGTGTTCAACGACGGGCCGGACTTCTCGGTGGGCGCCAACCTGTTCGCCTTGCTGGTGGGCGCCCGGTCGGGACAGTGGGATCAGGTCGAACGGGCGGTGGCCCGCTTCCAGCGGCTCAACATGGCCATCAAGTACGCGCCTTCGCCGGTGGTCGTCGCCGTCGCGGGCCGGACGCTCGGCGGCGGCGCGGAGATGGTGCTCCACGCCCCGGCCGTGGTGGCGGCTGTCGAGAGTTACATCGGCCTCGTCGAAACGGGGGTCGGCCTCATCCCCGCCGGGGGAGGGACCAAAGAGGCCCTGGTACGCACCCTGGCGCGCCTTCCCGAGGGAAAGGCCTTCGATCCGCAGCCGCTGGTGGCGTGGCTGTTCGAGGTGATCGCCCAGGCCACGGTCTCGACGAGCGCCTACCACGCGCGCGAGCTGGGGTGGCTGCGAGCCTGCGACGACGTGATCGCGGACCGGGCGGCCTTGCTGTTCCACGCGAAGCAAAGGGCGCTGCGTATGGAAGAGGCCGCCTACACGCCCGCGGTGCCGGCCCCCATTGCCGCACCGGGCCGGGACGTGCGCGCGGCGCTCGTGGCCGGGGCCCTCGATGCCCGGCGCGCCAACCGCATCAGCGATCACGACGTGCAGATCGCCCGCCGGCTCGCCCACGTCATGTGCGGAGGGGACGTGCCCGCCGGCACGCCCCTCACCGAGCAGGCCCTGCTCGACCTCGAGCGGGAGGCCTTCCTCTGGCTGTTGGGCCAGGAGAAGACGCAGCAGCGGATCGAGCACGTGCTGACCACCGGGCGCCCGCTTCGCAACTGAAACGGGCTTGCCGCGACAGAGAGGAGGACGACGGCCATGATGGATGCGGTGATCGTCTCAGCCGTGCGCACGCCGGTGGCAAAGGCGCGGCGAGGAGCCCTCAAGGACATGCGGGCCGACGAACTGGCGGCCCTGGTCATCCGGGAAGCGGTGCAGCGGGTACCCGGGCTGGATCCTGCCGAGGTCGACGACGTGATCCTGGGATGCGCGATGCCCGAAGCGGATCAGGGCCTCAACGTCGCCCGCATCGCTGCCATCCGGGCGGGTCTGCCGGTCAGCGTGCCGGCGATGACCGTCAACCGGTTTTGCTCATCGGGGCTGCAGTCCATCGCCATGGCGGCGGAACGGATCATGACCGGGGCTGCCGACGTCGTCGTGGCGGGCGGAGTCGAGAGCATGAGCCGGGTCCCCATGACCGGCTTCAAGTTCTCGCCCAACCCGTACCTCGTCGAGCATTACCCCGAGGTGTACATGGCCATGGGGCACACGGCGGAGGAAGTCGCCCGCCGTTACGGCGTGTCCCGGGAGGACCAGGACGCCTACGCGCTCCGCAGCCACCAGCGGGCGGCCCGGGCCATCGACGCGGGCGCCTTCCGCGACGAAACGGTACCGGTGCCGCTGGGGGACGGCGCCCGCTTCGAGGTGGACGAGGGCGTTCGCCGGGATACGTCCATGGAGGCTCTGGCAGCGCTGAAGCCGGCGTTTTCCGAAGGGGGGACGGTGACGGCCGGCAACTCGAGCCAGATGAGCGACGGGGCAGCCGCCGTCGTCGTCATGTCGTCCCGGCGGGCGGAGGCGCTCGGGCTCGAGCCGCTCGGGATCTTCCGGGGGTTCGCCGTGGCAGGGGTGCCGCCGGAGATCATGGGGATCGGCCCGGTGGAGGCCGTGCCGAAGCTGTTGAGACGCCTGGGCCTGCGCCTGGACGAGATCGGGCTCGTCGAGCTCAACGAGGCGTTTGCCGCCCAGACCGTGGCGGTCATCCGGCAGCTCGGGATGGACGAGGAACGGGTCAACGTCAACGGCGGTGCCATTGCCCTCGGGCATCCGCTGGGCGCGACCGGCGCCAAGCTGACGGCCACGCTCCTGTACGAGATGGCCCGGCGCCGGGTGCGATGGGGGCTGGTGACGATGTGCGTGGGCGGGGGCATGGGGGCAGCCGGGCTGTTCGAAGCCGCTTGAAGGGAGAGAGGGAGGGTGGGTCTGGAGCACGGCTTCTTCCAGGGGGCCGGCTTCCTGGTCAGCGACCCGGCCCCGGAGGAGGGAGAGGGCACGCCCATCCAGACGCCGGAGCAGGCGAGGGCTGAGGTGGCCCCCATCGCAGAGGTGGCGCGCCGGTTCGCCGATCAGGAAGTCGTGCCGGCCATGCGAGCGCATCCCGAGCACGACCCGGCCGTCCTGCGGGGGTTGCTCCGCCGAGCTGGCGAGCTGGGCCTTCTGGGCGTGGAGGTGGAAGAGGCGTACGGTGGCTCGGGGCTGGGGAGCGTGTTCGCCGCCGCGGTGACCGAGGAGATCGCCCGAACGGGGGACTTCGCCGTGACGTTCGGGGCGCACTCGGGGATCGGGACGCTCCCCCTGGCGATCTTCGGCACGCCGGAGCAAAAGGCGCGCTACCTGCCGTCGCTGGTGAGCGGCGAGCGAGTGGCGGCGTACGCGCTCACCGAGCCGATGGCGGGGTCCGACGCGCTGTCGGGGAAAAGCCGCGCCACCCCGGTGGACGGGGGCTTCGTGCTCGAGGGCCAAAAGCAGTGGATCACCAATGCCGGGTTCGCCGACCTCATGGTGGTCTACGCCAAGGTCAACGGGGAGCAGTTCACCGCGTTCCTGGTAGAGACGGCGAGCCCCGGCCTGAGCCTGGGGCCGGAGGAGGACAAGCTCGGCATCCGGGGCTCCTCGACCCGGGCCGTCTACCTCGACGGGGTCCGGGTGCCGGCGGAAAACGTGCTGGGCGAGATCGGGCGGGGCCACGTCATCGCGTTCGGCGTGCTCAATGTGGGGCGCTTCAAGCTCGCGGCGGGCTCGCTCGGCTCGGGCAAGGCGGCCCTGGAGGTGGCCACCGCCTATGCCGAGCAACGGCGGCAATTCGGGCGGCCCATCGCGGAGTTCGGCCTGGTGGGAGAGAAGCTGGCGGAGATGGCGGCCCGGCTCTACACGCTGGAGAGCATGGTCTACCGGACGGCAGGCCTGATGGAGGCGCGCCGGGCCGCTCTCGGCGACCCCCGCCGGGCGGTGGCCGAGGTGGCGGTGGAGTGCAGCATCAACAAGGTGTACGGGAGCGAGACCCTGGACTTCGTCGTGGACGAGGCGCTGCAGATCCACGGCGGCTACGGGTTCATGAACGAGTACCCGGTCTCCCGGATGTACCGTGATGCCCGCATCAACCGTATTTTCGAGGGAACCAACGAGATCAACCGCCTGCTGATCCCGGACGCGATGATGCGGAGGGCGCTGAAAGGAGGCGTGCCGCTGTTCGCCGCCATGGCCGAGGCCCGGCAGTCCGTCGACCAGGGGGCGGAAGCGGCCGAGCGGGGGGCTGGGGTCGACGGGGTGTGGCTGCCCTCGCCGGCGTGGATGCGGGCGCTCAGGCAGGCCGTGCTGTACGTGGCGTCGGTCGTGGTGGAGATGCACGGCACGGCCCTGGAGAGCGAGCAGGAAAAGCTGGAGCGCCTTGCCGACCTGGCCATTGCCCTCTACGCCGCCCAAGGCGTGTGGATGCGTGCCCGTCTGGCCGCGGCCGGGGTATCCTCGGGGCGGGCGGGCCCGGAGCTCCACCGGGTGGCCGCAAGCCTGGTGATCGAACAAGCGGCCCGGCAGGTGGAGGCGGCGGCGCAGGATCTGCTCTCACGCGAACAGCTCGGGCGGTTGCGCGCGCTGCTCGACCGGCCCCAGGTTTCCCCGATCGCGCTTCGCCGGGCGCTGGCGCAAGCGGTGCGGGCAGCCGGGGGCTACCCCTTCGAGGGGTAGCCCCCGGCCCCCGGACGGGGGTGTCACCGGGCCTTTTCGTCGGCGCTGCGCTCGCGCGCCATCTGCTCCTTGCCGGCCTCGATGAGGCGGCGCACCATCTGCCCGCCGATCTTGCCGGCCTCCCTGACGGACAGCTCGTCGGGATCCTGCAGGTCGTCCTCCAGGCCCAGCTCGCGGGCCACTTCGTGCTTGAGCTCCTCCTTGCCCGAGGCCGGCCCTTGCGCGGCCGTCTCGTCTTGGGTATCTTTGGGACGGCGCCAGCGGTAGCGCCGGGCGGGCGTTTGCGGTGTTTCGGTCATGGCCGGAAGCTCGCCTCCCCGGTGCTTAACATGCGCCGGTACCCGAGGCCGAATGCGAGGTCGACCCCGCGGGGCAGGCCCTGACGGTCAGCAGTTGCAGGAGAAGGAGCCAGATCGATGAAGCGCATCGCAGTGCTCACCAGCGGCGGAGACGCTCCCGGGATGAATGCCGCGATCCGTTCGGTCGTACGCGTGGCTGCCGCCCACGGCGTGGAGACCATGGGAGTGCAGCAAGGCTACGCGGGCCTCATCGCCGGCGCTTTCACGCCCATGACCGTGCGCAGCGTGGGCGGCATCATCGGGATGGGCGGCACGGTGCTGGGCAGCGCGCGCTGCCCCGAGTTCCGGACCGAGCAGGGGCGCCGGCAGGCCATCGCGCAGATGCAGGCCCACGGTATCGAGGGCCTGGTGGTCATCGGGGGCGGGGGCTCCCAGACCGGCAACCTCATGTTGCACCGGATGGGCTTCCCCGTGGCGGGGGTCGCTTCCACCATCGACAACGACCTCTACGGCTTCGATCAGACTCTGGGCGTCGACACGGCGCTCAACACCGCCCTCGAGTCGCTGGACCGGATCCGTTCGACCGCTTCGTCCCACCACCGGGCCTTCCTGGTCGAGGTCATGGGCCGGGACTGCGGGTACCTCGCCCTCATGACGGCCATCGCCGGCGGTGCCGAGCAGGTGGTCGTGCCGGAGGTCGAGACCAATCCGGACGAGGTGGCCCGGGAGCTCCGCCAGGCGTACGAGCGGGGCAAGTCGCACGCCATCGTGGTGGTGGCCGAGGGAGCCCGGTACAACGCCGAGCGGATGGCGGCCCACTTCCGCGAGCATCTCGACCAGCTCGGGTTCGAGCTGCGGGTCACGGTGCTGGGCCACGTGCAGCGAGGCGGGACGCCCACGGCCTTCGACCGCATGCTCGGGACCCTCTCGGGGGCCATGGCCGTCGAGCTGCTGCTCAGCGGCCGCTACGGGTACATCGCCGGCTGGCTGGCAGGGAAGGTGCAGGCGTTGCCTCTCGAAGAAGTGGTCGGCCACAAGCGGGAGCTCGACCCGAAAGTGCTGCAGCTTGCCGAGGTGCTGGCGCAGTGACGGTGCAGGGCGAGTCCGGGTGCGTCTTTTGCCGCATCGCCCGCGGCGAGGCGCCGGCCAGCATGGTGCTCGAGGACGACGGTAGCGGCGTCGTCGCCTTCATGGACATCGCGCCGGCCAGCAGGGGGCACCTGCTGGTGGTGCCGGTGCGCCACGCCGTCACGCTCTGGGATCTCACGGAGGAAGAGGCGGCGGCAATCTTCCGGGTAGCCCGGCGGATCGCCGGGGCCATGCGGGAGACACTCGGCTTCGACGGCCTCAACGTGCTGCAGTCCAACGGAGCGGCAGCAGGGCAGGTGGTCTTCCACTTCCACCTGCACTTGATCCCGCGCTACGCGGGGGGAGAGGGTCTGGCCTTCCGGCTGCGCCCGCCCACCTATACGGCTCCCGAGCGGCTCGAGCTCGATGCGGTGGCCGACCGGCTCCGCCGGGCGCTCGAGGCATCCAGCACCGCTTCATAGACCCGCTCGTACTCCTCCACCATCCGGTCCACGGTAAAACGCGACTCGACCCACCGCCGGCAGGCCGCCCGATCGATACGGTCGATGGCCCTGGCAGCCTGTTGTGCTTCTTCCAGCGTGTGCACCACGTAGCCCGTCTCCCCGTGACGCACCACCTCCCCCACGGCACCCAGATCCATGCCGATGACCGGCGTGCCGCACGCCTGAGCTTCCACCAGCGCGAGCCCGAACGGCTCCGGGACCGTGCACAGGTGGACGAGGGCCCGCGCCCCGCCCAGGAACCGGTCGCGCTCTTCGGGGCCCAGGTGCCCCACGTATTCGATCCGGCGACCGTCGAGGTGCGGGCGGATCTCTCCTTCGAAGAAGTCGCGTTCGTCGGGCGGGATGAGCGCGGCCATCTTCAACGGGATCCCGGTCCTCCGGGCGAGTTCCACCGCCAGGTGCGCGCCCTTCTTCGGGGACATCCGCCCGAGGAACGCCAGGTACCCCTCGGAGCGCGACGAGTAGGTGAACTGGCGCAAATCGACGCCGTTGTACACCGTGGCCACGTAGCGGAGCTCGGGAAGGCCGTCTCGTTCGGCGTTGCTGATGGAGACGTACGGCAGGTGGGCGAAGCGGCGGTAGATCAGGTGGGTCGAGGGTTCGAGCAGCGCCGATCCGTGCAAGGTGGTGACGACGGGCGTGTCCACGAGCGGCGAGAAGGCGAGGGGATGGGCGTTGAAGTGGTTGTGCAGGAGCTCGAACGCCTCCTCCCTGGCCAGGCGTAACGCCTCCGCCATGTGGAGCAACTCGTACGACTTGGCGTCCAGCCGGGGATCTTCCCCCAACGGGCGGGGACACACCGCCACCAGCCGGGCGGCCGTCTCGCTGTCGGCCGTCGCAAAGAGCGTCACCTCGTGGCCCCGCCGGGTGAGCCCTTCGGCCAGGTGAGAGACGACCTGCTCCCACGGCCCGTAGCGACGGGGCGGGGTACGCCACGCGATGGGGCCCAACAGACCGATCCGCAAGGGTACCGGCAGCCTCCTCCCCCGGCAGTGTATCCCCGAAAGGAGCTCCCGCGCGAAGCCGGCCTTGCTCCTGGCAGCGGCGGGGGCTCATCCCCGCAGAGCCGAGCCTTTTCGTGAAATTTCGTGGGGTTGGCAGAAGGAGTTGAGGAAGCGGCGCCGAAACAGGTGGGCGCGGAGTGGGGGAAAGTGGCGCGGAGTGGAGGACCCCGCCAAGCGGCCGGGCAGGGGCTCCTGCGGCCCACGTCGCGTCACGCCCCCACAAAGCATCTCTGAAGCCGGCTCCACGCTCTCGGATGGGACCTCGACGCCGTGGCATTCATGGGGGAGTACCAGCACCAGCTGGACGAGAAGGGGCGGCTCATCATCCCGGCTCGCTTCCGGGAGGAACTGGGCAGCCCGTTCATCGCCACGCGCGGGCTCGACCGCTGTCTGTTCGCCTTTCCGGCCCGGGAGTGGAGCGCGGTGGAGGAGAAGCTCCGGACGCTGCCGCTCACCCAGAGCGACGCCCGGGCTTTCGTGAGGATGCTGCTCGCCGGCGCATCTCCGGTCGAGATCGACCGTGCGGGGCGAGCCTTGATCCCCCCGCACTTGCGCCAGTACGCAGGCCTCGCCCCGCAACGGGAGGTCGCGGTGCTGGGGGTCGGGAGCCGGGTGGAGATATGGGATCTGCAGGGGTGGCAAGATTACGCCAGCCGGGCCCAGAGCAGCTTCGAAGCCATCGCCGAGAAGATCGTGGGGCTCGGCTTGTAGGCGTGGTGGACAGGTTGGAGTGGGAGCACCGGCCCGTGATGGTCCGGGAGGTGATCCGCTGGCTCGAGCCCCGGCCGGGCGGCCTCTACGTGGATGCGACCGTCGGAGGCGGAGGCCATGCCCGCGCGCTACTCGAGGCGGCCGGTGGCCAGGCCCGTCTCATCGGATTGGACCGGGATCCGGAAGCGCTCGAGGTGGCCGCCAGGAATCTCGAGGCATGGAGCGACCGCGTCGCTTTATTGCACGCGGATTTTTCTGAACTCGGGGCGAAACTTCGGGAAATCCATGCCGGCGCAGTCGATGGCGTCATCTTCGATCTGGGCGTGTCGACCCACCAACTGGAAGATCCGAGGCGGGGCTTCACGTACCAGGTACCCGACGCTCCTCTCGACATGCGGATGGATCCGCGGCTGGCGGTCACGGCGGCCGACCTTCTCCAGCGACTGGACGTGCGCGAACTGGCCGATCTCTTCCGCCGTTACGGCGAAGAGCGCTGGGCTTCTCGTATCGCCCGGTTCGTGGTGGAGCAAAGGGCGCGGCGCGCCATCCGAACGGCGGGCGAGCTCGTGGAGTGCATCAAGGCGGCCGTTCCGGCCTCTGCTCGCAGGAAAGGGGGACATCCCGCCCGGCGCGTCTTCCAGGCGCTTCGCATCGCGGTCAACGCCGAGCTGGAGCAACTGGAGCGGGCGCTGCCCCAGGCCCTCGAGGCTTTGAAGCCTGGCGGACGGGTGGTGGTCATCAGCTTTCACTCGCTCGAGGATCGCCTGGTCAAACAGGCGTGGGTGCGAGCCGCGCGGGAAGGGCAGCCGGTTCGGGTCCGGATCCTGACGTCCCGTCCCGAGCGGCCAGGTCCGCAAGAGGTGGCCCAAAACCCCCGGGCCCGGAGTGCCCGGCTACGGGCGGCCGAAAGGGTACTGGCCTCGGAAGGGAATGCATAGAGGTGGCAATGGCAAGCGTGCGCGCTAGCCTCGTCGACCGCCGGGAATGGTGGGAGGAGCGGGAGACGCCGGCTCCGGCGGAGCCAGCGGCCGCGGTATGGCAGCGACCGTCTCGCCTGGTGGCGGCGTGGATGGTGGGAGTGGCCACGGTGGTGGCTTTCTCCGCCGCCTATTTGAGCCTGATGGTGCGCATGACCCTGGTCTCCCGCCAGGTAGAGAGCCTGGAGCAACAGCTCGCGATGGAAAAGCGGCGAGGGCAGGCGCTCGAAGTGGCGCTTGCTCGGGAGCTCTCTCCCGAAAAGACGGAGGAGCTGGCCCGAGTGCAGCTGGCGATGGTCAAGCCGAAGCAAGTCCGGCTGCTGCCGGTCGAGCCCGCGCCCGCGACGTCCGAGGTGCAGCTTGCCAGAGTCCACGAGCTGTCGCTGCAGCAGGTCCGCAGGGCGGACGAGCGCGGGAGGGGCCCGGCCGGACTGGTGGCCCGGGTTGCCTCGGCCCTCGGGCAGCTCCTCGTCGACAAGCCTGCCGCCCTGGCGCGCCAGCTTCCCCGGTGGCCGTAGATGCGAGGCGAGCATAGCGCAAGGAAGGCGCGGGAGCGCGGTTGGTACGCTACCCTGCCATTTCACCGACCGGGGTGCGCCGGCGGATCGCGTGGCTCCTCCTGGGGACCCTGGCTGCGGGCGCGGCACTCACCGCACGGCTATTCTACCTGCAGGTGGTACGACACGGCCACTTCACCCGTCTCGCCCTCGAGCAGCGGCTGAGACCGTTGCCCCTCGACGCCCAGCGGGGCACCATCCTCGACCGTTCGGGTAACAAGCTGGCCATCAGCGTCAGCGCCGACGCGGTGTACGCGGTCCCGTCCGAGGTGGGGGACCCGGCCGGTACCGCGCGCAAACTGGCTTCGGTGCTCGGGATGGATGCCGGGGAGATCGAACAGCGCCTGCGGATGCGCCAGGCGACGGTCTGGATCGCGCGCAATCTGGGGCCGGAGCAAGCTCAGGCCATTCGGACGCTCCGCCTGCCAGGCATCGGGCTGGTGGAGCGCCCCCAGCGCGTCTACCCCAACGGCACCCTCGCGGCCCAGGTGCTGGGCATCACGGGGATCGACAACCAGGGGTTGGAAGGGCTCGAGTTTTACTACGATGCGCACCTGCGGGGCGTCCAGGGCAGGGTCGAGGCCGAGCGGGACGCGGCCGGCCGGGAGATCCCCGGCGGCGTGAGCCGCTACGTGCCGGCAGAGGATGGCCACACCCTGGTGCTCACCATCGACCAGGTGATCCAGTACCGGGCCGAGCGGGAGCTGGAGCGGGCCGTCAAGGAGACCCAATCGGACTTCGGGCTGTTCGTCGCCGTCGACCCGTCCACCGGCGAGATCCTGGCGATGGCCCAGTACCCCGGCTTCGACCCCAACCACTACAGCGACTACCCTCCCGAAGTGCGTCGCAACCGGGCCGTCACGGACCAGCTCGAACCCGGCTCGACGTTCAAGGTGGTCACGGGATCCGCCGCGCTGGAGGCCGGCGTCGTCCGGCCCGACGACCGGTTCTTCGACCCGGGCTTCGTGCTGATCGGCGGGGGCAAGGTCAGCTGCTGGCTGCCGGGGGGCCACGGGAGCCAGAGCTTCGTCGAAGCCGTGGAGAATTCGTGCAACCCGGTCTTCGCCATCATCGGAGCCCAGCGCCTCGGCCCTGCACTCTTTTACAAGTTTGCCCGGGCGTTCGGCTTTGGCGAGCCTCTCGGGATCGACTTCCCTGGCGAGGCAGCGGGCTCCCTGCCGGTCCCGGGCTCGATCGCCCACGGCGAGATCCTCCGGTGGGCCAACATCGGGTTCGGGCAAGGGGTCTCGGTGACGCCGCTGCAGCTGGTGATGGCGGCTGCCACCATCGCGAACGGCGGGGTATTGATGAAGCCCCATCTGGTGCGGGAGATCCGGACCGCCGACGGGCAGGTGCTGGAGCGCACCTCTCCCATGGCCCTGCGGCGGGTCCTCTCGCCGGCCACGGCACAGGAGTTTGCCCGGATGATGCGCAGCGTCGTGGTCAACGGTTCCGGGACCCGGGCGGAGATTCCTGGTTACCGCGTCGCCGGCAAGACCGGTACGGCCCAGATCCCTCGGCCGACGGGGGGTTACGGTGACGACACGATGGCCTCGTTCTTGGGCTTCGCCCCCGTGGACGCTCCACGCATCGTGGGCGTGGTCATGCTCTACAGGCTGAAGGTGCAGCCTCGGTGGGGCGGGTTGTGGGCGGCTCCCACCTTCAAGGCGATCATGGAAGACGCCCTGGGGTATTTACGGGTGCCCCGCCGGGAGGAGAAACCGAAGCAACCTTCCAAGGACGCCAACGGCGTCCAGATGGTGCTGGTGCCCAACGTGCTCTACCTGACGGCCGAAGAGGCCGCCCAGAAGCTCGGCGCCGCCGGGCTCAAGACGGGGATCGAGGGCACCGGCCGGCTCGTCGTCGACCAGATCCCGAGGGGCGGAGCCGAAGTGGATCCAGGGACGCGGGTGCTGCTGGTCCTCGACCAGCACGTCCACCCGGTGGAGCGGAGCGAAGTGGAGGTGCCGCCGGTCCTGGGCAAGAGCGTGAGGGACGTAGCTGCCATCCTGGCGGAGTACGGCCTCATCCTGCACGTGGACGGCTCGGGATTCGCCACGTTTCAGAGTCCGAGCCCGGGGACCCGCGTGCCGGTCGGCAGCCCGGTGGAGGTGCGGTTCGAGCCTCCCGGGAGCGGAAAGGAAGCGTCACCGTGACGGTAGAGGAATTGGCCGCTTGCCTTGCCCCTCTCGAGCGGCCGGGACGCGCATGGGAGTCCCCCTCCAAGAGAGAGGCGCTGGTGCGGGGCGTGCGCTACGATTCCAGGGGGGTGGTGCCGGGCGACGTTTTCGTCTGCATCCGTGGCCACCAGCACGACGGCCATGCGTTCGCAGGCGAGGCGGCCGGCAGGGGGGCCGTGATGATCGTGACCGAGCGACCCCTGCAGGGGGGCCTGGAAGACCAGGTGCCCACGGTGCGGGTCGGCGACAGCCGCTCGGCTCTGGCCGTCGCGGCCGCCGCCTTCTTCAGCCATCCCGACAGGGCGCTGCGGCTGGTGGGCGTGACGGGCACCAACGGGAAGACGACCACCACCTTCCTGACCAGAGCGGTGCTGGAGGCCGGCGGGTACCGTACGGGGCTGGTGGGGACCGTGCTGCGGGTCGTGGGCGACGAGGTGCTGGACGCCGATCGGACCACCCCCGAGTCGAGCGACATGCTCGAGCTCTTTTCCCGGATGGTCCAGGCGTCGAGCACGCACGCGGTGACGGAGGTATCGTCCCACGCCGTGGTGCTGCGGAGATTGGCCGGCATCGAGTACGACGTGGGCATCTTCACCAACCTGACGCAAGACCACCTGGACTTCCACGGTACCATGGAAGCCTACCGGGATGCCAAGGCCGCCTTCTTCGCCTCCCTCACGCCGGGAACCAAGGGTCACAAGCTCGCCATCGTCAACGGCGACGATCCGTCCGGCGAGTACATGGCCCGTGAGAGCGCTGCCCCGGTGGTGCGTTACGGGCTCGACCCCCGCTGGGACGTGACGGCCGAGCAGGTGCGGCTGGGCGGACAGGGTGCCTCCTTCCTGGTGAAGAGCCCGTGGGGGCAGGCAGAGGTACGGCTGAAGCTCTCCGGACGCTTCAACGTGTACAATGCGCTCGGGGCGCTGGCGGCGGGGCTCCACGAGGGTGTCCCGCTCGACCGGGCGGTGCCGGGGCTGGAGCGGGTGGAAGGGGTACCGGGGCGCTTCGAAGCGATCCGGGAGGGGCAGCCTTTCGAGGTGATCGTGGATTACGCCCACACGCCCGACGGCCTCGAAAACATCCTCAAGGCGGCCCGGGACCACGGCCCGCGGCAGGTCTGGGTAGTCTTCGGGTGCGGCGGCGACCGGGACCGCGGCAAGCGGCCCATCATGGGGAGCATTGCGGCACGCCTGGCCGAGCGGGTGGTCATCACCTCGGACAATCCCCGGAGCGAAGAGCCCGAGAGCATTTGCCGGGAGATCGAGCGAGGGGTGCTCGAGGGGCGCCGCTCGAGCGAAGCCCGGCTCCAGGCGTACGAGGTCATCGTCGACCGCAGGCAGGCCATCGAGCAGGCGCTGAGAGGAGCGGCGCCGGGCGACATGGTCGTGATTGCTGGCAAGGGTCACGAGACGTACCAGGTCTTCCGGGAACGGGTCATCCACTTTGACGACCGGGAGGTGGTCCGGGAGGTCCTGCGCCGGATGGGCTACGGGGAGGCCACCGAGGGAAAGGCGGAACGACGTGCAGGAGCTTAGCGTACAGGCCGTGGCCGAAGGAGCCGGCGGCAGGATCGTCCGGGGGCCCGCCCATGGCCGGTTGACGGGAGTGAGCACCGACTCGCGCAGCGTCCGGCCGGGCGATCTGTTCGTGGCCCTGGTGGGGCCGCGCTTCGACGGCCACGACTTCGTCGGGCAGGCGGTGGAGCGGGGAGCCGCCGCGGTGCTGGTCAGCAGCCGGCGGGCCGGCGCGCTCCCGCCGGGCGAGTACGCGGCCGTCGCCGTCGAGGAAACCCTGGAGGGTCTCCAGCGCCTCGCCGCGTGGTACCGCCGCCGGCTGGCGGTGCGGGTGGTGGCCGTGACCGGCAGCGTGGGCAAGACCACCACCAAGGAGATGACCGCGGCCATCCTCGGCCGGGTAGGCCCCACCGTGCGGGCGCCCGCCAGCTTCAACAACGACGTGGGCGTGCCCCTGGCGATCCTGATGGCAAGCGACGAGACCCGCTATCTGGTCCTGGAGATCGCCATGCGGGGGCTCGGCCAGATCCGCCACCTGGGCCGCCTGGCCCTGCCCTCGGTCGGGGTGGTCACCAACGTCGGGGAGTCCCATGTCGGCGTGCTGGGAAGCGTGGAGGCCATTGCCCGGGCCAAGGCGGAGCTGGTGGAGGTGCTCGAGGCCGGGGGAGCGGCCGTCCTCAACGCAGACGACCCGCGGGTCGTGGCGATGCGTGCCCGGGCTCGAAGCGGGGTGCGCGTGATCACCTTCGGGACCTCCGGCGCCGCGGACGTGCGGGTGCAGCACGTGGAAGGAGGCGGGCTCTTGGGCACCCGCTTCGAGCTCGCGGTGCGGGACGGGCCGACCATCCCGTGTCACGTGCCGATCCCGGGCCGACACCTGGCGCTGGACGCCGCGGCCGCCGCCGCTGCCTCGCTGGCGTGCGGCGTCGACCCGGCGGCCGTCCCGGCCGGACTCGCCGAGTTCGCGGGGGCGTCCATGCGCATGGAGACCGTGCCGGGGCCGGGCGACGTCCTCATCATCAACGACGCCTACAACGCCAGCCCCGCCTCCATGCGGGCGGCGCTCGAGACCCTGGAGCGGATCGCGGCGGAGCGGAGAAGCCGTGCCGTCGCCGTGTTGGGGGACATGCTCGAGCTGGGTGAGCTTGCCCGGGAGGCCCACCGATCCGTGGGAGAGGAGGCCGCTCGGCGGGGCGTCGCGGTGCTGGTGGCGACCGGCAGCATGGCGGCGTGGACGGCCGAAGGCGCCCGCCGGGCGGCCGGCGGCGGGCAGGTGGACGTCGTGGTGGCCTCGGATGCCGGCGAAGCAGCCGCCCGGGTAACGGGGATCGTCCGGCCGGGAGATACGGTGTTGGTCAAAGGCTCGCGAGCAGTCGGGCTCGAGCGCGTGGTGCAGGCGCTTGCCTCCGCTCAGGACGCTGCGCCCGGGAAGGAGGTCCCGTGAACCCCGCGACCCTGGGCCAGATCATCGGCGCATCCCTGTTCGCCATGATCGCCACCTTCCTGCTCATGCCGGGCAGCATCCGCATCCTGCACCGCATGAAGGTCGGAAAGGCCATCCGGAGCGAGGGGCCGGCCCGGCACGCGGCCAAGGCGGGCACGCCGACCATGGGAGGCGCGGTGGTGATAGTGGCAGCCGCAGCGGCCACCCTGGTCTTCACCCCCCGCGTGGATCGGGCGCTGGTGCTCGTGCTGTTCGTCGTGGCCTTCGCCCTGCTCGGGAGCATCGACGATATGCGGGCACTGCGGCTGCATCGTGCGATGGGCCTGCGGGCCCGCGAGAAGTTCGCCGGCCAGGTGTTGCTGGCCGCCCTCCTGGCGGTGTGGACCCTGCGCGTCGCCCCGGAAGCCACCCGGCAAGGGGTGCCGTTTGCCGGGACGAGCTGGGAGCTCGCCCCGTGGCTCTTCGTGTTGCTGTCCACCCTGGCCACGACGGCCAGCGCCAACGCCGTCAACCTGACCGACGGCCTGGACGGGCTCGCCGCCGGCGCCATCGCCATCGCCTCGGCGGTCTACGCGGGCGCCGCCTGGATGGCCGGGCGGCCGGAGGTGGGCATCTTCGCCGGCGCCGTCGGAGGGGCCTGCCTGGGGTTCATGTGGTACAACGGGTACCCGGCCCAGGTGTTCATGGGCGACACGGGCAGCCTGGCGCTGGGAGCGGCGCTGGCCGCCATGGGGACGTTCACCGGGACGCTCCTCTCCTTGCCGATCGTGGGCGGGCTGTTCGTGGTGGAGACCCTGTCGGTCATGGCGCAGGTCGCCTACTTCCGGCTCACCGGCGGCCGCCGGCTTTTTCGCATGAGCCCGTTCCACCATCACCTGGAGCTCGAGGGGTGGAGCGAGCCGCAGGTGGTCGTGCGGCTGTGGCTGTGGGCCGCGCTGTTCGGGCTCGTCGGGCTGTGGGCCATCCTGTCCGGGAGCGTGGGGGTAACACCGTGAGCGTCATCGAATTGCGGCGCCGACCGGGCAGCCCCCCGGGGGAGATGGCGGCGTCGGACGTGCCGCACGCGCAGGCGCCGCCCGACCTCGTGCTCATCGCCGCGCTGAGCGTGCTCATGGCCATCGGGCTGGTCATGGTGCTGAGCGCCAGCTATACCCGGGGCCTCGCGCAGTTTCGCGATCCCTACTACTTTTTCAAGCGCCAGGTCGTGTACGCGGCGATGTCGTGGGCCCTGGCGCTGGCCATGCTGCGCTTCGATGTGCAGCGCCTGCGGCCGGTGGCGGTGCCGCTCATGGTCTTCTCGTACGTGCTGTTGGCCGTGGTGCTGGTGGTCGGCCAGGAGATCGGCGGTTCGCGCCGGTGGATCTCCCTGCCTTTCGTCAATCTGCAGCCGTCGGAGCTCGCCAAGCTCGCGGCCATCAACTTCACGGCCTGGTGGGCGGCCGACCGTACGGGCACGATGAGCTCCTTCGTCCGGGGCCCGCTCGTGCCGCTCCTGGCGGTCGGCGTGGCCTTCGGCCTCATCATGCTGGAGCCCGACTTCGGCACGGGGCTGGTGCTCCTGGCGGTGGTGGTGGCGGTGCTGTTCGCCGGCGGCATGCGCTACCAGCAGCTCGTCGTCCTGGGCCTGCTGGCACTGCCGGCCATGCTCGCCCTCATCTGGATCGAGCCGTACCGGATGGCCCGGCTGCTGGCCTTCCTCGACCCGTGGGCCGACCCTGCCGGCAAGGGGTGGAGCGTCATCCAGTCGCTGCTCGCGGTCGGGTCGGGTGGGCTGTTCGGGCTCGGTCTCGGGCAAAGCCGCCAGAAGTTCGCCTACCTGCCGGAGCACCACACGGACTTCATCTTCGCCATCTTGAGCGAGGAGCTGGGCTGGATCGGCGCCGCCACGGTGGTGGCCCTCTTCGCCGTGGTCGCCTGGCGAGGCTATCGCATCGCCCTCGGGCTGCAGGATCGCTACGAGCAGCTGCTGGCGGTGGGCGCGGTCTCGCTCGTGGTCGTACAGGGGCTGCTCAACATCGGTGTGGTGACCGGCAGCTTGCCGGTCACCGGGATCCCCCTGCCGTTCATCTCGTACGGGGGCAGCTCCCTGATGGCCAGCATGACGGCCATGGGCGTGCTGCTGCGCCTTTCCCGGCGGAGCGTGTTGTGAGCGTGCACGTGGTCATCGCGGCAGCCGGCACCGGCGGGCACATCTACCCCGGGCTGGCGGTGGCGCAGGAGCTGCGGGCCCTCGACCCGCAGGCCGCCGTCACGTTCCTGACGACCCGCCGGGGCCTGGGACCGGTGCTCTTGCGGCGATACGGGGAGGCTTTCCACGTCGTGGCCGGCGAGCCGGCGCCCGCCAGGCTCTCCCCGGCGGCTGCCGTCTTCGCCGCGGCGTTGGCCCGGGGCTCCGTGGAAGCGGCGTGGCGGCTGCGGACCCTGGGCGCGCGGGTGGTGCTCGCGACGGGCGGCTACGGCTGCGCCCCGGCGGTGGCCGGCGCCCGGATGGTGCGGATCCCGGTCGTCTGGCAGGAGCAAAACGCTCTGCCGGGCCGGGCGACGCGGCTCATGGCCCGCTGGGCGCGAGCGGTGGCGCTGGGCTTCGAGGAGGCGAGGAACCGCCTGCCGGCGCCGGTGCAGGCCCGGGCCGTGGTCACCGGCAACCCGGTGCGGCGGGAACTGTTGACCGTGGGCCGGGAGGAGGGAATACGACGGCTGGGCCTCGAGGCGGGCCTGCGAACGGTGCTCGTGGTAGGGGCGAGCCAGGGAGCCCGGCGGTTCAACTTCGCCGTGGTGGAGGCCGCCGAGGAGCTGGCCCATCTCGAGGGAGCGCAGGTCCTGGTCTCGACCGGGCAAAGCCAGTTCGATGAGGTAGAGGCCGCCCTGTCGGCCCGGTACCCCGGAGGGAGGCGCGACAGCGGCGGCTGGCGGTTGGGGCGGCTTCGGGTCGTGCCGTACGTGGACGACATGCCGGCGGCGGTGGCGGCCGCCGACCTGGCGGTCTCCCGGGCCGGCGCCATCTCCATCGCGGAGTACACGGCGCGAGGCGTGCCCCTGATCCTGGTCCCGTACCCGTATGCGGCCGAAGGCCACCAGCAACTAAACGCCAGGGCCGTGGAGCGGGCGGGCGCGGGCGTGGTGGTGCCCGACGGCGCCCTCACGGGGAGCCGCCTGGTGGAGGTCATCCGGGAGCTCTTGATGAGCCCCGAGCGCTTGCGGGCCATGGCCCAGGCGAGCCGGCGGCTCGGCCGGCCCGGGGCAGCCGAGGAGGTGGCGAGGCTGGTGCTGCAGGCGGCCGGAGCTTAACGGGGCGCGCCGCACCGGGCTTTTTCCCCCGGCATACCATGAAGCGGTCATAGGGGGAACCATCCGGTGGAGCGTAATGGTCTGCTGATCCGGGGGGGCGCGCCTCTCTCCGGCGAGATCACCGTCTCCGGCGCCAAGAACGCGGCGCTCAAGCTGATGGCGGCGACGCTGCTCACATCCGAGCGCTGCGTCATCCGCGACGTACCCGACATCGCCGACGTCCGCACCATGATGCGCGTGCTGTCCGGCCTCGGCGTGAAGGTCGAGTGGACAGGGCCGGGTACGCTGGCCCTGCAAGCGAGCGACCCGTTGGCCGAGCAACCCCCGGACGAGCTCGTCCGGACCATGCGGGCGTCCGTCCAGCTGCTCGGACCGGTAGCGGCCCGATCGGGACGAATCCGCATGGCACAGCCCGGAGGCTGCGACATCGGGGAACGCCCGCTCGACCTGCACCTGCACGGGCTGCAGAGCCTGGGCGCCGAAGTGCGGCAGGAGGGCGGCTTCATCGAACTGACCGCCCGGCACCTGAGCGGCACGGACATCGTGCTGGACTTCCCATCGGTCGGGGCCACGGAAAACCTGATGATGGCGGCCGTGAGGGCCAGGGGGGTCACCGTCATCCACAATGCGGCGCGAGAGCCCGAGGTGGTGGAGCTCCAGAGCTTCCTCCAGGCGATGGGGGCGAGGGTGCAGGGGGCGGGGAGCTCCGCCATCCGGGTCGAGGGAACGGAGGACGGCTTGCACGGTTGCGAGTGGAGCCTGATGCCGGACCGGATCGAGGCGGCCACCTGGCTCCTGGCGGCCGCCATCACCCGGGGGCACCTGCGCCTCACGGGCGCGAGGGCGGATCACCTGGCCGCGGTCATCGCCAGGCTTCGTTCGGCAGGGGTGGAGGTGGAGCGCGTCGAGGAAGGGCTCGAGGTGTCGGCGCAGGGGCGGGCGCTTTCGGCCGTCTCCGTGCGCACCCAACCCTATCCGGGCTTTCCGACGGACGTGCAGCCGCAGTGGGTGGCGCTGATGGTAACGGCTCGTGGGACGAGCGTGGTGCGGGAGGAAATCTACTCGAGGCGGTTCCGTTTCGTCCAGGAGTTGTGGAGAATGGGAGCAGACATCGCGGTGGACGGCCGGGTCGCCGTCGTGCGAGGGCCGTCCCGGCTGAGCGGGGCAGACGTCGAGGCTCCCGACCTTCGCGGAGGGGCCGCGCTGGTGCTGGCCGCCCTGGCGGCCGAGGGCCAGAGCTTCGTCGGCGGCGTCCATCACCTGGAGCGGGGGTACGAGCGGTTGGTCGAGAAACTGGCGCAAGCAGGCGCCCGGGTCAGGCGGGTGAGCCAGGCATGACGAGACCGAGCCTGCGCGCGCCGGCCAGCGTGGCCGGAGTGGCCCTGGTGGCCGCGCTGGGGGTTTACGGCGCCGCCGCTTCTCCGCTCTTTTCGGTGAGCCGGGTGACGGTCAGCGGCGCCGGGGCGGAGGTAGGGGACCGGCTGGTCGCCCGCCTGCGGTGGGGCCAGGGGCGTAACGTGCTCGACGTGCAGCAGCGGGAGATCGATCGCGCGGTGGCCATGGAGCCGCGCATCGCAAGCGCCCGGCTCGTCCGGCACCTTCCGTCGGTGCTGGAGGTGCGCGTGATCCCCCGGGGCCCCGTGGCGTACGTCGCGACCGGGCAGTCCATCGTCGAAGTGGACAAGCAGGGCAGAGTGCTGGGCCCCCCGCCGGCCGGGACGTCGAGGGAGCTTCCGGTCATCACCGGGGCCTGGCAACCGGGCGCCGTGCCGGAGCCGCTCGAGCCGGCGCCCCAGGCCGTGGCCCTGGGAGCGGAGTTGGCCGATCGGCTGCTCCCGCTGTTGGGAGGCCGCCTGTCCGAGCTGCACCTGGACGCCGAGCGCGGGGAGTGGAGGCTGTTGTTGACGGACGGGAGCAGCGTGGAGTGGGGAGTGGCGGGCGACGGTCAGGGGAGCGCGCTCTCGCCCGACGACCTGCGGCGTTTGACGCTGCTCTCGGCCCTGTTGCAGCGGCTGGGCCCGGGCGACATGCCTTTCCAGGCCGACATGCGCAACGGCGACCGGGTCACCTGGAGTCGGGCAACGAGCCACGGACCTGCACCCGCAAAGGATGCGTCCGGGCTCTGAGGAAGTATCGGCGAAGAGCGGGCCGACGGTGGGAGGTTTGGGGGCGGTTCATCGATGGTGGAGTTCGACCTGGATGCGGGTCCTTACGCCAACATCAAGGTCATCGGCGTCGGCGGCGGTGGTTCCAATGCGGTCAACCGCATGATCGAGGCTGAGCTTCGCGGGGTAGAGTTCATCGCCATCAACACGGACGCCCAGGCGCTGGCGCTGTCCAACGCCCCCCGCAAGATCCAGATCGGCGAGAAGCTGACCAAGGGGCTCGGCGCCGGTTCGCTCCCGGAGATCGGGCAAAAGGCGGCCGAGGAGAGCCGCGACCAGATCCGGGAGGCGCTGATGGGCGCCGACATGGTCTTCATCACGGCGGGGATGGGGGGCGGGACCGGCACGGGCGGGGCTCCGGTGGTGGCCGAGGTGGCCAAGGAGGTCATGGCGCTCACCGTGGCGGTGGTGACCCGGCCGTTTTCCTTCGAGGGACGCCGCAGGATGCGCCAGGCCGAGGAGGGGATCGCCAATTTGCGCGGCAAGGTGGATACCCTCATCGTGATCCCCAACGACCGGCTGCTGCAGGTCATCGACAAGAAGACCTCGGTGCTCGACGCCTTCCGGCTGGCCGACGACGTGCTGCGCCAGGGGGTGCAGGGGATCTCCGACCTCATCACCGTGCCGGGGCTCATCAACCTGGATTTCGCCGACGTGCGGACGATCATGTCCAGTGCCGGCTCGGCGCTGATGGGCATCGGCCGGGCGGGCGGCTCGGAGGACCGCGCGGTGAAGGCCGCTCGGGCGGCCATCTCGAGCCCGCTGCTCGAGGCCAGCATCCAGGGGGCCAAAGGGGTGCTGCTCAACATCACGGGCAGCTCCAACCTGGGCCTCTTCGAGGTCAACGAGGCGGCGCAGACCGTGGCCGAGGCGGCCGATCCGGAGGCCAACATCATCTTCGGCGCGGTCATCGACGAGTCGCTCAACGACGAGGTGCGGGTGACCGTGATCGCCACGGGCTTCACGGGGCAGCCCCGCGACGACCACCGGCCGGCGCCCCAGGCGGCGCAGCAGCCCCAGGGCGCTCGGGCCGGTGGTCAGGACCGGCAGCCTGGCCGGGGGACGGGGGACATCCGCCCGCTCGTCCACGACGACCTGGAGATCCCGCCCTTCTTGAGGCGTCGCTGACTCCCCGTACCGTGACGGCAGCCCCGGCGGCACGGCGGCGGATCGGGCCCGGCGAGCGCTAGCAGGTCGCCATCTGGTGGATTTCCCGGCGCAGCTTGCGCAGGATGCGCTTTTCGAGCCGGGAGATGTAGGACTGGGAGATGCCCAGCAGGTCGGCGACCTGCTTTTGCGTGCGCTCCTCGCCGTCGAGCAGGCCGAAGCGGAGCTCCATGATGCGCCGCTCCCGCCCGCTGAGGCGGTGCATGGCGGTATAGAGCAAGTCCTTTTCGACCCGGTCCTCGAGGTGGCGCACCACGTCACTCTCGGTGCCCAGGATGTCCGAGAGGAGCAGCTCGTTGCCCTCCCAGTCGGTGTTGAGCGGCTCGTCGAGGGAGACCTCGGAGCGGGTCTTGGCGTTGCGGCGCAGGAACATCAGGATCTCATTCTCGATGCAGCGGGAGGCGTAGGTCGCCAGTTTGATGCGCCGGGTCGGATCGAAGGTCTGGACCGCCTTGATGAGGCCGATGGTGCCGATCGAGACCAGGTCTTCCGTGCCGATCCCCGTGTTTTCGAACTTGCGGGCGATGTAGACCACCAGCCGCAAGTTGTGCTCGATGAGCGGCGTGCGGGCGGTGAAGTCGCCCAGAGCCAGCTGGTGGATGAGGCCCGCCTCTTGTTCGGAAGTGAGGGGCGGTGGGAGCACCTCGCCCGAACCGGTGCCCACGTACCCGACCAGGTCGGCCAGGCCCCGCAGGCGGGCGCGCAGCCATGCCATGCGCAGGGCGACCACGAGCCGGCGGGCCAGCGCGGCAAGCCGCGCCCACCTCGGAAACTCTGCTCGCCGGCCAACGAGCGGCTGCTCAGGCTCCAACTTTGACACCCACCATACCTCCCTCGTCTGGCATCCGGGCCTGCACGACCGGATCCCGGGCGGCCCTGGCGGCGGCCAGGATTTCGGGCGGCACCAGCGCCTGGACCTCGCCGGAGCGGAGCGGTGCCGGCGAGACGGCCACCACGGTCGGGCCTACCTCCACGGGCGGCTGCGCGGGGCGCTCCAGCCTCGCTTCGTCGGCCCGGAAAGCGGCGAGCACCCCGTGGCGGATCCCCACCCCTTCGAACGGGACCAACCGGAACCGTTTGGCCCACCCGGGGGCGATGGAAGGCAGGCGTTGAGCCAGGGCCCACGCGTCGCGGGCGATCGTCTCCGTCCACCACCCGTCGTCGCCGACCGCGGCCGCCATGACCTCGGGCCCGACCAGGATGACCGGGAGACCCGTCACCGGCTCCTTGAGGCGGTTGCCCGTGTCGACGAACCCCTCGGCCAGCATCCACCGGTCGCCGAAGCGCACCCGCACCGTCACCCGCAGGGAACGCTCCACGCCCAGGGTGGAAAGGCGCCGGTGCCCCCAACGGGCGGTGGCCCACAGAGCAGCCATCGAGACCGCCGCGCCCGCGCAAGCCGGCCGCCCCGGTAGCCCCGCGATGCTCTGGGCCGCGAGCCCGGCACCGGCGGCCACGAACGCCACTGCCCACACCGTGCCGGTGATCGCGACGAGGCTCCGCGGTGCCCGGGGCTGGAAAGCCAGGGCCGCCATCACCACGGAGACGGCCACGGCTGCCGTCGCCGTCACGAGCGGGCCCGAGCGATCCGGGAGGAGCGCGAACAGGATGGCGCCTGTCCACGCCGCCGCCGCCAGTCTCCCCGGCGGGACCGGCGTGGCCCGCAATTGAGCGGTGGCCCACAACAACGCCCAGTCGAACAGGAAATCGACGACGGTCCAGGCGACGAGACCTGGTACCATGCGCGGCCCCCTCCGGTGCCCGGCTCCTGGCTACCTCTATGCGCGCCGGAATAGCTTCATGCCATCCCGGCCATACTCGCAGATGCACGGAAGCTGCATCAGAGGTGGGCGTTCGGTGCAGAGTACCAAGGTCGAGATCTGTGGGGTCAACACCGCCAAGCTTCCCGTCCTCTCCAACACCCGCATGCGGGAGCTGCTCTACCGCATGCGCCGCGGAGATCCGTCGGCCCGGGAGGAGCTGATCCAGGGCAACCTGCGGCTGGTGCTCAGCGTCATCCAGCGCTTCAACAGCCGCGGCGAGTACGTGGACGACCTCTTCCAGGTCGGCTGCATCGGGCTGATGAAGGCCATTGACAACTTCGATCTGACACAAAACGTGAAGTTCTCGACGTACGCGGTGCCGATGATCGTGGGCGAGATCCGGCGGTACCTGCGCGACAACAACCCGATCCGGGTGAGTCGATCGCTGCGGGATATTGCCTATAAGGCGCTCCAGGTCCGGGACGCGCTCACCAGCAAGTATTCGCGAGAACCGACGGTCGCGCAAATCGCCGAGGCGCTCGACGTACCCCGGGAGGAAGTCGTCGCGGCCCTGGATGCCATCCAGGAACCCGTCTCTCTCTTCGAGCCCATCTACCACGACGGCGGGGACCCCATCTTCGTCATGGACCAGGTGAGCGACGATCCGGACCCCGACGGCGGCTGGTTGGAGAGTATTTCCATCCGGGAGGCCATCCACCGCCTCGGGCCGAGGGAGCAGCGCATCCTGAAGATGCGCTTCTTCGACGGCCGAACGCAGATGGAAGTGGCCGAGGCCATCGGGATCTCCCAGGCCCAGGTCTCACGGCTGGAGAAGGCCGCGCTCAAGCAGCTGCGGCGGCACATGGCGGGATGAGGAGCATGCGGACGCGTGAGCTTCGCCGCCTTGCCTGCGTCGTCGCCGTGGCGTGGATCCTGATCCTGCTCTCCGCTCCCGGGGCCCGGGGCGAGAGCTCGGGCTGGGGGAGCGGCGTGCCCCCGGCTCCATCCATCGTACGGCTGCACGTCATCGCCCACAGCGATGACCCGGTCGACCAGGAGGCCAAGATGGCGATCTTCCGGGCGGTCCGCGATCAGATCGCCGGGCTGTACGGCGCGTGGGCGGCCACGGGACAGCCCACCGACCGGCTCACGGCGCGGCCGGACGCCTTCGTGTCGTACCTCTACCGCCACCGGGACGGCATCGTGGCGACGGCCCGGCGGGCGCTCGTCCGGGGAGGATACGCCCTGCGCCCGGTGCGGGTGGAGGCCGGCCGGTTCCTGTTCGGCGAGACCATCGACCCGTACTCCCGCTCCCGCCATCCGGCCGGGTGGTACCCGGCGTTGCTGGTCGTGGTGGGAGAGGGGCGAGGTCACAACTGGTGGTGCGTCGTCTTCCCGTCGCTGTGTCCGGTGGGCCGTCCCGAGGGCGAAGAGGCGGGGACGGCGAAGGCGGCTCCCGGCTCGTCCGCTTCGCCCGAGGCGTCGCAAGACGCCGGGCCCGGCGCGCTGGCGGCTCCTGCGACGGCGCCCGGACCGGGCCCGCTCGTCTCGGGTGGCTCCGGGACGGCTTCCGGGCCGGGCGCGTCCTCCCGGCTGAAGTCCCCGGAGCGGCAAGAGCCGTGGTGGGTACGCCTGTTGCCGTGGCGCTGGCTCGGATGAGATAACGACACCGTTCGCCCATAAGATAGAAGGTGGTAGAGGCTCCGGCGGCCGGCGACGAGGGTCCGGCGGAGAGCGCCGGCGGCCGGGTACAGGGGGGCCGCGAGGTGCAGCTTCGCGCCTCGGAGCTTCGGTCCAAGGACGTCATCAACATCGCCGACGGCCGCAAGCTCGGGAACCTTTACGATCTCGACGTGGACGTGGAGACCGGCCGCATCCGCTCCCTCATCCTGCCTGCGGGCGGCCGCGGCGGGTGGTTCCGGGCCAGGGAGCGGGACGTCGAGATCCCCTGGCAGGACATCGTGCGCATCGGCGTCGACGTCATCCTCGTCGACCTGCCCAGCAGTATCACTCCCCATGCGGGCGCCTCGGGTTCGTCCTAGCCACCTGTGATAAGATGACTCCCGGGGAGCCGAGCTCGTTTGAAATGCCCGTATTGTGGTGAGCCGGACACCCGCGTCGTGGATTCACGGCTGACCGAGGAAGGGGCAGCGGTTCGCAGGCGGCGGGAGTGCCCCGGGTGCGGGCGGCGATTCACGACGTACGAGCGCCTGGAGGAGCCTCCGCTGCTGGTCGTCAAGAAAGACGGCCGGCGAGAGGTCTTTTCGCGCGCCAAGATCCTGGCGGGCGTCCTCAAGGCATGCGAGAAGCGACCCATCCGGATGGACCAGGTCGAAGACCTGGTGGGCAGGGTCGAACGGGCGGTGCGCCAGCAGTTCGGGGGGGCCGGCGAGGTCCCGTCGGCCGCCATCGGGGAGCGGGTCATGGACGAACTGCGCCGGCTCGACGCGGTGGCGTACGTGCGCTTCGCCTCCGTCTACCGGGAGTTCAAGGACGTGAGCGGCTTCGTGGCCGAAGTGGAGGGCCTGCTCGGACGGCGGCCCGGCGTTTCTGAGCAGGGCGGCACCTGCCGGTGAGGGCCGTCGTGCGAGGGTTCACCGACCGCAACGGGGGCGTGAGCGAAGGGCCGTTCCGCTCGCTCAACCTGTCGTGGTCCACGGGCGATGATCCCGGGCGGGTGCAACAGAACCGCCGCCGGGCCGCGCGGTTGGTGGGCTGGCCGGAGGACCTGCCGGTTCACACGGCCCGTCAGGTGCACGGGAGGGACGTGGTCCGGGTCACGAGCTCGAGGGGTCCCGAGCGAGGGAGCCCGGGCGGTCGACCGGCGAGCCCCGACCGCTGGAGCGATGCCGGTACGGGGGACATCCTCGTGATCACCCGGCCGGGCCAGGCCGCCGCCGTGCTGGTCGCCGACTGTGCCCCGGTGCTGCTGTGGGAGCCGTCGGGAAAGGCGGCGGTGGCGGCCCACGCGGGGTGGAGAGGCCTGGCGGCCGGCGTGGTGCAAGCCGCGGTGCGGGCTGCCTGCGAGGCTGCGTCGTGCAGCCCGGAGCAGCTGCAAGCCCGCGTCGGCCCTGCCATCCGGGCTTGCTGCTATCGGGTTGGCGGCGAGGTCATCCGGGCGGTGGGGCGGGCCGTGGCAGGCGACGGGCCGCAGGACGACACGGGATGGGTGCGCCGCGAGGGCGAGTCGCTCTTCCTCGACGTGCCCGAGGCGGTGCGGGCGGCCCTGATCCGCTCGGGCGTGCCGCCCGAGCGGTGCGGGCTGGACGGGCGCTGCACGGCGTGCCACCCCGAGCTGTTTTACTCGTACCGGCGGGATGGTCCCCGGACCGGCCGGATGGCGGGGATCATCGGCATCCTGGAGGGATAGCCGCATGAAGCGCTGGCAAGCCGAAGTGGCGGGCTTTCTGATCATGCTCGCCGCGGTCTGGGCGGCGCTCGCCCTTTTCTGGGGACAGGCCGGCGAAGCCGGCGCCTACGTGGCCGGGAGCCTGTGGAAAGCCTTCGGGGTGGCGTCGGTGGCCGTGTTGACCCTGGCGCTCGTCTTGGGCTGGCAACTGGCTCGCCAGCCCGAGGGAGTGCGGGCGTGGGTGAGCCTGGTGGGCTGGTTGGCCGGCGCATCGGCCGTGACGGTCTTGGTGGAGCTGATCCCGTGGGTCCGACGCTGGGCGCAAGGCATCGAGGTAGCCGGGGCTTCCGGCCCTGCCCGGGCGGGGGGACTCGTGGGACGAGCCATGGTCACGTGGCTCACCCAGGCGGTGGGAGTGAACGGCACCTACCTGGTGGCGGTGGCGCTGCTGGTAGTGGCGGCCGCCCTCGTCTTCCACGTGGGGCCCTCCCGGATCCTGGAGGTGCCGGTCCGGGGTGCCGCCCGCGGGGCAGCGTGGACCGTAGGCCGAGCGGGCCGGGGGATCGTGCGGGCGGGCCGTGCTCTGGCCGGCCGCTGGCGGCCGCCCTCTGGAATCTCTGCGCCTCCGGCAGGCCGCGGACCCGGGATGGCTCCTGCGGGGGGGCAGGGGGAGCACGCGGGGGGGAGGGCGGGGGAGGTCGCACAGGCTGCATGGCAGGCGGCAGCTGCGGCGGGCCCGCCTTCGGGCCCGCCGGAGGAGGACGGAGGCGGCGTGGCTCTGGCTTCGTTGCAGCCTCGGGAGACCAGGCCGGCCCTTTCTCTCTCCGAGCGGCTCGCCTTGCCGCGGTGGGGCAAGGAGCGTGCCGGCGATAGCCAGGAAGGCCAGAGCTCGAAGGCTCCCGTGACCGTCCCGGTGACGGGAGGAGCGCGGGGCAACTGGCGCCTGCCGCCCTCCGCCCTCCTCTCGAAGGTGCCGGCACGGCGGCGCCCGCAAGATCAGCAGGAGATCGTGGCCCGCAGCCATCTGCTCGAGCAGACCCTGGCCAACTTCGGCATCGAGGCCAGGGTGGTCAGCCACACTCGCGGCCCCGTCGTCACGCGCTACGAGATGGCGCTCGCGCCGGGCATCAAGATCAGCCGGGTGGTCAACCTGGCCGACGATCTGGCCCTGGCCCTGGCCACCACCGGCGTACGGATCGAGGCGCCGGTGCCGGGCAAGCCGGTCATCGGCATCGAGGTGCCCAACGCTTCCGTGGAGACGGTCACCCTCCGGGAGGTGCTGGAGTCGGCCGCCTTCGCCCGCTCCGAGCGCCCGCTGACGCTGGCCTTGGGCAAGGACGTGGCCGGGGAGCCGCTGGTGGGAGACCTGGAGCGGGTCATCCACCTTCTGATTGCCGGAGCCACGGGGTCGGGCAAGAGCGTCTGCCTTGCGTCGATCATCATGAGCTTGTTGTTCCGCCTGACGCCGGACCAATTGCGGCTGCTGCTCATCGACCCCAAGCGGGTCGAGCTGACGGTATACGAGGGGATCCCCCACCTCCTGGCGCCGGTGGTCACCGAGGTGCGCCAGGCGGCTTCCGCCCTGCGATGGGCGGTGCGCGAGATGGAGGCCCGCTACCAGGAGATGGCCAAGGCCGGGGCGCGCCACCTCGGCCTGTACAACCAGATGGCCGCCGAGGGGAAAGTGGCCCAGCCCATGCCGTACGTCGTGGTGGTCATCGACGAGCTGGCCGACCTCATGCTGGTGGCGGCGGCCGACGTCGAGGACAGCATCTGCCGCCTGGCCCAGATGGCCCGCGCGGCGGGCATCCACCTGGTGATTGCGACCCAGCGCCCTTCGACCGACGTCATCACCGGGCTCATCAAGGCCAACATCCCTTCGCGCCTGGCGTTCGCAGTCTCGTCCCAGGTCGACTCCCGCACCATCCTGGACGCGGGAGGCGCCGAGCGCCTGCTCGGGCGCGGCGACATGCTGTACCATCCTCTCGGCGAGCCCAAGCCGATCCGCGCCCAGGGGTGTCTGGTGACCGAAAAGGAGATCGAGCAGGTGGTCCGGTTTTGGAAGGAGCAAGGGCCGCCCCAGTACCAGGTCGACGTCTTCGAGGAGCCGGAGGACGAGAAGGCCGGCACGGCGGACGACGACGACCCGCTGTACGACGAGGCGGTCAAGCTGGTCACGGAGGCGGGACAGGCCTCCGTCTCCATGCTGCAGCGGCGCTTCCGCATCGGCTACGCCCGGGCGGCGCGCCTGGTCGACATGATGGAGCGGCGCGGGGTCGTAGGGCCGTACCAGGGAAGCAAGCCCCGGGAGGTGCTCCCGGCGTACCGGCGGCGCGATCAGCCGGCATGACGGCACGACCCTGCCGAGCATCTCGAAGCATGAGCGACTGGAGGGCCCGGCATTGACAGTGTATCGAGGCGAAAGCGCGCCGCAGGGCGAATCCCCGACTCCTCCGGGTCAGGTACTGCGGGAGGCCCGGGAGGCGCTGGGGATGAGCCTGGAGGAGGTAGAGGCCCGGACTCACGTCCGGGTGCGGCTGCTGCAGGCCATCGAAGAAGGCCGGTGGGACCAGCTCCCCGGCCCGACGTACGCGCGAGGGTTCATCAAGTTGTACGCCCACGCGGTCGGGGTGGACCCTGCCCCTCTCCTCGATGCGTACGAGCGGAGCGCGGGGGTGGCCCGGCGCGTTCGGACGCCTTCGCTGCCTCGTCGCACGGTGGCATGGTGGTCGAAAGACCCGCTCCTCGAGTCGCTGGAGCCCCAGCGCCGCGTTCGGGCCGTGGCGACGGGAGCCGGGATGGTCATCCTGGTGGCGCTGGCCGGAGCGTGGCTGCTCTCTCGAAGCGTGGGCGGGCCGTACGACCAGCCCGGCGTGACGGCGGGCAGTTCCACCCCTGCTGCGGCATCGCAGGCGCAGCCGGCGGGCCCGGAGGGCTCGTTCTCCCCGCAGGGCGCTTCCGAGCAGAGCGCTTCCGACGCGATGGCGACGACGCCAGGCCTTGCTGCGTCCGGCGCCGCCCCGGTCCCCGGGACGAGCCTGGTGGCACCGGGCGGGCCGTTGCCGGTCCAGGGCGGGGCGCCGGACCTGCCGGCCGTGGCCCCCGCCCCACCGCAGGCGGCTGCGCTGGAAGTGGTGGCGATCGTGCAGGAGCGGTGTTGGATGGAAGTGTACGTGGACGGTGCCCGCCAGTTCTACAGGACGGCCGAGCCAGGGGAGCGCTTGACCTGGCGGGCCGACAAGGGGATCACCATCCGGCTCGGCAATGCCGCAGGGGTACGGCTCCTGGTCAACGGCCGCCCCGAAGTGCTCCCGAGCGGAGTCGTCACCCGCCACTTCACGCCCGCGATGGTGCCGAGGCGCGGGCAGGCGAGTGCCGTTCCCCGCGCCGGTACGCCGCCAGGGCAGGAGGCGTCCCAGCCTTGACGAAGGCGCAGGAGGAACTCCCGGGGGGCACCCGTCCGGCCTCTCAAGGCCGGCTCGTGCGCATGGTGGCGGCCGACGGGCAGATCCGCGCCGCCGCCTGCGTGACGACCCGAGTCGTAGAGAGAGCCCGCGTGCGCCACCGCCTGATGCCGACGGCGGCGGCCGCCCTGGGGCGGCTGATGACGGCGGCCGTGCTGATGGCCTCGTCCCTCAAGGGGCGTGAGCGCGTCATGCTCCAGATCGTGGGGGACGGCCCCATTCGCCATGTCGTGGCGCAAGCCGATGCCCGGCTCACCGTGCGCGGCTACGTGGGCGATCCCCTGGTGCACCTGCCCCTCAACGGGGCGGGCAAGCTCGACGTGGCGCGGGCGATCGGCAAAGGGTCGTTGTACGTCATCCGGGACCTGGGGCTGCGCGAGCCGTATCGGGGAGCGGTGCCCCTGGTGACGGGCGAGATCGCCGAGGACGTGGCACACTACCTGGCCCATTCCGAGCAGACGCCCGCGGCGGTGGCGCTGGGGGTCCTGGTCGAGCCCGACACGCGGATCCGGGCGGCGGGCGGGTGGATGATCACACCGCTACCGGGCGCTTCCCCCGACTTGCTCGGAGAGCTCGAAGCGCGCCTGAAGCAGGCCCCGCAGGTCAGCCGGGCGATCGATGCCCTGGGGAAGGGCGCGCAAGAAAGCCCGGCCGCCCTCCTCGAGGAGCTGCTCGCCCCCTGGCGGCCCCGCATCCTGGCCGAACAGCCGGTCGCCTTCCACTGCTCGTGTAGCCGCGGCCGGTTCGAGGCCGGGTTGGTGGCGCTGGGCCCCAAGGAGCTGCTCGACATCGCCCGCGAGCAGGATCCCGTCGAGCTGCGATGCCGGTTTTGCGGTCGCCGCTACCTGTTCTCCGCGGAGCGCATCCGTCAACTCGCCGCCCGCGCGGCGGGGCCGCGCCTTCGGGTCGTCAAAGGAACAGGAGCATCCCCCTCATGATGGTCCGTAACCTTCTCCTCCGCCTCGCCCTCTTGCTGGTGGCGCTGGTCGTCGCCGCCCTGGCGTTTGCCCGCACCCTGACCGACTGGATGTGGTTCGGCAGCCTGGGGCGCACCGCGCTGTTCGTGACGCCGTGGACCTGGCGCTGCGCGGTCTTCGCGGGGTCCACGCTCGTGGCCCTCGCCGTGTTGTGGCTCAACTTCTCTCTGGCCCGGCCGGCGCTGGCGAGGGCTTACCTCCGGTGGGACGAGCTCCCCTCCTCTCGCCTGGCCGGAGCCTGGCGCCTGTTACGACGCTTCGCCTCCCTGGCGGTGTTCGGCCTGGCGGTGCTGCTGGGCCTGGGGGTCTCTTCCCGGTGGATGGAGGTGGGGTTGTTTTTCCACCGCCGCCCCTTCGGCGTGGTCGATCCGGTGCTGGGGCAGGACGCGGGCTTTTACGTCTTCAGCTTGCCGTTTTACCGGATCGTGCTCTCCCTGGTCACGGGGGCGCTCGTCCTTTCCCTGGGGATGATCCTGTTCGTCTATACGGCCGCGGGCTTGCTCGCCTGGCGCCGGGGGAGCGGACAGGCCCTGTGGGGGCGCCCTCGCCGGCACGTCTTCCTGCTGCTGGCGCTGCTGGCGGCCATCTGGGCCGTCGAGACGTGGCTCGGACGGTTCGACCTGCTCTTTTCCCCGGGCGGGGTCATTTACGGGCCCACCTTCACCGACGTGCACGTGCGGCTCCCGCTCCGGGTCATCGTGACGGCGCTCGCCGGCGTGACGGCCGTGCTGACCGCAGCGGCCGCCTGGCGGCCGTGGGGGCGATATGCGGCGGGAGCGGCCATCGTGACGCTCGCCGTAGCCGTGGCGGGTGAGGCGGGGGCAGGGCTCGTGCAGCGGTTCGTGGTGCGGCCCAACGAGCTGGTCCGGGAAGAGCCGTTCCTGCGCCACCACATCGCGATGACCCGCAAGGCTTACGGCCTCGACGGGGTGCGGGAGGTCGCCTTTGACCCCAAGGATGCCATCGAAGCGACGGACGTGCAGGCCGCGCGTCCTTTGCTCCAGGAGATCCGGCTGTGGGATTGGCGGCCGCTCGGGCGGGCATACAGCCAGCTCCAGGAGTTTCGCCCCTACTACGACTTCGTCGAGGTGGACGTGGACCGGTACCGGGTGGGCGACCGCATCCGCCAGGTGATGCTCTCGGTGCGCGAGCTCAACGCGCAGCGGCTGCAAAACCCCAGCTGGATCAATCGCAAGCTCCAGTACACCCACGGCTACGGCCTCGTCATGAGCCCGGCCTCCGAGGTGAGCGGCCAGGGGATGCCCCGCCTCACGGTCGCCGACATCCCGCCCCGGTCGCAAGACGGATGGCCCCGGGTGACACGCCCCCAGATCTACTTCGGGGAGATGGCGGCGGACTGGATCGTGGTCCAGGGCCGCACCCCCGAGTTCGACTACCCCTCGGGAGACCAGAACGTCTTCCATCGCTACGAGGGGAAGGACGGCATTGCGCTGACGTTGTGGAACCGGCTGCTCTTCGCAGCCCGATTCGGCAGTACCGAGCTGTTGTTGTCTCCGGAGGTGAGCGCCAGGAGCCGTGTCCTGATGTACCGGACGGTGATGGAGCGGCTCCAGCGGCTCATGCCCTTCCTGCGCTACGACCGCGACCCGTATCCCATCGTCACCCGGGACGGGCACGTGCTGTGGATGGTCGACGCCTACACCACGACCGACCGCTTCCCCTACGCCCGGCCCATGGCCGGGTGGGGCAACTACGCCCGCAACTCGGTCAAGGTCACTCTGGACGCCTACGACGGGACCGTCCACTTCTATCAGGTCGACGAGAGCGAACCCCTGGCTTCGGCTCTTTCCGACCTGTTCGGCGGCTTCCTGGAACCCGCGTCGGCGGTGCCCGAGGACGTGCGGGCCCACTGGCGCTACCCCGAAGACCTCTTCTGGCTGCAGGCGGCCGTCTACGCCGTCTACCACATGGTCAACCCCGGGCTCTTCTACAACCAGGAGGACCGCTGGGACTTTCCCCGGGAGATCCACGGGGAGCAAGAGGTCGTGATGCAGCCGTACTACGCCATGGTCGACCTGGGAGACGGCCCGGAGTTCGCCCTCTTGTACCCGTTCACCGCCCAAGACAAGCAAAACATGACGGCCTGGATGGTCGGCCGCTCCGACCCGCCCCACTACGGGCAGCTCCAGGTCTTCCGCTTCCCCAAGCAGCGTCTCACCTACGGACCCATGCAAATCGAGGCCCGCATCAACCAGGATCCCGACATCTCCCGGGAACTCACGCTGTGGGGGCAGCGGGGCTCGCGCGTTCTGCGGGGAAACCTCATCGTCGTGCCGGTCCGGGGCACCGTACTCTACGTCAAGCCGTTGTTCCTCGTATCGGAACAAAGCCAGCTGCCCGAGCTGCGCCGGGTCGTGCTGGCGACGAGCGCGCAGCTCGTGATGGCGCCCGACCTGATGAGCGCGCTCGCCATCGCCACGGGGGCTCAGGCGCCGGCGCCGCCTGCGACCGCGGCCGCTCTGCCGCCCGCCGCTTCCCCCACGGGCCCGCAGGCCGCCCAAAACGCCCGGCTGCGAGAGGCGCTCGACGCGCTCCAACAGGCGCGCCGGCGACTGGAAGCGGGGGACTGGGAAGGGTTCGGCAAGGCCATGCAACAAGTGGAAACGCTGCTGAAGGAAGTGGCGGGCGGGACGTAGATCCGGAGGCTTGTCATAGGACGACCACCGGCCCCATATAGTGCGGCCGAAGGGGGTCGGTGGTGGTGGCGGCCACACACGGAAAGACCGAACGGGTCGGAGGACCCGGGCTTTTGTTCGTTCTGGTGGCGCTGCTGGTGGTCGCAGTGGTCGGAGGCCGGTTCCTCGGGCTGATTCCGGGAGAACGAGGGCAGGCGCCTTCTCCGGCCAGACCGCCGCAGGCCCAGCGGCAGGGCCAGCCGCAGGTGGGCAGCACCCCGGCGGTGTTGATCTATCACGCCCACACGACGGAGAATTACCAGCCCGCCGCCACCCACGAGCGGGGCAAGCCCGGCGGCGTGGTGACGGTGGGGGACGAGCTGGCGGCGGTGCTGGAGCAAAGAGGAGTGCGAGCCATCCACGATCGCAACGTCCACGATTACCCCAACTACAGCGAAGCGTTCGTCCATGCGCTCAACACGGTCAACGAGCTCTTGCGCTCCAACCCGGACGTGGCCGCGGTATTGGACGTCCATCGTGACGCTCTGCCCTCGGACTACCCCGACGGCTACACGACCGCGGAGATCGACGGGCAGAAGGTCGCCAAGATCCTGCTGGTCGTCGGGGACGTTTCGAATCCCTATGCCGACCAGAACCTTGCCTTCGCCGAGGCCCTGCGAGCGAAGCTCAACGACCTGTATCCGGGTGTTTCGAGAGGGATCAAGGTGCAACACACCGCTCTCAACGGGCACGTGCACCCCAACAGCCTGACGGTCTTCATCGGCGACTACAGGGACAACACGCTGGACGAGGCGAGGGCGGGCGCCCGCATGCTGGGCGAGGCTTTGTCCCGCCTGTTCGAGGAGCAGGCGACGGGGTGGCGGCAAGGCACGCCCCAGGGCTCTGGCCGTCCGGAAGCCCAGGCCCAGCCCGGCGTTCCCGGGGCGCCCGATGTGCGACAGCAACCGTAGCCGGCAGCCGCAGGCACGAACGTGAGAGCCCGGCTCCCAGGGAGGTACGCGATGACCCGGCACTATCACCTGATGGGGATTGGCGGCACCGGCATGAGCACCCTGGCCGAGTTGCTCAAGGCAGAGGGCGAGACGGTCAGCGGATGTGATGCCCGGCGCAGCGAGACCACGGAACGCCTGCGGGCGACAGGCATCGCCGTTGCCGAGGGGCACGATCCTGCCCACCTTTCCGGCGTGGACGTCCTGGTCGTCTCGAGCGCCATCCCGGGCCGCCACCCGGAGAGGCTGGAGGCGGAGCGGCGGGGCATCGCGGTGCAGCACCGGGCCGAGGCCCTCGCCGGGCTGGTCAATGCCCGGCACCTGGTGGCCGTAGCCGGGGCGCACGGGAAGACGACCTTGACGGGCTTGCTGGTGCACGTGCTGGCGTCGGCGGGCCTCGACCCGCTAGGCGCCATCGGTTTCGCCATGCCGGGATCGCCGTCGGGTGCCCGGTGGGGGCGCGGCGAGTGGGCCGTGGTGGAAGCAGACGAGAGTGACCGCTCGTTCCTGCACTTCGAACCCACGATCGGGGTGGTCACCAACGTCGAGCCGGACCACCTGGAAAACTACCACGGGCGCTTCCAGGATCTGATCGCGGCCTACCGCGCCTTTCTCGACCGGGTCCGGCCCGAGGGCACCTGGGTGCTGGGCACCGACAACGCCATCCTCCGGGAGACGGCCGCCACCGCTCCGGAGGCCCGGCGCCTGGTCACCTTCGCCCTGCACGCCCGGGCCGACTGGCAGGCCTCGGACATCCACCTCGAGGCACGCACGGCCCGCTTCGTTGCCCTTTACCGGGGCAAGCCCGTCGCCGAGGTGCAGCTGTCGATACCGGGGCGCCACAACGTCTGCAACGCCCTGGCCGCCCTCGCCGTCGCTCGCCTTGCCGGGATCGACGCGCCACGAGCGGCCTCCTCCATGGCCGGCTTCTCCGGCGCGCGGCGGCGTTTCGAGGTGCTGGCCGATACCGCCGGCGTGATGGTCGTCGACGATTACGCGCACCATCCCACGGAGATCGCGGCGACGCTGGCGGCCGCCAAGGAGGGGTACGGCCGCCGGGTGGTGGCCGTCTTCCAGCCCCACCGTTACCACCGCACGGCGTCGCTGATGGACGACCTGGCGGCAGCGTTCGACGGTGCCGACACGGTCATCCTGACCGAAATCTACGCCCCCACCCCCGAGGAGGTCATTCCGGGAGTCGGGGGAAGGGCGCTGTTCGACCGCCTGCTGGACCGGCCGGCGTGGCGGGACCGGACGGAGCACGCCTTTTTCTGCCCGACCCTCGACGAGGCATACCGGTGCGCGCTCTCCCAGGCGGAGCCCGGCACCCTGATCCTCGTCATGGGAGCGGGGAACGTGACGTCCCTGGCGCACCGGCTGGCAGAACGGGTGAAGGCGCGGGCAAACTAGGCCCGCCAATGAAGGGCGCCATCTGGGTACCGCGAGATCCGGCATGGTACCGGACGCTGGTAGACCGGGCAACCCAGGGGGGCCTGCAAACGCGTGGGAGCGCCTTCTTGCTGTGGCCTGCGCTCCTGGAGCGGTTCGACGAGGCCCCATCGGGGCATCTCTACTGCCTCGAGGCGATGCCCGTACGGCTGTTCGCACACCAGCAGGCTGCGGTGCAAAGGGCCGTCGGCCCGTTGCAGGGACGGGCCATCCTGGCCGACGAGGTGGGGCTCGGCAAGACCGTCGAGGCCGGCGCCATCCTCAAGGAACTGATGCTCCGCGGCCGGGTGCGCCGCGCGCTGGTGCTGGCGCCTGCCGCGCTCGTCCGGCAGTGGCACGCCGAGCTGCTGCGCCACTGTGCCATCCGGGCCTGCATCCATCCCAGGCCTGACCATGGATGGGACCGCCCCGAGGTCGTGCTCGCATCCTTGCAGACCGCACGGCGTTCGCCGCACGCCGAGGCGATCGCCGGCCTGCCGTGGGACATCGTGATCGTGGACGAGGCGCACCGGCTGCACCGTGCTTCGTCGGCCGCCTTCCGGCTAGTGGCGGCAGTGCGCAAGCGGGCGCTGTTGCTGATCACCGCCACGCCGGTCCAAAACGACCTGCACGAGCTCTACCACCTGGTGAGCTTGCTGCGGCCCGGACAGCTCGGCACCCCCCGCACCTTCCGCCGGGAGTTCACCCGGGATCGCCGCACGCCCCGCAATACCGTGCACCTGCGGCGCCTGGTAGGGGAGGTGCTCATCCGTACCCGCCGTCCGGAAGCGGGGCTCACCCTTCCTCCGCGGCAAGTCTCCAGCGTCTTGACCCTGTTCGGCGAACCGCATCGCCGGCTTTACGAGGAGCTCCTCCGGACGCTGCGGGCCATGGCCAGACAGATGGGGGGACAGGAGCGGGCGCGGATGGCGCTGGTCGCCTCGCTCTTGTTGCGGGAGGCGACCTCGAGCCCCGTGAGCCTGAGCCACACGCTGGCCCGCCTCGTCGCGCGTCCTCCGGACGAAAAGTGGCGCCCCTGGCTCGGTGGCCTCGCAGAGCTGGCCCGGCGAAGCCGGCGCCTGGCCCTCCACGACCCGGGGCCCAAGATCGGCTGGGTCGTGGAGTGGCTGCGGCGGGAGCCGCCCCAGCCCGGCAGCGTCGTCCTCTTCACCCAGTTTGTCTCGACCGCGAAGGCGGCCGCCGAAGCACTGGCCCGGGCGGGGATGGAACCGGCGCTGTACTGCGGCGAGATGGATCTCGCCCGGCGCCGCGCGGCGCTGGAATCGTTCCGAGAACGACTCCGCGTGCTGGTCAGCACGGACGCCGGCAGCGAAGGGCAGAACCTGCAGTGGGCCTGGAGGCTCGTCAACCTCGACCTGCCGTGGAACCCCATGCGGGTGGAGCAGCGCATCGGACGGCTCCACCGCCTCGGGCAAAGCCGCCCCGTGGAGGTCGTCAACCTGGCGGTGCCCGGCACGATCGAAGAGTACGTGCTGACGCTGCTTTACGAAAAGCTGGGGATGTTCCGCGAGGTGGTGGGGGATCTCGACGAGGTGGTGGCCACCGTGCCGGGCGGGCTCGGCGCCTACATCGGCCGGCTGGTGCTCTCGGGCGCGGACGACCAGGCGGTACTCGCAGGCCTGCGGCACCTCGGCGGCTTCCTCGAACGGCAATGGCGCCGCTGGAAGAGGGCCCGGGAGCTGACCGCCACCGTGCTGGACGGCCCGAAGCAACCGCCGGAGGAGGGCCAGGACGAGGGGTGGACCGCGTGGCCCGCAGCCAGGCACGCCTCGGGGTGAGCCTGCAGCCCCACCCGGCGGGCGACGACCTGGCGGGCCTGCTGCAAAAGGGCCTCGAGGTGCTGGGGTACCGCGCCACGCTCGCCGGGCCAGGGCTGTTGCGGGTGCACCGGGCCGGCAAAGCGGGGGAGACGGAGCGCCCGATCGCCGTGGACCCGGCGTGGGAGGGCCGGGTCGAAGGGCTGACGCCGGCGCTGCCCGGTTCGCCGTTCGCACGAGGCGTGTGGCGGGCGGTGCAGGAGCTCGGCACGTTCGCGGTGCTGGCGTACCTGCCGCCACGTCACAGCCGACCCTTGCGGAGGCTGTTGTGGTTCAGGTTCTTGGTGGTCATCGCCGGCTTTGCGCTCGACGGCGGGGTGAGACGCCGGGTGGTGGACGTCCTCGCGGACCCTGCCCGGGAGGCCGCCGTCTGGAGCGGCGCGTCCCCGTTTCCCGAAGGTCTCGCGGGGTCTCGGGCGCATCTTTCCAGGGTCGCCATCGGCGGCGGCCCGGCGTGGCTGTCCGAGTACGAGGTCCGCCGGGTGAGCGGCGCGGCCCTGCGTGCGGCCGTTTCCGCGGCCCGGGAGGCGGTCCGGCGGGTCGAGGAGGAGCTCGAGCCTGCCTACCGGGCCGAGGTCCGCCGCCTGCGGGCTTACTTCCGCCAGCGCCGGGCCGAAGAGATGGACTCCGTGCGCCGGTTGGCCCGGCGTCTCGCTTCCGTACAGGCGTACACCAGGGTGGCCGGGTCGACGGAGCTGGCGGCGCTGTTGCGGGAGCGGGAAGGCCGTGTGGCCCGTACCGTCGGCCAGCACGAGCAGCTCCTGCGCCGGCGGCTGTCCCAGCTGGAGGACGAGGAGCGCCAGGCTCTGCAAGAGCTGCACGACCGCTTCACGCTGCGAGGGCGCATCCGGCCGGCCGGGCTTGCCATCCTCTGGGCCCCCGAGGGATGGCCGGGAGCGGCGCCGGGCCAGGGCGCCAGGAGGTCCGGGGTGGCCGAGAGCGAAGCCATCGCCCATGGACGTCGAAAAGTGGCTCGAACAACTGCACGTCCAGGCGGGGCCGGATGACCCGATCCGGGCGGTGCACTGGACGGAGGCGCGGCCGGCCCGTTACCGGGACGTCTCGCCGCCTTTGCTGCCCGCCGTGCAGCAGGCGCTGGAGCGCAGGGGGATCCACCAGCTCTACGTACACCAGGCTCTTGCCATCGAGCACGCCCGTGCCGGGCGGCACGTGGCGGTGGCGACGGAGACGGCCAGCGGCAAGAGCCTGGCCTACCACGTCCCCGTGCTGGAGGCGCTCCTGATGGACCCCAGGGCGACGGCCCTGTACCTCTTTCCGACCAAAGCCCTGGCGCAGGACCAGCTCCGCACCCTGCTGGAGCTCCTGGAGGCGCTGGGGCCGGGCGCGGTGCGCGGCCGGCGCCAGCACGGCGCGGCCGTGGCGGGCACCTACGACGGGGATACGCCGCCTGACCAGCGCAAGCAGTTGCGGGAGTACGGGCGGGTCCTGCTGACCAACCCGGACATGCTCCACGCGGGGATGCTCGGCCACCACGTGGCCTGGGGCGCCTTCTGGCGGGGCTTGCGGTACGTGGCCGTCGACGAGATGCACGTTTACCGCGGGCTGTTCGGTTCGCACGTGGCCAACGTCTTGCGCCGACTGCAACGCGTCGCCCGGCACTGGGGCGCCTCGCCGGTGTTCGTGCTCTGCTCGGCGACCATCGGCAATCCCCGGGAGATGGCCTCCCGTCTCATCGGACAGCCGGTGGAGCTGGTAGACGAGGATGGCTCCCCGCGGGGCCGCCGCTGCATGATTCTCTGGAACCCGCCCCGAGTCGGGCATCCTCCTGCCCGGCGCTCGGCCAATCTGGAGGCGGCCGACCTCATGAGCCGCCTCGTCGCCGACGGCATCCCGACGATCGCTTTCGGGCGGGCCAGGGTGGTGGCGGAGCTCCTGTACCGCTACACGCGCGAGCGCCTCGAGCGGCTCGCGCCGTCGCGGGCCAACCGGATCGCGGCGTACCGGGGCGGGTACCTGGCCGCCGAGCGGCGGGAGATCGAGCGCAGGCTCTTTCAGGGGGAGCTTCTGGGGGTGTGCAGCACCAGCGCCCTGGAGCTCGGCATCGATGTGGGGGCGCTGGAGGCGGCCATCCTGGTCGGTTACCCCGGCTCCATCGCCTCGGTCCGGCAGCAGGCGGGCCGGGCGGGGCGCAAGCAGGAGACCGGGCTGGCGGTGCTGGTCGCCCACGAGTCGCCGGTGGACCAGTATCTGGCGAACCACCCGGAGTACCTGTGGGGCCGCGCCAGCGAACCGGGGGTCCTCGACCCCGACAACCCCCAGGTCATCCTGGGGCACTTGCGGGCGGCCGCGTACGAACTCCCCTTGAGCCCCCAGGAGCTCGATCGCTTCGGCCCTCATGCGGGTGCGGTGCTGCGGCTGCTGGTCGAAGGGGGAGACCTCTTCTGGGACGGGCGCACGTGGCGCTGGAAGGGCTCCGGGTATCCGGCCGGGGCCTTCGGGCTGCGCACCGCTTCGGAAGCGACCTACACCATCATGGAGGCCGAGCGCCCAGGCGCGCCGGGAGGCCGGGTGATCGGAAGCCTGGACGAGCCCAGCGCTTTCTTCCAGCTTCATCCTGAAGCTGCCTACCTCCACGAGGGGGAGACCTTCGTCGTCGACCGGCTCGACCTCGAGGCCAAGGTAGCGTGGGTGCGCCGCCAGGGGGTCGATTACTTCACCCAGGCGGTGGCCGAGCAGCGGGTTCGCCCGGTGGTGGAGGCAGGGCCGCTGCTTGCCCGGCGCATTCCCGGGGGCACCGCCCAGTTCGGCGACGCGGTGGTCACGCAGCTGGTCTACATGTTCAAGAAGGTACGCTTCGAAAGCCGCGACAGCCTCGGGTGGGGGAGGGTGGAGCTTCCGCCCACGGAGATTTACACGAACGCCCTGGCGCTCACCCCTGATCCAGGGGCGGTGGCGGCGGTCACGGCCATGGGGGCCCAGCCCGTGGACGCCCTGTGGGGGGTGGCCAACGCCGTGGTCGGCGTGCTGCCCCTGTTTGCCGGGTGCGACGGGCCGGACGTCGGCGCCGTGGTCGACACGGGCCCGGCAGGCGGCCCCGCGGTCTACGTGTACGACCGGCACCCGGGCGGGGCGGGATTCGCGCGGCAGGCCTTCGAAGCGGTGGAGCCACTCGTACGGGCGGCCCGGGACCTCGTGGCCCGGTGCCCGTGCGAGTCGGGCTGCCCGTCGTGCGTGGGAGCCCCGCTGCCGCCGTCGTCCCAGACCGACCCCGATACGACCGCCCGGGGCCGGGTGCCCGACAAGGCGGCGGCGCTGCGACTCCTCGAGGCTCTCCTGGAGCCTGCTGCGGCCCGGGTCGCGGAGCCGGGGGAGGCGGCAGGGCTGCCGCCTCCCGGGCCACCGCCTGCGGCCACGCCGGACGGGGGAAAGGAGGGGGAGCGGATCCCCGTGCCTCCCCCGGTCATGGGGCCTCCTCTTCCCGCAGACCTCGAGGTGCGCCTGCGCCGGCAGCTGGAGCGAATGCGCCGTTTCGCCGATCGTCGAGCTGCAGGAGGGCGGGAGGGGGCCATGGCCGCTCCGCCGGCAGGTAGGTGAGCGCCGCCAGGACCAGCACGAGGCGCAAGGTGGCCGCTCCACCCGCCACCGCGGCCGCCCTCGCCCAGGAGCGCAGCTCGGGGACCCGCCCGAGCTCCCGGGCGACGGCCTGCGCCGCCATGTCCAAAGCCTGTCCCAGCTTGACCGATCGGCGCGCGGCGCGGGAGGGCGGCCGTCCCCAGACCACCCGTAAGACGCCGGCACTCGGTGGGTGCAGGGACGGATCCGGAGGCTCCCCCAGCCAGGAGACGTGGGCGGGCTGCTCGCTCTTGCCCGCGGTGCCGGGCGCCAGGGATATCCAGACGACCGCGCCGTGAGGCCGAGGAGCGGCGGCCAGCGGCCCTCCCGCCCAGGCGGCGTCGCAACGCAGCCAAAGAGCCGGCCGGTAGGCCGCCGGGCCTTGAGGCGCCGGCTCGTGGAAGACGCCCAACGGCGCGCGCTGCAGGCAGAGCTGCCAGATGTCCCAGAAGCGCCGGGAGCCGGGCTCGACCCATTCCGGCCCGTCAGCCGGCGCCGGCTCGCCCGGGCCGGCCGGGGCGCCGCCCAAAGGCGGGTCGAAGACCAGGTCGAGCGGCGGATGGGGCCGCCCCCGGTGCCCCCACTGCCAGGCGAGGTCCTCCGGGAGCTCGACGTGGTAGATGCTCGGCCCGTCCCGGCGCAATGCCATCGCCCGGGCTCCGGCCAGAGTGAGCACCTCCAGGCAGAAGTCGCGGCACCCCCGGGTGGCAGGGGAGGACGGAGGTCTCTTCAACGCCGCCTCCTCGCCCCCTTCGAAGCAGCCGGGGCCCCGGGGTGACCGGCGCCGGCGTCGCCGTCCAGCCGGGAGAGGGCGTCCTGCCAGGCCCCGGCCAGCTGCTGCAGCGCCTGCTGGATTTGCTGCGCGGTCATGGCGTCCGTGGCGGCGCGGGTGAAAAGGCGCGTGAGATCCCGTTCGAGGCGGGCCACCACGGGCACGTCTTCCACGATGCGATCGAGTTCCCCGACGAAGCGGCGGAACAGGTCGAGCTTCTGCACCAGGAGGTAGACCACGTACTCCTCGATGGTCGAGCGGGCCACCAGGTTCCATATGTGGACGTCCCGGGCCTGTCCCAGCCGGTGGACGCGCCCGATGCGCTGTTCGATGCGCATGGGGTTCCACGGCAAGTCGACGTTGACGACGTGCCGGCAAAACTGCAAGTTGACGCCCTCGGCGCCGGCGTCGGTGGAGACCATGACAGGGGCCTGGCGCTCGAAGACTCCCCGGGCCCAGTCGCGCTGCATGGGCGTCAGCTGCCCGTGGAAAAGCACGACGGGGCGCCCCAGCTCGGCCAGGCGTTCGGCCAGCGCCCGCTGGGTCGCCACGTACTCGGTGAAGAGGAGCACGTGCTCGTCGCCGAGCCGGCGCACGAGGCGAAGGGCCGCATCCGCCTTGGCCCAGCGCAGGGTCTGCTCGGCCCGCTCCGCCAGTGCCACGAGGTGGGATGCGCTGCGGTGGGCCACCATGCGCCGCAGGCTGGCGGCCAGGGCGTGCGGGCTCGAGCACAGCTCCCGCTTGAGGGTCAGGAAGGCCAGTACGTGGTGGCCCGCCCGGCCGCCGCCGGCCTCCTCCATCACCAACCGGTCGAGGTCGGCGTAGAGCGCCGCCTCCTGCTGGGTCAGGCGGACCGGCACGGTGTGGAGGTGGCGGGCCGTGAAAGGGATGGGGGTCTCGGAGCGCCGGTACCGGACCATCACCGACCGGGCCGCCCGGCGCAGGGTGTGCGCCGCCGGGTCGTCCGGCACCATCCGCCTGGCCGCCGCGGGCAGCCGGATGGCGCGCTGGCCGGAGACCAGGCGGACCAGGGAGAGGAGTTCGCCGGCGTGGTTGTGGACCGGGGTCGCCGTCACCAGGAGCAAGTAGCGCGTGCGGGTGGCGGCGACCAGTTCGAAGGAGCGGGTGCGGTCGTTCTTCAGGCGGTGCGCCTCGTCCACGATCACCATGTCGTACTCCTGCGCGAGGACGGCCTCCCGGTGGGGCGGGCGCTTGGCGGTGTCGAGGGAGGCCACCAGCAAGGGCACCCGGCCCCAGTCCCACTCGCTGGCCTGTAGCTCGGCCGGGAGGTCGAACTTCTCCCTGAGCTCCTGGTACCACTGCCAGCACAGCCCCGAAGGGACCAGCACCAGCGCTCGGATGACCAGGCGGCGCAGCATGAGTTCGTGAAGGACGAGCCCGGCCTCGATGGTCTTGCCGAGTCCCACCTCGTCGGCCAGGATGGCCCGGCCACCCAGTTCGAAGATCACCCGGCGGGCCGCGGCGATCTGGTGCGGGTAGGGGATGACCCCGGCGGTCCGCCACCGGTGGGCCAGGAAAGGAAGGGAGAGGAGCTGGTCCTTGCCCGGGTGGGGCCGCAGCGCATCCCCCCGCCACGCGGCGGCGAAGAGGCGGGCATGGGTGCCCCCGGCCGGCGAGCGCAGCGCCCGGCGCCACGCCGCGCGCCACCGTATCCCCGGCGGAGCATACCCTTCGATGCGAAGGGGAGCCGAGGCGCCGGCGACCCGGACCTCGTGGACGAGGCCCCGCTCCAACGGCGCGCCCAGGCCCTTGGCGGCCCGCAGGGGGCCGGCAGCACCGGGGCCGAGCAACAAAGCCCGATCGATCCGTGGGAAGGCCAGGGCGAGTACGTCACCCGACGGGATCATGTCGGGTCTTAGTCTATCCCGGCATGGGCCTTTCCCCACCGGCCCCGGTCGTGTATAATCGGGGACGGCACGCCAATGGCGCGTGGGCCTGTAGCTCAGTGGGAGAGCGCTGCAATCGCACTGCAGAGGTCGTGGGTTCGAATCCCATCAGGTCCACCATCCCCCGGCGAGACGAAAAACCCCACCGGCGACCCGACGCGCCCCGAGATCTCCCCGTTCATGCGGCGGGGCCGCCCGCGAGCAACGGCGGGCGGCCGTCAGGGTAGCATGGCGAGCACGTGCTGGGCCTGGCCGAGCCAGTCCAGGATCGGTTGGGGGAAGAGCAGAAGCAGGACCGTGGCCGCCGCCGAGATGACCAGCGCGAGCTGCATGGGACGGGGCATACTCGATGCCGCGCTCGGGGCCGCTTGTTGCATGGCCGTCCGCTCCCGCACGGCGTCGCCCTCGAGGTACATCCTCCGCACGATCCCGTAGTAGTAGCCTGCCGAGATCGCGCTGTTGACGACCATGACCACGGCCAGCCAGACCATGCCGGCACTCACGGCCGACTTGATCAGGTAGAACTTCCCGGCAAAGCCCGCCGTCGGCGGGATCCCGATGAAGGAGAGCATCAGGAGCACCGTGAGGGCGGCCACCCAGGGCACCCGGCGGCCCAGGCCCTGGAAGTCGTCCAGCATCTCGTCGGGCCTGGACAAAGAGAGCCAGGCGATGACCGCAAAAGTGCCGAGCACCATGAAGGCGTAGGCCAGCAGGTAGTAGAGCATGGCGCTCACCGCCTCCGGGGTGCCGACGGCCATGCCCACCAGCACGTAACCGGCCTGAGCGATGGCCGAGTACGCCATCATGCGCTTGGCGCTGGTTTGCACGAGGGCTACCGCGTTGCCGTAGGTCATGGTGGCGACCGCCAGTACCGTGAAGACCGCGCGCCAGTCGGCGGCAAGCGGCGCAAAGGCCTCGTTGAAGACCCGGATGAGCGCCGAGAAGGCGGCCGCCTCCGAGCCGGCGATGAGCAGCGCCGCCACCGGCGTCGGAGCCCCGTGATAGACGTCCGGCGCCCACATGTGGAACGGCACCGCGGCCACCTTGAAGCCGAACCCGACCGCCAGGAACCACATGCCGACCAGCGCGACGCTCTTCCAGGGGCCGCCAACGGCCACGGCCCGGCGGATCGCCTCCAGGTGGGTCGCACCGGACACCCCATACAGGAGCGAAAGCCCGAACAACAGCACCGCCGACGTCATGGCGCCGATGAGGAAGTACTTGAGGGAGGCCTCGAGCGAGCGGGGGTCATCCTTGAGCATGCCTGCCAGCACGTACGAGCCAATGGAGAGCAGCTCCAACCCCAGCCAGATCACCAGCAGGTCCCGCGACGAGGCCATCATCGTCATGCCCAGGACCACGAAGACCAGCAGCGAGTAAAACTCGCCGGCGTGGATCTCCTTCTTTCGCACGTAGGGCAGCGAGAAGAGCACGACCAGCGCGCCCGTGACCAGGAAGAGCATGGAGAAGAAGGTGGAGAAGCCATCCACCACGAGCATGCTCTGCCACGCTTCCCCCGCCCTGCGGGCGGCCGCTCCCACCGCCGCCGCGGCGACGGCCAGGGTGAGCCCGGCCGTGAGGGCCGAGAGCTCCTGCCGCTTCGCGGCCAGATCCACCCCGATGACCGCCAGCCCGCCGGCGGTGAGCAGGAGCTGGGGCAGGACCATCATCCAGTCGGTCATGCCGTCACAGCCCTCCCAGCCGGTTGAGCAGCGCCTGGATCGACGGGTTGAACAGGCGCAACAGCACCGAAGGTGCCACCCCGAAGAGCACGATGAGCGCCATCAGGGGAGCGCTCACCAGCGCTTCCCGCAGCCGCAGGTCAGGCAGCCGCAGCGCCGGCGCCTCGGCGTGCGCTGCGTGGGAAGAGGGGGAGGGTGCACCGTGGGCCGCTGGCGCATCCGCGTGCCCGGCCGCGTGAACCGATGCGTCGCCCATGAGGATCCGCTGCATCATCCACAGGTGATACGCCGCGGTCAGCACCATCCCGAGCACGCCGATGTAGACCAGCGCCGGCAAGACCGGGAAGGTCCCCACGAAGGTGAAGAACTCCCCGGCAAACCCCGACAGCCCCGGCAGGCCCAGGTTGGCGAAAGAGGCAAACGCCATGAGCGTGGCCGCAATCGGCATCTTGGTGAACAGCGCGTTCATCTCGTCGAGCATCCGGGTATGGGTGCGCTCGTACAGCACGGTGCCCGCGTAGAAGAACATCATCGGGCTGATGAGCCCGTGGGAGATCATGACGAAGAGCCCGCCCGCCATCGACATGGGCGTCATGGCCGCCAACCCGAGCAGCACGAAGCCCATGTGGCTGATGCTCGAATAGGCCACCATCTTCTTGAGGTCCTTCTGCGCCATGGCGACCAGCGCGCCGTAGATGATGTTGATCACGCCGAGGACGCCCATGACGATGGCAAAGGCCCGAGCGGCGTCAGGCAGCGTGGGGTAGCTGATGCGGTAAAAGCCGTAGGTGCCCATCTTCAGCAAGACGCCCGCCAGCAACATGCTGCCGCCGGTCGGGGCCTCGACGTGGGCGTCCGGCAACCAGGTGTGGAACGGAAAGACGGGGACCTTCACCGCGAAGCCGAAGAACAGCAGCAGGAAGATCCAGTACTGGGCCGTCGGCGCCAGCCGGGCCTTCTCGGCGATCTCCAGCATGTCGAAGGTGCCGAGGCCGCTCTGGAAGTACAGGGCCAGGATGCCGACCAGCATCACCACGGAGCCGAGCAGCGTGTAAATGAAGAACTTGATGGCCGCGTACTCCCGCCGGGGCCCGCCCCAGATGCCGATGATGAAGTACATCGGCACCAGGACCACTTCCCAGAAGATATAGAACAGGAAGTAGTCGAGCGAGACGAAGACCCCCAGCATGCCCGTCTCCAGCAGCAGCATGAGGGCCATGAAGTCCTTGACCCGCTCCTCGATGCTGAAGGAGACCAGGATGGCGAGCGTCGTGACGAGGGCCGTGACGATCAGCATGGGGAAGCTGATGCCGTCGACCCCCAGGAAGTACTGGATGCCGACGCTCGGGATCCAGGGGACCCGCTCGACGAACTGCATGCCCTGGACGGTGGTGTCGAACCGGGTCCAAAGGACCAGCACCACCGCCAGCGGGACCAGCGAAAAGGCCAGCGCCGTCCTGCGCAGCAGTGGCTTGTCGTCCTTGGGCATCAACACCAGGACCAGGGATCCGATGAGCGGCGCAAAGACCAGAAGACTCAGCATGTCGAGGCTTTAGCCTCCCATCGTGAAGATGATGAGCCCGACCACCACGGAGACGAACAGCGTCAAAGCATACGCCTGCACGTAGCCCACCTGGGCCCGGCGCAACTGGTTGCCGGCCGCCACCGTGCTCGTCGCCGCCAGATGGACGGTGCCGTCGATCACCTGCTGGTCGACGAAATGGCTCCCATCGGCAAGCCCTCTCGTGAAGGCGGCGGCGCCGTTGACGAGCCCGTCGATGACCACCTGATCGAACCATCCGAGGAACCTCGCCAGGGCCACCGTACCCCGGACGAACAGCCAGTGGTACGCCTCGTCCACGTAGTACTTGTGCTTGAGTAGCGTGTGGACGGGCCGCAGCGTCCGCACGACCCACTCGGCCGGAATCCACCGCCACGCGTAGATGACGAGTGCTCCCAGCACGCCCAGGAGAGCTCCACCGACGGCCAGGCCGGTCACCAGGCCACTGGGGGGCAGTTCGTGCGGCTCCCCGAAATAAACGAACCGCCCGAACGCGAAATGGGTGACGGGAGCATTCCAGAAACCGGCGACCGCCGCCAGGACCGCCAGCCCCACGAGCGGCCAGGTCATGACTGCGGGCGCCTCGTGGGCGTGGTCGTACAGGTGCTGGTCGCGGGGCCGGCCGAAGAAGACCATCCATGTGGCCCGGGTCACGTAGAAGGCGGTCAGGACCGCACCCGCAAGGCCCATCCAGAAAAGGGCCGGCGTGGCCGAGTGGTACGCTGCCAGCAGGATCTCGTCCTTGCTCCAGAAGCCGGAGAAGGGCGGGATGCCGGCCAGGGCCGCCGCGCCCACCACCCAGGTGAGGGCCGTGATGGGCATCTTCCGGGCGAGCCCGCCCATGCGGTGCATGTTCTGCTCGTGGTGGAGCACGTAGATGACGCTACCGGAGGCCAGGAACAGGAGCGCCTTGAAGAAGGCGTGGGTCGTGAGGTGGAAGAAGCCTGCCGTGTACGCCCCCACCCCCAGCCCCATCATCATGTACCCGAGCTGGCTCACCGTGGAGTAGGCCAGTACCTGCTTGATGTCCTCCCGTACCAGGGCGATCGTCGCCGCGAACAGTGCCGTGAAGCCTCCGATCCAGGCCACCACCTGCAGCGCTTCGGCGGAGGCGACGAACACCCCGAAGGCCCGGGCGACCAGGTACACGCCCGCGGCCACCATGGTGGCCGCGTGGATGAGGGCGCTCACCGGTGTCGGGCCGGCCATGGCGTCGGGGAGCCAGACGTGCAGCGGGAACTGGGCCGACTTGCCTACCGCCCCGCCAAAGACCAGGACGGCGGCCAGTGTCAACGTCGCCGGAGCAACCTGGTGCGCCGAGATCGCCTGGAAGATGGTCCCGAAGTGGAAGCTCCCGGTCTCCCGGAACAGCACCATGATCCCGGCGAACATGGCGACGTCGCCGACCCGGGTCGTCAAGAACGCCTTGATGGAGGCGTAGCGGGCATCGGCCCGCTCGTAGTAGTGGCCGATGAGCACGTACGAGGCGAGCCCCACCAGCTCCCAGAAGATGAACAGCAGCAAGAAGTTGTCGGCCACCACGAGGCCCAGCATGGCGAAGGTGAAGAAGGAGAGCATCGCGTAGTAGCGCTTGTAGCGGACGTCGCCTTCCATGTAGCCGGCAGAGAAGACGTGGACGGCCAGGCTGACGGTGGTGACCACCACCAGCATCACCGCCGCCAGGGGGTCGAGGAGGAAGCCGACGCTCACGGACCCAGAGCCGGCCGCTGCGGGCGCGAACTGGGCCCAGGTCCACGCTCCCGCCGCCCGCCCTCCCCCGAGGGCGTCTACGAGGATCCCCAGCGAGAGGAGCCACGACAGGCCCACTGCCCCGATGCCCAACCAATCGCCTTGCCGGGGCAGCCTGCGCCCCCAGAAGGCCAGCACCAGGGAGGACGCGGCCGGGATGAGAGGCACCAGCCAGGCAACGGCAGCCATATCCCCTCGATTACCCCTTCAACAGGTGAATCTTGTCGACGTCGACGTCGGTCCGGTTGCGGGCGATGATCAGGAAGATGGCGAGCCCCACGGCCGCTTCGGCGGCCGCGACGGTCATGATGAAGATGGCCATGATCAGCCCCTTGGGCTGGTCCGGGTGCAGGTAGCGCGAAAAGGCGACGAGGTTGAGGTTGACCGAGTTGAGCATCAACTCGATGGACATGAGGATTCGCACCGCGTTGTGCAGCGCCAGCGCTCCGTACAGCCCCAGCCCGAACAGGAGGGCGCTCGTGGCGAGCACCCAGTGGAGCGGGATCACCGGGACCGCACCTCCTCCCGCATGGCCAGCACGATGGCGCCCACCAGCGCGACGAGCAGCAGCACCGAGGCGATCTCGAAGGGCAAGACGTACTGGCTGAACATCACGTCGCCGATGGACGCCGTCACGTTGTCCGGAGCGGCGGCCGGCTCCGCCGGCCAGGGCGTGCGGGCCGTCACGACCCACAGCGCGGCGGTGAAGCCCACCGCGGCCAGGAGCGGCAGCAGCCCCCGCCGGGGCGACAGCACCAGGCGCAGGAGCCTCGTCCACACGGGGGCGCCGGGCTCGGGCCGCAGGTCCCGGATGTCGGAAAGCATGATGCCGAAGAGGATCATGGTGGTGATGGCCCCGACGTAGATGAGGATCTGGGCGGCGGCCAGGAAGTCGGCGTCGAGCAGCACGAAGATGGCCGCCATGCCGACGAAGGTCGCCCCGAGCCACAGAGCCGAGTGCATGAGCCTGGAGGACGCCACGACCCCGTATCCGCACAAGAGGGTCGCGGCGGTCACGAGCAGGTAGATGACCTGGATGGCGCTCATCGCTTGACCGGCTGCCCCTCCGTCTTCACTCCGAAGTTGATGATCGGCGTCTTCTGCGGGAGCCCGAGCTGCTGCAGCTTCTCCTTGTCATACACCAGGGAGGAGAGCTCGTACTCGGCCATCTCGTAGTGATCCGACATGGCGATGGCCTCGGCCGGGCACACCTCCGCGCACAGTCCGCAGTACATGCACCGGCTCGCGTCGAGGTTGAACTCGTCGAGGACCTTCTTGCGGCTCTGTTCATCCCGGTGCCACTTGATCTCGATGATGTGCACCGGGCAGATCTTCTCGCACAGCTCGCAGACCACGCACTTCAGCTCGCCCTGTTCGTCCGACAGGAGCACCGGGATGCCCCGGGTCCCCACGGGCAGGTCGTGGCGTTCGTCCGGGTACTGGATGGTGATGCGCGGGCGAAAGAGCATGTTGCGGATCGTCACGCCCATGCCCACCAGCGTATTCCACAGCGCAACGCCCGTCACGCGCAGGAAGTTCACTCCTGCACCCCCCATGACCCTCCCGAGTCCTAGCGAACCATCACGTACACGCCGGTCAGTGCCAGGTTGACCAGCGACAGCGGCAGCAGCACCTTCCAACCCAGGTTCATCAGCTGGTCGACCCGGATCCGGGGAACCGTCCAGCGAATCCACATGGCGAGGAACACGAAGAAGTACGTCTTGATCAGGAACCACACGAACGGCGGCAGCCACGGCCCGTTCCAGCCGCCCAGGTAGAGCGTCGCGGCGATCGCCGATCCGGACAGCAAGTTGGCGTATTCCGCCAGGAAGAAGATGGCCCACCGTATGCCGCTGTACTCGGTGTTGAAGCCGGCGACGAGCTCCGACTCCGCCTCGATCAGGTCGAAGGGCGCCCGGTTGGCCTCCGCCAGCGCCGCCGTGTAGTAAACCAGGAAGCCGAGGGGCTGCAGCAGGATGAACCAGCCCCACCGCCGCTGGGCCTCGACGATGTCGACCAGGCTCAGGCTGCCGGTGAGCATCACCACCGCCACCACCGCCAGCACCAGCGGCACCTCGTAACTCACGAGCTGCGCTGCCGAGCGCAGCGCTCCGAAGACGGACCACTTGTTGTTGGAGCTCCATCCCGCCATGAGGAACGACGGGATGATGGCCGACGTCATCGCGGCCACGAAGAGCACCCCGATGTTGAGGTCCTGCACCACGAGACGCTCCCCGAAGGGCACGACCACGTAGATGAGCAGGGCCGGGACGAACGTCACGATGGGAGCAAGGACGAAGACCCACCGGTCGGCGCCGGCCGGGATGACGTCTTCTTTCACCAGGAGCTTCAGCGCGTCGGCCATGGTCTGGAGCAAGCCGAACGGCCCGGTGCGCATCGGCCCCAGCCGGTTTTGGATCCAGGCGCTGATCTTGCGCTCGAGCCAGATGAGGAAAAGCACGTTGAGCACGACGAAGGCGAGCACCAGCAGCACCTTGACCAGCGCCGCTGCGACGGCCAGCAGGCCCAGCGGCCAGCCGCTGCGCACGAAGTAATCCTCCGCCAGGCCATACCACTGCGACGGCGGGGCGATGACACCGGCCACCATGCTCACCGGTCTACCTCCCCGAGCACGATGTCGATGGAACCGATGACGGCTACGACGTCGGCGATCAACAATCCCGGGGTCAGGACCGGCAGCAACTGCAGGTGAACGAACGAAGGCGCCCGCCAGTGCACCCGGTACGGGCGATCGCCCTGCCCGTCGCTCACCACGTAGACGCCGAGCTCTCCCCGTGGCGCCTCGACCCGGCTGTAGGCATCCCCTGCCGGCGCCTTCCAGCGACGGGGCGTCTTGCCCATGATCTCGCCCTCGGGCAGTCCCTCGAGGGCCTGGCGTGCGATGCGGGCGCTCTGGCGCATCTCCTCCATGCGGACCGTGTAGCGGTCGAGCACGTCTCCTCGTTCGCCCACCGGGATCGAGAAGTCGTACAGCTCGTACCCCGAGTAGGGGTGGGTCTTGCGCAAGTCGTAGGCGACGCCCGAGGCGCGCAGCACCGGCCCGCTCGCCCCGTACGCGATCGCGGTGGCCGCGGGGAGCACGGCGACATCACGGGTACGGGCCTGGAAGATCGGGTTACCCGTCAGGATCTCGTCGTACTCCGCCAGGTAGGCATCGAAGGAGTCCAGGAACTTCCGGATCTGGCCGTCGAGCCCGGAGGGCAGGTCGTTGCGGACGCCTCCGAGGCGGACGTAGTGGAACATCATCCGGGCGCCCGACAGCGTCTCGAAGATATCCAGCAGCTTCTCTCGCTCTCTCCAGGCGTAGAGGAACGGCGTCACGGCCCCCAGGTCCAGCGCCATCGACCCGAACCAGACCAGATGGCTGGCGATGCGCTGCAGCTCCGCGACCAGCACCCGGATCGCCTGGGCCTTGGCCGGCACCTCGATCCCGAACAGCTGCTCCACGGCCAGCACGTAGGCCAGCTCGTTGGTCATCCCGGACAGGTAGTCGGTCCGGTCGGTGTACGGGATGACGCTGGGGTAGGGAAGGTTTTCGGCGATCTTCTCGAAGCAGCGGTGCAGAAAACCGATGTCGGGAACGGTCCGCACAATGCGCTCGCCATCGATCTCCGCCAGGAGGCGCAAGACCCCGTGGGTACTTGGGTGCTGGGGCCCCATGTTGACCTCCACGCCTGAGGGCGGGATCCTGGGGCTGTACGTGTCGGGCACCTCCAGGACCCGCGTCACCGGGGCGCCGCCAGCCGGGTGAACCCCGTCGCCCGCCAAGGCCACACCCTCAGCAGGCACATCGAACGTCGTGGTGTTGGGATCGTCAGGCCGGTACGACGCCCGGGTCTGGCGCTGGCGCGGCAGGCGGCGGTCCACGTAGTCCTTGCGGAGGGGGTGGCCCACCCAGTTGTCCTTCAAGAGGATCCGGCGCAGGTCGGGGTGGCCGTCGAACCGGACCCCCATGAGGTCCCACGCCTCACGCTCGTGCCAGTTGGCGGTCGGCCACACGGACGTCACGCTGGGCACGCGCGCCTCGCCCCGGGGGCAGGTGGTCCGGGCGACCATCTGGATGCCGGATCCCATGGCCTCCAGGTGGAGCACCACCTCGAACCCGGCGTCGCCGCGGTCGACCGCCGACAGGTTGGAGAGGAAGTCGAAGGCGAGCTCGGGATCCTCCCGCACGCCGCGGGCGAACTCCAGCCACTGGTCCCGGCTCACGCGTGCCTCGATCCAGCCGGACGGGAGCACCTGCGCCTCCACGCCGGGATACCGTTGCCGGATCCGCTCGACCGCCTTCGCCTCGCTCCCGATGGCCGCGCCTACCGCCGCCATGATCGCCCTCACGCCCCCCGTACCTGACCGATCATCGCTTCTCCATGCCGCAAGGCCTATCCCCGGACCGGTACCACCAGGCCTTCCCTGGCGATCTTCTCCTGCAGCTTGAGCACGCCGTGCAGCAAGGCCTCGGGGCGGGGAGGGCACCCCGGCACGTAGACGTCCACGGGCACGACCAGATCGACCCCGTCGACCACGTTGTACTGGCCCCAGTAGGGCCCCCCGTTGACGGCGCACGCTCCCATCGCGAGTACCCACCGGGGCTCGGCCATCTGGTCGTACAGGCGCTTGACCACGTCTGCCATCTTCTCGTTGACCGTACCTGCGACGATCATCAGGTCCGACTGCCTCGGCGACGCCCGGAAGATCATCCCGAACCGGTCGAAGTCATATCGCGAAGCGCCCGTCGCCATCATCTCGATGGCACAGCACGCGATACCGAAGAGCATGTACCAGATGGAGGACTTGCGGCTCCAGTTGATGACCTTGCGCAAGTTGGTGAGCACGATCCCGGGCGGGACGGTGATCTCGTCCGACACCCGGGGAAAGTGCGCCGCGTTCACGTCCAATGGAGGACCCTCCTCTTCCACGCGTACACCAGACCTACCACCAGGACGCCGATGAAGACCGCCATCTCGATGAGGCCCGCCCAGCCCAGGCTTTGGAACACGACGCCCCACGGATACAGGAAGACCGTCTCCACGTCGAAGATGACGAAGACCAGGGCGAAGATGTAGTAGCGAATGTGGAAGCGGGTCTGGGCCTCCCCCACGGGCTCCTGGCCGCACTCGTACGTGGTCAGCTTGCGGGCGTAGGGGTGATGAGGTCGCAATAGTGACGACAATCCCCAGGTGACGGACACAAAAAGAACGGCCGTTATCAAGAAAACGGCCACGTCCACGTACGGGCTCAACCGGCCGCACCCCCCGCGCCTTCTCCGGCCCCTGCCGGCGTCGGGCCGCGTAAAACCACAGGCATTATAGTCTCCGCAAAAAACCAGCGTCAAGAAAGAGCGGGCCTCGGTCGGCCGCGACCAGCCGCTTCGGCCTGCCCCAGGGACGACGTATAATTCGTCCGATCCCGGCAAACTCCTGGGAGGTACGGCCCCATTCGATACGGACGGAGGGAATGGCCATCGGCGACGCTTCTTCCATCCCATCGGCGACCTTGCCTGACGCGCCAGGCGGAGCAGCGGGACAGCCATCGGTGGCCATCGTCTCGCTGGGATGCGCCAAGAACCTGGTGGACAGCGAGGTCATGGCAGGCCTGTTGCGCGAGGCGGGGTTCGCCCTGCACCCCGATCCGGAGGCAGCCGACGTGGTCATCGTCAACACCTGTGGCTTCATCGAGCCGGCCCAGCGTGAGTCCGTCGATGCGATCCTCCGGATCGCCCGCAGTCGCGCCAGGGCTCGCCCCGGCGGCGCACGGTCGAATGTCGTGGTGGCAGGTTGCCTTCCGCGCCGCTTCGACGCCGTGCAGGTGGCCTCCCAGCTGCCCGAGGCCGACGCGGTCATCGGCAACGCGGAGGTCCCCCTGATCGCCGAGGTCGTGCGCGAAGTGCTGGAGGGCCACCGCGTGGTGATGGCGGACGACGCCCCGTCGTTCTTGTACCACGACCGGATCCCCCGGCTGCTCTCCACGCCCGGGCACCTCGCCTACGTCAAGGTCTCGGAGGGTTGCGACCATCCCTGCACCTTCTGTACCATCCCCCGCATCCGGGGGCGGCACCGGAGCCGGCCGCTCGACTCCATCGAGCGCGAGGTGGCCGCTCTCGCCGAGCGGGGCGTGCGGGAGGTGGTGCTGGTCGGTCAGGATACCACGCTGTACGGCGTGGACCTCTACGGCCGGCTCATGCTGCCCGACCTGCTCCGCCGGCTCGCCCGCACGGGGATCGCCTGGATCCGACTCCTGTACGCCTACCCGGCCCACGTCACCGGCGAGCTCCTCGCCACCATGGCCGAGCTCCCGCAGGTATGCCGCTACCTCGACCTTCCGCTGCAGCACGCCTCGGACCGCGTGCTACGGGCCATGCGCCGCTGGGGCAACTGCGAGGCGTACGAGGCGTTGATCGACCGGGTCCGGCGGGCCATGCCGGACGTGGCCTTGCGCACCACGTTCATCGTGGGGTTCCCCGGGGAGACGGACCGGGACGTCGAAGAGCTCCTGGAGTTCGTAGAGCGCGCCGGGTTCGACCACGTGGGGGTGTTTACCTACGCACGGGAGGAGGGAACGCCGGCGGCCTCCCTGCCCGGGCAGGTGCCGGCCGTCGAGAAACGGCGGCGCCGGGCCGCCGTGATGCGCCGCCAGCAGGAGCTGTTGCCCCGGATCATGGGCCGGCGGCTGGGCGCCGGGGTCCCCGTCCTGCTGGAACGCCCCGCCCGGAGGTCCAGGGCCGGCGCGATGCGGTGGCAAGGCCGTACGCCCTACCAGGCGCCCGAGGTGGACGGGGTGACGTGGCTGAAAGTGGCAAGGGCGGGGCCGGGGGAGATGGTGAGCGCACGGCTGGCAGGGATGCGCGGGTACGACTTCGAAGCCGAGCTCGCCACGAGCTTGGAGGTGGCCGTGACTTCCTGATATAATGGTCGGCGCGCCGGTGTGGGTAGACCGGCAGCTCATCGAACACCGCAACGGATGGCGAGTCGGGGTTTGGGGGTTAGCCATCTCCAGCCGGGAGGGCCGCAGTGAGTGTCCGCGGCCCTTTTTCGTTGGCTACGGCCTATGGAGAAGAACAAGCGGTGGCAGTGGCCCGTCGTGGCCCTGGCGTTCGTGGTAGGACTCAGCGGCATGGCATTCGGGCAGCGGTGGTTCGACCGGTACCAGCAGGCGCCGGTGCTGGACCAACTACGTTCGACCGAAGGGGTCGAGCGCGCCTGGATTGCGCCGGACGGAGGCGCGCGGGCCTTGTGGGTCCGGTTGCAGCCGGTGGACGACCTGCCGGGCACGGTCGACGCGATCCGGCGGGCGGCAGCTTCGGGCAGGCTGGGCCGGGTGGACGAGATCGTCCTGGTGGACGGCCGCACTCCGGCCCTGTCCGCCGCTTCGCGGGAGCTTTCTCTGGCGCTGCACGAGGGGGCTTCGACGGGCGCCTTCACGGAGATGGCCCAGCGGGTGCGCGCCCGGGCCCGGGAGCTCGGCATCGAGGTCGGCGGGATCTTCGCCGACGGCACCTCGGTGTACGTGATGTTGCAGAGCCCGGACGGCGGGTACCTGTACGAGGTCGTACCCCGCCCGCAAAACCCTGCCCCCGGCCCGGGCACCCTCGCTTCGCTTCCGGTGCGGGTCGTGGGCATGGAGGCCGTCCAAGAGCTGGCGGCCGGCGGTCCGCCGCGGGGTGGTGAGGCGCGATGATACGGGAAATCGCGGCGGGGCTCGTCGCCGCCTCGCTCGTGTTCGCGGCGCTCAACGGGGTCAACCTGTGGCCCCTCTTGGTGCTGGGCGCGGCGCTGGTCGCGGTACGGTTGCTGGCCGCGGACGGGAAGCTCTTGGGCCGGCGGTTCGGCGTCGTGGAGGGCGGAGCGGAGGGCTCGAACGTGACCTTCGACGATATCGGGGGCCACGAGATGGCCAAGCGAGAGCTCATCGAGGCCCTCGAGTTCGTACGGGACGCCGAGAAGGTCAAGCAACTGGGCATCCGGCCGCTGCGGGGCATCCTGCTGGCCGGCCCCCCGGGCACCGGCAAGACCATGATGGCGCGAGCCGCCGCAGGTTACACCGACGCGGCCTTCCTGGTGGCCAGCGGCTCGCAGTTCGTGGAGATGTACGCGGGCGTGGGGGCCCAGCGCGTGCGGGAGCTCTTTCGCAAGGCCCGGGCCCTCGCCCGGGAGCGCAAGAGCCGCACGGCGGTCATCTTCATCGACGAGCTGGAGGTCCTGGGGGGCCAGCGGGGCCGCCACACGAGCCATCTGGAGTACGACCAGACGCTCAACCAGCTGCTGGTGGAGATGGACGGCATGGTGCGCACCCCTGACGTGCAGGTGCTGGTCATCGGCGCGACCAACCGGATGGACCTGCTGGACTCGGCGTTGATGCGCCCCGGGCGGTTCGACCGGATCGTGCGCGTGGACCTGCCGGACCGGGAGGCCCGGCTGCAGATCCTCAAGATCCATTGCCGTCACCGGCCGCTGGCTCCGGACGTCGATCTCGAGAGCATCGCCAGGGAGACGTTCGGCTTCTCCGGAGCGCACCTGGAGGCCGTGGTCAACGAGGCGGCCATCGCCGCGCTGCGCGCCGGCCGCGACCGGCTGGAGCAAGCCGACCTGCGGGAGGCGGTCGACAAGGTCATGCTGGGAGAGCGGCTCGACCGCCGGCCTCCGGCCGAAGAGATGCACCGGGTGGCCGTCCACGAGGCGGGCCACGCGCTGGTCAGCGAGCGGCTGATGCCCGGGTCGGTGGCCCAGGTGACGGTGACCTCCCGGGGACAGGCCCTGGGCTACGTGCGCCAGGCAGAGCAGGAAGACCGCCACCTCTACACCGCCCGCCAGCTGGAGGACCGTATCGCGGTCGCCCTGGCGGGAGCGGTGGCCGAGGACCTGGTGCTGGGCGGGCGCAGCACCGGCGCCATGAACGACTTCGAAAAGGCGACGGAGCTGGCGCGCCAGATGGTCTACGCCGGCATGTCGCCCCTGGGCGTCGTCTCCAAGGACCACGTGCCGGGAGATTCCCTGCACCAGGCCGTGGCCGGCATCTTGTCCGCCCAGGAGAGCCGGGTACGGGAGCTCTTGTCCGAGAGCCGGCCCGTGCTCACGCAGGCAGCCGAGCGCCTGGCGGACGTCGAGCGGCTTTCCGGAGACGAACTGCGGGCATGGCTGCGCGAGGTCACCGAGGCGACCCCCTCGAAGACGGCGTGAACCGCGAGATCGCTCAGCGTGCGGGGCGGGGGAGGGTGCCGTGCGGGCCGAGATCGTGACCATCGGGACGGAGCTGTTGCTGGGGCAGATCGTGGACACCAACGCCGCGTATCTGGCCCGGATATTGAGCGCCGTGGGGTACGACGCGCACTTCCGGCAGACGGTGGGCGACAACTACCAGCGGGCCGTCGAGGCGGTCTCCCTTGCCCTGGGGCGCTCGGACGTCGTGCTGGTCTCCGGGGGGCTGGGCCCGACGGAGGACGACGTGACCCGGGAAGTCGTCGCGGGCGCGGCCGGGGTCCCCTTGGAGCTCTCCGCCGAGGCCCTGGACCAGGTAGAGGCCTACTTCCGGCGCCTGGGCAGAGAGATGCTGGCGAGCCAGCGTCGCCAGGCGCTCGTCCCCCGGGGCTCCCGGGTCATTCCCAACCCGGTCGGCACCGCTCCGGGATTCGCGTGGGAGGGAGACGGCCGGGCGATCGTCGCCCTGCCCGGCGTGCCCGCCGAGCTCGAGGCCATGACCAGGAGCTGGGTCGTTCCCTACCTGCAGGAGAGGGCCCGCCGGGCCGGGCAGAGCGGGGTCATCCTCTCCCGCGTGCTTCGGGTGACCGGGCCGGGCGAGGCAGCCGTAGAGCAAGCGCTCCAGGATCTCCTGCACGGTCGCTCCAATCCCACCGTGGCCACGTATGCCGGGACAGGCGAGGTGCACGTGCGGATCACGGCCCGAGCCCCCGACGAGCAGGCGGCTCGCGCCCTTCTCGCCCCCGTCGAACGAGAGGCCCTGCGCCGGCTCCGGGACGCCGTCTACGGCTTCGACGACCAGACCCTGGAAAGCGTGGTCGTCGACCTCCTGCGCCGCGCTTCGGCCCGCCTCGCCGTAGCGGAGTCGTGCACGGGGGGCCTGGTCGGCGACCGGTTGACCAACGTGCCCGGCGTCTCCGAATGCCTCGTGGAAGACCTGGTGGTTTACAGCAACGAGGCCAAGATGCGGCACCTGGGCGTCGATGCCCGGATCTTGAGCGAGCACGGGGCGGTGAGCGAGCCCTGCGCGCTGGCCATGGCCAGGGGGGTGGCCGCCCGGGCGGCGGCCGACCTGGGGCTGGCGATCACGGGTATCGCCGGCCCGGGCGGGGGTACGCCCACCAAGCCGGTCGGTCTGGTCTACCTGGCGGTCGCCGGCCGGGGCGATACGCGGGTGGAGCGTCACGTGTTCGGCGGCGACCGGATCCAGGTGAAGCGGCGGTCGGCCCAGGCCGCGCTCGACCTCTTGAGGCGATTCTTGCTTGAGGCTTCGTAACGGGCGGCGGGCGGCCCGCGGGCTCCGGTGGGTCGCGGCCGGGCTGTTGGGAGCGATCCTGGCCACGGTCGCGCTGCCCGCCCGCTACACCTACCCCGGCAACTTGAGCGTGACCGTGGAATGGCGGCTCCCGAGGCGCGGCGCGACCGTGGTCGAGCTACCCCCACTGGGGGAAGTCGAGGCCCGGACTCACGCGCTGCCCGTCCAGTTGCGCATCCGGCTCGACCGGGTCGAGCCGGATGCCGTCGAGGCGATCAGCCGGGCCGGCTCGCCGGAGTCGTACCGGACACTCCAGCAGCAGCTGGTGCAGTTCCTGTCGGATAGCGCCCGGCGTTTCGCGCTCCGCCAGGTGGCGCTGGCCGGGGCAGGAGCTGCGGCGGGCTTGCGCTTGGCAGGGGCCCCGGGATGGGCGGTCCCGGCCGCAGGCGGCGTCGCTTTCGCCGCGCTGTTCGGTGGCCTGGCCGCAGGCGTGGCGTGGCAGTGGAACGCGGCGTCGTTCGAGGCGCCCACCTACCGCGGCGCCCTCGAGGCGGCTCCCCAGATCGTGGAGCTGGCCCGGATGGGCATCCAGGCCGTGGGCGACATGGGCCGCAGGCTCCAATGGAGCGCCCGCGAGCTGCTGGCGTTGTACCAGCACCTCGACCGCATCCCGGTCCACGAGGACCGGGGGCCGCAGCTCGTGGTGGCCCACGTCTCGGACCTGCACAACAACCCGGCTGCCTTCGACCTGCTGAGCGCGGTCGTCCGCCACTTCGAAGTGGACGCCGTCGTGGACACCGGCGACATGCTGGAGCTCGGCTCTTCCCTCGAGCCCATCCTCACCCAGCGCATCCGGGACCTGAGGGTCCCGTACCTCTTCGTCCCCGGCAATCACGATACGCCTCGCCTGGTGCAGGTGCTGGGCAGCCTGCCCAACGTGCGTATCCTCGACGGGCACGTCGTGGAGGTCAAGGGTTTGAGGGTGTTCGGGATGGCCGACCCCGGCGCGGCGGACGACAGGCCCGATGCTCTGAGCGACGACCAGGCCCGCCAGCTTGCGGGCCGCATCCGCGAGCGGCTGGCGGGCGCCCTCGAAAAGCCCGCCCACGCGGCAGGATCGGGGTGGCCCGCCGACATCGTGGCGGTTCATAACAACGTGGCAGGGGAGAGCGTGGCGCCCACGCTGGCCCAGGTGGTGCTGTTCGGCCACGACCACCGGGCGAGCTTCCGCCTGGTGGACGGCACGGCGTACGTGGATGCCGGCAGCACCGGGGCGGCGGGGCTGAGGGGACTGCAGTCCGGCGCGCCCTTGACGTTCACCCTTGCCCTGCTGCGGTTCGACATGGGGTCGGGGCGACCGAGGCTGTGGGCGGTGGACGAGGTGCGGTTGGACGCCGTCTCCGGCGAGTTTTCCATGGAACGCCACCTCGTCCTGGCCGAGCAAGGGGAAAAGGCGAGCAGCGTGGAACCGATGAACGGGACGGGCGCAGGCCGGTAGCACGAGGAGAGTGAGCGGTCGCGAGCAACGAGCGGTTGCGTACGTTCGTGGCGGTTCTTGTGGACGAAGCCATGCGCGACTGCATTGCCGCGTACGTCGAAAGCCTGCGGGCCGCAATGGGGCCCGCGGCACGGCACGTGCGCTGGGTCGACCCCGCTCAGTACCATTTCACCTTGCGGTTCCTCGGAGATCTGGACGAACAGGCCAGGCAGCGGGTGTTCGACGCCGCCGGCGAGGCGTGCAGCGCAGCGCGGCGCTTCCGCTTGTCGACCGGGGCGGTCGGCGCCTTTCCCAGCCTGGAGCGGCCTCGTGTCCTCTGGATCGGGGTGGAGCCCCCCGAGGCCGCGCGCCGGCTGGTCGAGCTGGCGGCCCACCTGGAGCAGGCGCTGGTGGCTCGAGGGCTGGGGCCGGCGGACAAACCGTTCTCGGCCCATCTGACCCTGGGGCGGCTGCGGGACGGCGCTCCGGGGCAGGGCGTGGCGGCGGCGCTCGGAGAGCGGCGACCTCCCGCAGCGTGTGGCAGCATGGTGGTGCGCGAGGTGACCGTCATGGCGAGCACGCTCACCGCCAGGGGGCCCATCCATACACCCCTGTTTTCCGCCCCCATCCGGGCAGGGAGGGACGAGTAAAGCATGACCACTCCTACGGCACAGGACGCGCTGGAGCGCCAGAAGGCGCTGGAAGGCGCGATCTCCCAGATAGAGAAGCAGCACGGCAAAGGCTCGATCATGCGCATGGGCGAGACCCAGACGGAGCACGTCGACGTGATCCCGACCGGCTCGCTCGCCCTCGACATCGCCTTGGGCATCGGCGGAGTGCCCCGCGGGCGGGTGGTGGAGATCTTCGGCCCCGAGTCGTCGGGCAAGACGACGCTGGCCCTCCACATCATGGCGGAGGCGCAGAAAGCCGGAGGGATCGCCGCCTTCATCGACGCCGAGCATGCCCAGGATCCCCGGTACGCCCGTCGCCTGGGCGTCGACGTGGACAACCTCCTGATCTCCCAGCCGGACAGCGCGGAGCAGGCGCTGGAGATCACGGAGGCGCTGGTGCGCAGCGGAGCGGTCGACGTGGTCGTCATCGACTCGGTGGCGGCCCTTGCCCCGCGGGCGGAGCTGGAGGGCGAGATGGGCGACGCCCACGTGGGGCTTCAGGCGCGGCTCATGTCCCAGGCGCTGCGCAAGCTGACCGGGGCCATCTCCCGGTCGCGGACCACCGTGGTCTTCACCAACCAGATCCGGGAAAAGGTAGGGGTCATGTTCGGCAACCCCGAGACCACTCCCGGGGGGAGGGCCCTCAAGTTTTACGCCACCATCCGGTGCGACATCCGCCGGGTGGAGGTGCTCAAGCAAGGCACCGACAACATCGGGATGCGGGCCAAGGTCAAGGTCGTCAAGAACAAGCTGGCGCCGCCGTTCAAAGAAGCGGAGTTCGACATTCTCTACGGGACGGGCATCTCCCGGGAAGGGGACATCCTGGACCTGGGCGTGGAAGCCGGCGTCATCCAGAAAAGCGGGCCATGGTTCTCTTACGGCGATACCCGGCTCGGCCAGGGGCGCGAGCAGGCGCGCGACTTCCTGCGGCAAAACGCCGCCACGGCCGACGAGATCGAAAACCTGGTCCGGCAGCACTTCGGCCTGCCCCCGATCGTGCGTGCGGTCAAGACCGCCGCAACTTCCGAAGCCTCGTCCGTACCCCAGGCGCTGCCGGCTGCCGGCGCGGCCGCCGAAGGAGCGCCCGCGCCGGCGAGCCGCCGGAGCCGGGCCGAACGGGCCGTGACCAGCGGCAGGCGATGAGGACCCGGGCCGGGAGGGGGAGCGCGGTTGGCGATCCGGATCGCGTCGGTGGAGCGGCGCCGGGGGCGGAGCTGGTACCGCCTGATGGCCGCGTCGCAGGAGGCCTGGGTCGTGGATCAGGAGGCGCTGGAGAGCCTGGGGCTCACGGCCTGGGCCTCGCAGGGCGCGGGCAAGGCCGCGTCGGAGCCGCCGGAGATCGAGCCCCCGTTGCTCGAGGAAGCCGAGCGGGCCACGGCCCGCCGCCGCGCGATTCGTCTCCTGGGCCAGCGTGCCCGGAGCGAGCTCGAGATGCGGCGCCTCCTGGGAGCATGGCCCTTCCGCCCGGATACGATCGAGGACACGGTCCGCTGGGTCCGCGCCCTGGGGTACCTCGACGACACCGCCCTGGCCCACGACGTGGTGGACCTGCGGGTGGGGCGGGGAGCGGTGGGCCGCAAGGCCCTGCTCCTGGAGATGGAGCGGCGTGGGATCGACGAGAGCGTGGCGCTCCGGGTCGTGGCGGAGAAATACCCCCGCGAGCGAGAACAGGAGGCAGCGCTTCGCCTGGCCATGCGGCAGCTGGCGCACCTGCAGCGGCTGGCGCCCGCGCAGCGGGCCGCGCGCCTGTGGGGATACCTCGTGCGCCGTGGCTTCGACGAAGAGCTTGCGCGCGAGGTGGCGGTACGCGCGGCCCACGAATCCGGCACCGCCGGCGACGCCACGTGAGCGGCGGGAGCCGTCGTGGTGGGCGTTGACACCGGAATTGCGCGAAGGCTAGAATACGAACGAAGCCGGGGAAGTGTGAGTTTCCTGCGGCGACAATTGACGCCTGCCGGCAGCCGAGTGGGTGTCCCCTCGGCTTTTTGTGCATTCGCAGGCGTGTGATCGCGATGGCTGCGGGGCGGCAGGCCGCCCGGCAGTCCGCACCTTGACAAGTGAAGGGGGTGTCGCGGATTTCCGCGCTGGTCATCGCGCTGATCGCGCTGATTGCTGCGGGCGCCTTCGCCGCGGGCTACACGGTTCGCAAGGTGACCTTCGAGGCCCGCATCGGGGGCCTCGAGGCCCGGGGCAAGGCGATCATCGAAGAGGCCGAGAAGACCGCCGAGGCGAAGAAGCGTGAGGCCTTGCTGGAGGCCAAGGAAGAGGCCCACCGGCTGCGGCTCGAGGCGGAGCGAGAGCTCCGCCAGGAGCGAGCCGAGCTCCAGCAGGTCGAGCGGCGGTTGCTCCAGCGGGAAGAGCTGTTGGAGCGCAAGCTCGAGGGTCTGGACCAGCGGGAGCAGGCCCTTGCCCGCAAAGCTGCGTCCGTGGACAACGCCATGGCCCAGGCCGAGGAGTTGCTGCGGCGCCGGCGAGCCGAGCTGGAGCGGGTCGCCAACATGACCACCGAAGAGGCCCGCCAGGAGCTGATCAAAGACGTCGAGGCGGAGATCCAGCGGGACGTGGCACGGATGATCCGGGAGGCGGAAGAGCAGGCCAAAGAGCAGGCTGACCGGAAGGCGAAGGAGATCATCGCGCAGGCCATCCAGCGCTGCGCGGTGGATCACGTCGCCGAGATCACCGTTTCGGTGGTCAACTTGCCCAACGACGAGATGAAGGGGCGGATCATCGGCCGGGAAGGGCGTAACATCCGAACGCTCGAGACCTTGACCGGCATCGACCTCATCATCGACGACACGCCGGAGGCGGTCATCCTCTCCGGCTTCGATCCGGTACGGCGAGAGGTGGCCCGGCTGGCCCTCGAACGGCTGGTGGCCGACGGGCGCATCCACCCGGCCCGGATCGAGGAGATGGTCGAGAAGGCTCAGAAGGAAGTCGACGCCATCATCCGCGAGTACGGCGAGCAGGCTGCCTTCGAGGCCAAGGTGCCCAACCTCCATCCGGAGCTGATCAAGCTGCTGGGACGGTTGAAGTTCCGGACGAGTTACGGGCAAAACGTGCTCAAGCACTCGCTGGAAGTGGCCTACCTGGCTGGGCTGATGGCTTCGGAGCTGGGGGCCAACGTGGACGTCGCCCGCAGGGCCGGCCTGTTGCACGACATCGGCAAGGCCGTTTCCCACGAGGTCGAAGGCGGGCACCTGCAGATCGGGATCGAGCTGTTGCGCCGGTACCGGGAGTCGCCGGAAGTGATCCATGCCATGGCCTGCCACCACGGCGACTATGAGCCGCAGAGCGTCGAGGCCGTCCTGGTGACGGCCGCCGACGCCATTTCTGCGGCCCGCCCGGGTGCCCGGCGCGAGACGCTGGAGTCGTACATCAAGCGCCTGGAGAAGCTGGAGGCCATTGCCGATTCCTTCGAGGGCGTGGAAAAGGCGTATGCCATCCAGGCTGGCCGGGAGATCCGGGTCATCGTCAAGCCCGAGCGGATCGACGACGCCATGGCCACCAAGATGGCCAAGGACATCAGCAAGCGCATCGAGCAGGAGATGGAGTATCCGGGCCAGATCAAAGTGACCGTCATCCGGGAGACGCGGGCGGTGGAGTACGCCCGCTGACCCGGCCGCGACATGAGGGATCACGAGGAGCCCCTGCCGCCCGAAGGCGACGGCAGGGGCTTCGCGCGTCCGCGGGCGTCTTTGGCCGCGAAGGCCCAGGCCACGCGCCCGGGCAGGCTACCGGTGCCTCCAATTCCCTGTCCGCCCTGCCAGGGGAACCAGCCGCGGGCGACGAAGGCTACCTGCGCTCATTTGAGGCGATTCGAGGAAGAGAGAGGCGTCTCGATGCAGCAGCGTTCGTCGCACGCCGTCGCCGGAGATTCGCACGACAGTTTCCTGGCCATGCTGCTCGAGCGTTACCACGAGGTCCTCACGGTCCGCTACCTCGCCCGCAAGCGGCTCATCGAGCTCACGTTCCTCGCAGATGGCGAGATCGGGACAGGCCAGTTCATGCACCTGAGGACCCAGCTCCAGCGGGCCGGAGAGGCAATAGGGGCGCTCCTCTCCATCCCGGCCGGCAGCCTGCGCTGCCGCCGGAGCTTCGTCCTCGGATACACGCAGCTGACGATCCAGCGAGACCTCGACACCCTCTCCGTGGAGGAGCTGGACGTCCTGGTCGGGCTGGTGCGCCAGGTGCTCGGGCCTCGGCTCGTCGTGGAGCCGCTCGCCTCCGGCGAGGGGCCCTCCGGCGACGTGGCCGACGACGAGGGAGCATCGCCGGAGCGCCTGGCTCACCACCTCGAAGCGCTCAAGCGCCGTCGCCGCATTCACACCCTCATCGGATTGCGCCACAGCGGGCAGCCTTTGGTGTACGATATGGTGACGAGCCCCGCCTCATCCGCCGGGGCCCGCCACCGCTGAGCCTGACAGGCACGGAGGCCTTGGCGTCGGCATGCGCATCCTGCTGATCGGCGACGTCGTAGGGCGCCCCGGGCGGCGCGCGATCCGGGAGCTCCTACCCCCGCTCATCGAAGAGCTCAGAGCCGACTTCGTGGTGGTCAACGGGGAAAACGCCGCCGGCGGCTTCGGCATCACCGAACCCACGTACCGGGAGCTCCTCGACGCGGGCGCCCACGTGGTCACCACGGGCAACCACGTGTGGGACCGCAAGGAAGTGCTGGCCTTCATCGACCATGCTCCCCAGCTGGTCCGGCCTGCCAATTTCCCGCCCGGCGCCCCGGGTCGCGGCAGCGTCGTGGTGCGTTCGCCGGGCGGGGTCCCGGTCGCCGTGCTCAACCTCATGGGGCGCACCTTCATGTCGGCTCTGGACTGCCCTTTCCGGACGGCGGACCGGCTGGTCGAAGAGCTGCGGCGGGAGACGCCGGTGGTCGTCGTCGACTTCCACGCCGAGGCGACCGCCGAGAAGGTGGCCATGGGGTGGTTCCTCGACGGGCGGGCCACGGTAGTCTTCGGTACCCACACGCACGTGCCCACCGCCGACGAGCGGGTCCTCCCCCGCGGCACGGCGTACCTCACCGACCTCGGCATGACGGGGCCGCGGGACGGGGTGATCGGGATGGAGCGGGAGGGCGTGCTCCGCCACCTCCTCTCGGGCCTGCCCCACCGGTTCGAGGTGGCCTCGGGCGTGGCCCGCATGGACGCCGCCCTGGTCCAACTGGACGAGGCCAGCGGGCGAGCCAGCTCCATCCAGCGCATCCACCGTTTCACCGCCGCCTAGAAAGCGCGGCGAGTAGAACCCTCCGGCGCTGCGCACATTAGGAGGTGGCCGGCGCCACCTCTTGGTCTTCGCCAAAGCTTTGGCCATCCTGCCGGCCTGGTGGAGGGTGTGTGGCCCAGTGGCGGTCGTCAAGGTCATCGAACTCGTCGGCGAGTCGAAGCAGGGATGGGAGGACGCGGTCCGCCAGGCCGTCAAGCAGGCGGCCAAGACCGTCCGCAACATCAGCGGGGTCGAGGTGCTCAACTGGACGGCCAACGTCAACCCGGCCGACGGCTCCATCGTGGAGTACAAGGCTGACGTCCAGGTGGCCTTCAAAGTGGACGGCACGGACTGAGGCGAGAAGGGGGCCCGGTTCGTGTCATCCCAGACCAAGACCCACCGGCGGGCGACGCAGGTCGACTACCAGCAATTCGCCAAGCGGCGCAGGCCCAAACCGGCCTATTTGCGCAACGCGCTCTGGGCGTTCGTGGTCGGCGGGATCATCGCCCTGGTGGGCCAGTTGTTCACCGGCTGGTTCGTCGGGGCGGGGCTCCCTCCGGATCAAGCCTCCGGACGGGCAGCGGTGGCCCTGGCCTTCATCGGCGCCTTGCTGACGGGCCTGGGCGTCTACGACCAGATCGCCCGCATCGGCGGAGCCGGGGCGGCCATACCGGTCACGGGCTTCGCCAACAGCATCGTGGCCCCGGCCATGGAGTTCGCCCGAGAGGGGTACGTCTTCGGCATGGCGGCCCGGATGTTCCAGGTGGCCGGGCCGGTGATCGTCTTCGGCGTCAGTTCGTCCGTCGTCGTGGGGATCATCCGGTGGCTGGTGACGAAGGGGTGAGCGGCAGGTGCCCGGCACAAGCCTGACGGTCCCACCCGCCCAGGTCGCCGGCCAGCGGCGGATGGGCCCGGGTACCGTACGCTTCTTGCTGCCTCCGCGCATCCTGGCGGGCTTCACCGTGGCCGGGCCCATGGAGTGCAAGGGCCCCATGGGCGGCTACATGGACACGTGCCTCGAGGACACTTTTTACGGGGAGCGCTGCTGGGAGCGCACCGAGAGCAAGATGCTGAAGGAGGCCGTGCAACAGGCCGTTCAGCGGGCCGGCCTCACGGACCAGGAGATCGACCTGGCCCTCACCACCGACCTGCTCAACCAGAACGTGAGCGGCAACTTCGCCATGCGCTCGATACCCATCCCGCACGTCGGCGTCTACTCGGCGTGCGCCGGGTTCGCGGGCGGCATCGCCCTGGCGGCGGCCATGGTCGACGCGGGCTTCGCCCAGCGCGCGGTGGTCGGGGCGTCGAGCCACCACGACGCTGCCGAGCGCCAGTACCGGTTCCCGACCGAGCTCGGCGTCCAGCGGCCCCCCACGGCCCAATGGACGGTCACGGGGGCGGGAGCCGTGGTGCTCGCAGCCACCGGGCCGGACGACAGCCTGCTCGTCACGCACGCGACCTTCGGGAAGATCCTGGACATGGGGCTCAAGGATCCGTACGACATGGGCTCCGCCATGGTGCCGGCCGCGGAGGATACCCTGCTGCGCCACCTGCAGGACACGGGGCGCAGGTTGGAGGATTTCGACTGGATCCTCACGGGCGACCTCGGCCAGGTGGGATCGCGCATCCTGCTGGACTGGCTCAAGGACCGCCACGGCCTGGACATCGACGGGCGCCACAGCGATTGCGGCGTCCTGATGTACAACCCCGCACACCAGGACGTCCACGCCGGTGGAAGCGGGCTGGGGGCCACCGCGTGCGTCGTCTCCGGCTACCTCCTCAAGGCCATGGCCAAAGGCCTGGTCAACCGCGTCCTGGTCATCGGTACCGGCAGCCTTCACAGTCCGACCACCCATCTGCAAGGGGAGAGCATTCCGGTAACGGCCCACGCCGTCACCATCGAACGGCCTGGCGTCTCGTAAGGGCCGGCAGGAGGGGATCGGGTGCAGTACCTCTGGGCCTTTCTCGTCGGCGGCCTGTTGTGCGCCATCGGACAGCTGATCATCGACGGCACGCGCCTCACCGCAGGACACACCATGGTGCTCTACGTGGTCGCGGGGGCGGCACTGGCGGGTCTCGGCCTGTATGAGCCGCTGGTGCGCTTCGCCGGGGCCGGCGCGGCCGTGCCCGTCTCCAACTTCGGATACGTGCTCACCAAGGGCATCGTGGATCACCTGCGGCGTGAGGGCTGGTGGGGCGCGCTGTCGGGGACCTTCGAGGTGGCCGGCGCCGTGACGGCCGCCTCGATCCTCTTCGGGGTGGTCATGGCCGTCATCTTCCACCCTCGCGGGTAAGGCGGGGGCGGCATAGCAGGGGTCCAGGGCGGGGGAAACTACCGGCGACCCGTGCCGAGTTCTGTCTGGAGGTGCTGGAGGGTGGACTGGATTCGAGCTGTCGTACGATTCGTGGTATCGGCCGTAGTGCTGATGTTCGTAGGGGCCATCGTGCCGGGCTTCCGGACCCTGGGCTTCTGGAACGCCCTGCTGGCCGCCCTGGTCATCGCCGGCCTCGGGTGGCTGGTCGAGGTCTTTCTCGGCCGTAACGTCTCGCCGTACGGGCGGGGCATCGTAGGATTCATCGTATCGGCCGTCGTGATCTGGGCCGCCCAGTTCATCGTGCCGGGCATGTCGGTGACCATCCTGGGGGCCCTGTTGGCCGCGCTGATCATCGGCGTCGTGGACATGTTCGTCCCCACGGCCCTGCGCTGAGGGCCGCCCCGTGAACGTGCCGCCTGCGGGAGGGAACGAAGCCGGCCCATGAAGCTCGAGAGGCCACGCCCCCTCCGACCTCGACAGCTTCTGGCGCCGCAAACGCCTGGGGACGGGCCATCCAGGGCCGGCGCCGACGGGGCGGGCCGGTCGCAGGCTGCCGGCGCGGAGCGCGGCCGCTTCGACGAGTGGGTCCAGGCCATCAAGGCCCGGCTGGGCGCCGAGACCAGTTTCGACATCATCGTCCGCAACATCCAGGTCGCCGGGCGGGACGGAGCCTTCATCCACCTCGACGGGTTCATGCTGGCGACGCCCGCCATGCGAGTGCTGCAGGCGCTCATGCAGGCGGAGCCCAGCGCGCTGGAGGGCGATCCCCGCCGGCAGCTGGAACAGAAGCTGGTTTCCTACTTCGAGGTGAAGTGGGTCCAAAAGCCCGAGGAAGCCGCCGACGAGGTGCTGGTAGGCCAGGCGGCGCTGGTGGTGGCGGGGGTCGACCAGATCCTCCTCATCGACCTGCGCCGCTATCCTGCCCGGTCGGTGGACGAGCCCCCCATCGAACGGGTCACCCGCGGCTCCCGGGAAGGGTTCGTCGAGACCGGCCTGCTCAACGTCAACATGGTGCGCCGCCGGCTCCGCGATCCCCATCTGCGGGTCGAGGCCCTGAAGGTCGGGATACGTTCCAAGACGGACGTCTTCTTGCTCTACGTCGAGGATCTGGCGCCCAAGGACCTGGTGGACGAGATCCGGCGTCGGCTGGTCTCCATACGGGCGGACGCCTTGCCCATGGGCAGCAAGAACCTCGAGGAGTACCTGTCGGGCTCGCGCTTCAATCCCTTTCCCAGGGTCCGGTACACCGAACGTCCTGACGTCACGGCCAGCCATCTGCTGGAAGGGTACGTCGCCGTCATCGTCGACACCGCCCCCTCCGCCATGATCCTGCCGGCCAACGTCTGGCAGTTTACCCAGCACGCCGAGGAGTACGTGCAGACACCGGTGGTGGGCACCTACCTGCGGTGGGTGCGCTTCTTCGCCATCGTCATGTCGGTCGTGCTGGTGCCGCTTTGGGTGGCGCTCGTCTCGCAGATGCCGCATCTCCCGCCCTGGCTCGGCTGGATGGGCCCCCGCAAGCCGAGCGTCTTTCCGGTCTGGCTGCAGCTGCTGCTGTTGACCCTCGGGCTCGATATCATCCGGATGGCGCTCATCCACACCCCCGAGGCGCTCTCCACCTCCATCGGTCTCGTCGGTGCGGTGCTCCTCGGGCAGTTCGCCGTGCAGACGGGGTTGTTCGTCAACGAGACCATCCTGTACTCCGCGCTGGCCGCCATCGGGTCGTTCACGACCCCGGCGCTGGAGTTCGCCCTTGCCCTGAGGCTCTTCCAGTACCCCTTGATTGCCCTGGCCGCGTGGCAAGGGCTGTGGGGTCTGGCAGCCGGCCTGACCTTGATGCTCTACGGGATGGCGCTCACCCGGTCCTTCTTCCTGCCTTACCTGTGGCCGCTGGCGCCCTTCGACGGCAAGGCGCTGTCGCGCCTTTTGATGCGCTATCCGATCCCGGCCGTTCGCACCAGCAAGCCTCCCTCGCCCTCTACGAAGGAGACGAAGGAGGCCTCCCCCGGGCCCTCCTGAAGGGCGTTGCGTGACAGGCTTCTCCTGCGGGCCCGTTGCGAGGCGTGCAGGTCCGATCCCCTGCCATGTGGTACCATCGGCACAGGTCCGCGCGAACGGCGCGGCCGGAGAGCAGGGGGTAGGACATGGCGTTTCCCTTTCCACTCACGGTCAACCCTGCCGGCCACCTGGTCATCGGCGGCGTGGATGCCCTGGAGCTGGCCGAGCAGTTCGGTACCCCGCTTTACGTGGTGGACGAGCAGGTGGTGCGAGACCGCTGCCGGCGGTACCGGGAGGCCCTGGAGCCGGTCGGAGGACTGGCGGTCTACGCCGCCAAGGCCTTCTGGACGGGCGGGATGGCCCAGGTCGTTCGCTCGGAGGGGCTCGGCGCCGACGTCTCCTCCGAGGCAGAGTGGCGGCTGGCGATGCTGGCCGGCCTGGACGCCTCCCGGCTGGTGCTTCACGGCAACAACAAGAGCCCGGCGGAACTGCGGCTCGCCGCCGAGGGCGGCGTCGGCCGCATCGTCGTGGACAGCCTGTGGGAGCTCGACGAGCTGGAACGCGTCGCCGCCTCCTCCGGGGCCCGCAAGGTGCCCGTCTTGCTGCGGCTGCTCCCCGACATCCGGGCGGGCGCGCACGGGTCGATCCAGACGGGGCACCGGCACTCCAAGTTCGGCATCCCGATCGAGGGCGGGCAGGCCCGGGAGGCCGTGCGGCGCTGTTTAGGGAGCGCGCGTCTCGACCTGCGAGGCTACCACGTGCACATCGGGTCGCAGATCCTCTCCCTCGAGCCGTACCGGCAGGCGGCCCGGGTCGTAGCCGGTTTCGCCATCGAGATGGCCCGCCAGCTCGACGCCCCCTGTTACGAGGTCGACATGGGCGGAGGCCTGGGGGTGCGCTACGTCGCCGGCGACGAGCCTCCCGCCATCGAAGATCTGATCGGGGCCCTGGCCGAAACGCTCGAAGGGGCCTTCACGGCGGCCGGGATGGAGATGCCGCTTCTCATCGTGGAACCGGGCCGTTCCATCATCGCCGAGGCCGGCGTCACCCTGTACCGGGTCGGGGCCATCAAGCGACTCGCCGGCGGAGAGATCGTCTGCGCCGTCGACGGGGGCATGAGCGACAATCCCCGGGTGGCGCTCTACCAGGCCCGGTACACGGCCGTGCTGGCCAGGGACCCCTACGGCACGCCGGCGGAAGCGGTGGAGATCGCCGGCAGGCTGTGCGAGTCCGGGGACGTGCTGGTAGACGGGGCCGCGCTGCCGGAAGTCCGGCCGGGCGACGTCGTGGCCCTGCTGACCACCGGTGCCTATCACCACTCGATGGCCTCCAATTACAACGGGCTGCCCAAGCCGGCGGTGGTAACCGTGCGGGAAGGCCAGGCGCGCCTTTGGGTGCGGCGGGAGCGCTTCGAGGACCAGTACGCCTGCGACGCGCTGGTCCAGACGCTCGGGGCCAACCGGAGTCTATAATGGGGTGGCACGCCGGGCGCGTGTCCTTGATGGGGTGAGAACGAAGGTGCTGGGATTCGGCCACTGGACGATCGAGACCCTGATCTTGTGGACCCTGGCCATCCTGCCGGCCATCGTCCTTCACGAGTTCGCCCACGCGCTGGTGGCGTATCGCCTGGGCGATCCCACGCCGCGTTATGAAGGAAGGCTCACCCTCAACCCTCTGGCCCACCTGGACCCCATCGGAGCGCTCATGCTGTTCCTCTTCCGATTCGGGTGGGCCAAGCCCGTGGGCGTCAACCCGTCTTACTTTCACAACCCGCGCCGCGGCATGATGTGGGTGGCGCTGGCGGGGCCGCTCGCCAACGTGACGGTGGCCTGGGTGAGCAACCTGCTCCTGGGCTTGCTCCAGGCGTTCGATCCGCTCGCCGTCGACCCGTCCTGGTGGGGCATCTTGCGCGGGATCGGGCTCTTGTTGCAGTTCAGCGTGGAGATCAACCTCTGGCTGGCCGCCTTCAACCTGATCCCCGTCCCGCCGCTGGACGGTTCCCGTATCCTCTCCGGGCTGGTGTCGAGCCGCCAGGCTATCGCGATCGCTCGGATGGAGGCGTACGGCCCGCTGGTGCTGGTGCTGCTCATCATGAGCGGGGTTTCTCAGGTGCTCCTGAGCCCCGTGTACCAGGTGCTGGCGATGCTCATCGGCGCCGGGAGGGTATGAGGGCTGTGGAAGAGACCGGCGCGCCGGCCCACCTGGCGGACCTGCTGGAGGCCCTCCAGAGCGGGCAGCAGGATCCCATGGCGCTGCAGCTGGACGACCTCGTGCAGCAGACCATCCGGGAGCTCGGCCCCGTGCCGGAGGATTTCCAGCAACAGGAGCGCTGGCTCAACCGGGCCGCCGACGCGTTGCGGGTGCTCTCGGAGATGGTGCTGGTCAAGGCCCGCCTGGTGGCACCTTCCCCCGTCGCTCCAGCAGAGGCGGCCGTCACCGAGGCCCCCACGCCTGCCCTGTCGCCGGCAGAGGACGAAGACGAGGCGGGCCCCGATCCTTCGGCCGAACTGGAAGCCCAGGCGGAGCTCTACCGGCGCTTCCGAGAGGCGGCCGTCTTGCTCGAGGAGCAGGCGGACGCCTGGAGCCGCCACCAGCCCCGACCGGCTCCGTCCGAACTCATCCGGACCATCGAGTCGTGGATGCAGTCCTGGCCCGAGGCCATGCCTCACGTGGGCGCAGACGCGCTGGCGGGCGCGCTGGTGCGGGTGCTCGGGCGGCAGGCCATGGCCGAGCGTGCCCGGGGCGCTCCCGCGCCCAGCCTGGACTGGCCGCGTCTGTTTGGGCGGGTGAGGAGCATGCTGGGCCACGACCCGGTGGACATGGAAAACCTCTTGACCCAGGCCGGGGATCGGGGGGAGGTCATCGGGCTGTTCCTGGCGGTGCTGGAGCTGGTCAAGGTGGGCGAGGTCTGGCTGCAGCAGCAGGACGGGCGGATATGGATCCGCAAGCGCTGACGGCCGGCCCGCCGCTCGATTCGCTGGAAGCCGCCTGCGAGGCCGCGCTTTTCTCGGTGGCCCGGCCCCTTACCATCGCGGAACTCGCGCGTGCGCTGGAGGTGGACGAGCCGGGGGCCCGCAGGGCCGTCGAGGGGCTGCGGGATCACCTCGACCGGTGCGGGCACGGCGTCCAGGTGGCGGAGGTGGCGGGCGGCTACCAGCTCGTGAGCCGGGCCCGCTTCTTCGGCGTCGTGCGGCGGGCGGCCGGTGGCGTCCGGCGTCCCGTGCTCTCCAAAGCCGCCATCGAGACGCTGGCCATCGTTGCGTACCGTCAACCCGTATCGCGGGCCGACATCGAGCACCTTCGGGGCGTCAACTGCGAGGGGCCCCTCGGTACGCTCCTCGAGCGAGGCCTCATCGAGGTGGCTTACCGGGGCGACGGCCCGGGTCGGCCCGTCTACTACCGGACGACGCGCCGCTTTCTGGAGATGTTCGGGCTTGCCTCCCTGGAGAACCTTCCGCCCCTGGACGGGCCGGGGGCACCCGCTGGCATGGCGGGAGCACCTGCGGCTCAAACTACGGAAGGTCACCACGGGAGGGGGAAACAGGCAGATGGAGTCCCCTGAAGGCGGCCAGCCTTCGGTCTCCGAGTCCAACCGGGGGCGGCATCCCATCGACGAGCTGATGCACACCGCCATGGACAGCCTCAAGTCCATGGTGGACGTCAACACGATCCTGGGCGTACCGGTCGAGGCGCCGGACGGCACGGTGATCATCCCCGTCTCCCGAGTGAGCTTCGGCTTCGTCGCCGGCGGCTCGGAGTTCGAGATCGCCGACGGCAGTCGCACGGGCTTTCCCTTCGGGGGTGGGAGCGGAGCAGGGGTGAGCCTCAGCCCCGTGGCCTTCCTCGTGGTGGGGAAGGGCCAGGTACGGCTCTTGCCGGTATCCGAACGGGCCATTTACGATCGGCTGCTCGACCTGGCGCCGCGGCTGTTCGACCAGATCCAGAGGTGGACCGGCCAGCCGGCCGCGGTCGACGGCCAGTCGGCGCTGCGGGAAGAGCCGGAGCAGGCCGTGCGGGGAGCGAGCGAGGCCGCCAGCGCGATCGGCCGCCACGGCGCGAGCGCCGGGAGGCAGGAGGACCACCAGGATCAGGGGCAAGGGAGACGGTTGTCCATCGAGTTCGAGTGACGCGCCTCGAATGATTTGCCCTGCCGGGGGCGGCCTGGTATATTCGTGCTGTGCTGGGCAAAGAGACACCGATGGATACTCGCCAGGCCGTCCCTCGACCGTATACGAGCCCGTGGTCTCGCCTTCGGCACGCCCTGGGGCAGATGAGCCCCGGCCGGCTCCTGGTGGTGGGTTACGGCAGCCTCGCTCTGACCGGGGCGCTCTTGCTGATGCTGCCCGTCGCCGTGACGACGCCTGGGCGCCTGACTTTCACCGAGGCCATGTTCACCTCCACGTCGGCCGTCTGCGTCACCGGGTTGACCGTCATTCCCATCGGGCAACGGCTCTCGTTGTTCGGGCAGCTGGTCGTGCTGGTGCTCATGCAGGTCGGCGGCATGGGCGTGATGACCGTCTCGACGCTGTTCATGGTGCTGCTGGGGCGGCGCATCAGCTTGCGGGGCCGGTTGCTCGTCCAGGAGGAGATCCATCAAGACTACCTGACGGGCCTCGTGCGGCTGGTGCGCATGGTAGCCGGGGTCACCCTCTTCGTCGAGGGCCTGGGGGCCACCTTGCTGTTCCTGGCCTGGCTCCCGCTGCTGGGGCCGGGGAAGTCCGCTTATTTCGCAGTGTTCCACTCGGTCTCCGCTTTCAACAACGCAGGGCTCGACCTCTGGGGGACGAGCCTGCGGGGTTTCGTCACCGATCCTCTCGTGGTGCTGACGGTGGCGGGCCTGCTGATGGTGGGCGGCATCGGCTTTTCGGTCATCGCCGACGTCTCGTCGTGGCGCCCGGGGCGCCGGCTGCAGCTGCACAGCCGCGTCGCCCTCACGATGGCAGGGGTGCTGATCGCCTCCGGCTTCCTGTTCGTGCTGGCCGTCGAGTGGCACAACCCCCGTACGCTGGGAGCCTTACCGTGGTGGTACCGCCCCATGGCGGCTTTCTTCACGGCCGTGACGCCCCGTACGGCCGGGTTCGACGTAGTGCCGACCGGGGAGCTACGAGCGGCGACGCTGCTTTTCATGCTGCCGCTGATGTTCATCGGGGTCTCTCCGGGGTCCACGGGCGGCGGCATCAAGACCACGACGGCGGCCGTGGTGGGCTCGGCGGTGCTGTCGGCTTTGAGCGGCCGGGAGGACCTGATCCTCTTCAACCGCCGGGTGCCCCGGGATACCCTTTACCGGGCCGTCAGCCTCGTCATCCTGGCGGGGTCGTGGTGTGGCCTGGCGGCGGTCTCCATCCTCGTGATGGAGGCGATGGAGCCGCTGTCGGTGCTGTTCGAGGTGGTCTCCGCTTTCGGGACCGTGGGCCTCAGCACGGGCATCACACCGGACCTCTCCACGCCGTCGCGCTGGGTGATCATCGCCACCATGCTCATGGGCAGGGTCGGCCCGGTGACGGTGGCGATGGCGCTGGCCCGCCGGTCGCTGGCCAGCACCGGGCTGTGGCGATACCCCGAGGAACGGGTCAGCCTGGGCTGAGGGAGGCCCGGCAGCCGGGAACGACGTCATGGCTGGCAAGCCGGTGCGCCTGCACAAGTACCTGGCGATGGCCGGGGTGGCCTCCCGGCGGGCCGCAGAAGCGCTCATCCGCCAGGGGCGGGTGAGCGTCAACGGAGAGGTCGTCACGGCCATGGGGTGGGCCGTCGACCCCGACCGCGACCGCGTGGCGCTCGACGGCCGAGAGGTCCGGCCGCTTCCGCCGGGCCGGCTCGTCTACATCGTCCTGCACAAGCCCCGGGGCGTCGTGAGCAGCGCGCGCGACGAGCGGGGCCGGGTGACGGTCGTAGATTGGGTCCTTGCCCGGGGAGGCCCGCCCATCCGGTTGTTTCCCGTCGGGAGGCTCGATTTCGACTCCGAGGGGCTGGTACTGCTCACCAACGACGGGCCCCTGGCCCACGGCCTGCTGCATCCCTCCCATCACGTGCCGCGCACGTACCGGGTGTTGGTGCAGGGGGCCGTCGACCCTCCGGCCGTCGAGGCGCTGGAGCGCGGAGTGCGCCTGGAAGACGGCCTGACGCTGCCCGCTCGGGTGATGGTGCGAAAGAGAGGGCGCGCTGAAAGTCTCCTGGACATCACCCTGTACGAGGGACGGAAGCGCCAGGTGCGGCGGATGTGCGAGGCCGTGGGGCACCCCGTGCTGCGCCTGGTGCGGCTCTCCTTGGGCCCGGTGCGGCTCGGCCGGCTGGCCCCTGGCCAGTGGCGATATCTCTCCGGAGAAGAGCTCTCGGCGCTGCGCCGGGCGGCTCGCCTGCCGGACGTCCGGCAGGGCGGCCGCCGGTAGTCGAACGCCAGGCAGGGGCCGGGCCTTTACAAGGTGAGAGGGGCCGTGCTAGGATTCGGGGCAACAGGCAGGACGGTAGGACGGCAGGCAGGTATGCCCTTCGTTCCCCGATCTCTGGACCGGGCTCACGGGCGGGTGACGCCTCGCGGGCGGGCCGTACCGGGTGCCGCCGCCCGGGGGCAGGGCCGGTGAGCGAAAGCCGTGAGGTGGCCCGGGCTGCCCTCTGGATGGCTACCACCCAGGCCCACGCCGACGAGGACCGTCTCCGGGAGCGCCTGGCGGCTCAGGGCATTCGCGCCGCCGCCGTGGACTTCGGGGGACCTTTCGCCCAGGCGGTGCTTCAGGTCGTCGAACGGGCCGTCGTGGCCGCCAAGCGCGAGGGGCTCATCCGGCCGCTGCACGCCGAAGAGGGCGCCGTGGCGGGAGCCGCTCACGAGGCGATGATGGGATTGGCGCTCAAGGCCACCGGGCTCAACGTGGGGGGCAAGCTGGGGGTAGCCCGGCGAGGAGAGCACCTGGTGGTCGCCGTCTTTTGCAGCGTGGGTCTCGGCCATCTGGACGACATGGCGGTAGCGCTGGGGCATCGCGCGCTGTGGGCGGCGGCAACACCCGCTCAGCAGCAGGAGGGGCGGGCTTCGTCGTGAGCCGCCGCCTGCGGGCGATCCGGGGGGCCATTCAGGTGGAGGGCAACACGGCCCGGGCCATCGAAGAGGGTGCCCGGAGGCTGGCCGAAAACATCGCCCGCGAAAACGGCCTGACCCCCGACGACGTGGTGAGCGCCTTCTTCACCGCCACGCCCGACCTGGACGCGCAGTTTCCGGCCGCCGGTGCGCGCCAGGCGGGGTGGAGCGGCGTGGCGCTCTTGTGCGCCCAGGAGATGGCGGTGCCCGGAGCGTTGCCGCGCTGCGTGCGGGTGCTGGTCCACGCCTACGTCGACGAGGAGCGTCCCGTCCGCCACGTCTACCTCGAAGGTGCTCGGGTACTGCGCCCGGACTGGGCGCGACCGGATGGCTACGATGCTGTGAGCGACGGGGGGCAGGAAGGCCTGTGATCATCGTGCTGCGACCGGACGCGACGGCCGACCAGCTGGAGGCCATCGTGGACAAGCTCCACACGCTGGGTTTCAAGACCCACATCTCCCGAGGTACCGAACGCACCATCGTGGGCGTCATCGGGGACCGGCGGCCCGAGCACGTCTCCCAGATCGAGGCGATGGCCGGCGTCGAGCGGGTCGTGCCGATCCTGCGCCCCTTCAAGCTGGCTGCCAGGGAGTTCCAGCCGTACGCCACGCAGGTGCGGGTGGGCGTCGACGGCGTGACCCCGGCCGTCATCGGGGGACCTCGGGTCGTGGTCATCGCCGGCCCCTGCGCGATCGAGAGCGAAGAGCAGCTCGACCAGGTGGCCCGGGAGGTCCAGGCGGCGGGGGCCTCCATCCTGCGGGGCGGGGCCTACAAGCCCAGGACCTCCCCGTACAGCTTCCAGGGCCTGGCCGAGGCCGGGCTCGAGATACTGGCGGAGGTGCGCCGCCGGCTCTCCATCCCGGTTGTCACGGAGGTGCTCAACCCCAAAGACGTGGACCAGGTGGCCGAGCACGCCGACATGCTCCAGATCGGGGCCCGCAACATGCAAAACTTCGCCCTCCTCAAGGAGGTCGGGCGCTGTGGGCGCCCGGTGCTGCTCAAGCGGGGCATGGCCGCCACCATCGAGGAGTGGCTCATGGCGGCCGAGTACGTGCTTTCCTCGGGCAATTCCCAGGTGGTGCTGTGCGAGCGGGGGATCCGCACCTTCGAGACGGCCACCCGCAACACCCTGGACCTGAGCGCCGTGGCGGTGGTCCACGAGCTGAGCCACTTGCCGGTCATCGTGGATCCGAGCCACGGCACCGGGCGTTCGGCGTACGTGGTGCCCATGGCGCGGGCGGGTGTGGCAGCGGGAGCGGACGGGGTGATGGTGGAGGTGCACCCGGCCCCCGAGAGGGCCCTGTCGGACGGCGCTCAATCCCTGACGCTGGACGCCTTCCGGAGCATGATGGCGGAGCTCGCACCCATCGCCGGCGCCATCGGGCGCACGCTTTGAGGCGGTGGCGGGCGGTGGCGCCTCTGCACGTGGCCGTCATCGGCTGCGGTCTCATCGGAGGATCGCTCGGGATGGCGTTGCGCATGCTGCCCGGGTGCGGCCGCTACGTCGTGCACGCGTTCGACCGGGAGGCGGGACGGGCCGGCGAAGCGGTCCAGATGGGCGCCGCGGACGTTGCGGCGGCTTCCATCCGGGAGGCGGTAGCCGGAGCCGACCTGGTGGTCGCTGCGGTCCCCGCCGAAGAGGTGGCGGGGACGGTCCGGGAAGCATCGTCCCACGCGCCCCCGTCCGCCGTGCTCACCGACGTGGCATCCATCAAAGGCCCCATCGTCGAAGCGCTCGCCGGCAAGACTCCCGGGGGCCAGGCGTTCGTCGGGGGCCACCCGATGGCGGGATCGGAGCGGGCCGGCCTCGTCGCGGCCGACCCGTTCCTCTTCCAAAACGCCGTGTACGTGCTCACCCCGGTCGCCTCCTCCCCGCCGGCCGCGGTCCAGCGCGTGCGGGAGATGGCCGAGGCGGCCGGCGCGCAGGTCGTCACGCTGTCGCCGGAGGAACACGACGCCGCGGTGGCCGCCGCCAGCCACCTGCCCCACGTGGCCGCGGTGGGCCTGGTGCTCGCCGCCGAGGCGTGCGCGCGTGACGGCGTGCCGGTGCTGCAGCTGGCGGCGACGGGGTTCCGGGACGTCACGCGCCTTGCGATGGGTCACGAGGACGTCTGGAAACCCATCCTGATGATGAACCGGGCGCGGCTCGTCGAAGCGCTGCGGGCCTTCCGCGACGCCCTCGACCGGATCGAACGGGCCGTGGCCACCGGCGACGGCGAGGCCGTGCAATCCTTGCTGCAGCGGGCGCGGGCGTTGCGGCAAGCCTTCCGGCTGCCGGCCAAGGGGTACGGCCGGCCCATCTGGGATCTGGTGGTCCGCCTGGCCGACCGCCCCGGGGCCATTGCCTCCGTGGCCGGCGCCCTGGCGGAGGAGGGGCTCAACATCGCCGACATCGAGATTCTGCGAGTCCGAGAAGGGGAGGCCGGTACGCTGCGGGTGGGTTTCGTCTCCGAAGCCGCGATGTTGCAGGCCGTGCAGGTGTTGCGCAGGCGAGGGTTGCAGGCATGGCCACGGTGAAGGACCAGGGCTCGGCCGCGGAGAGCGGAAGCCGCCTCATTCAGGTCACGCCGGGGCAGGGCGTGCGGGGAACGGCCTTCGTACCGCCGGACAAGTCGCTGTCGCACCGGGCGGCGATGCTGGGTGCGATCGCCGAGGGCACCACCGTCGTCCGCTCTTTTCTGACCGCGCTCGACACCCTGGCGACGCTCGACTGCCTGCGGGCATTGGGAGTCGAGGTGGCAGGGCCGAAGGACGGCACCGTGATCATCAAGGGACGCCCCGGATCCTCCGGCGCGGGCGCTGGCTTCGATGAGCCCGACCACGTGCTCGACGCGGGCAATTCCGGCACGACCTTGCGCCTGCTCGCCGGGCTGGCGGCGCCGCACCCGATCTTCTGGGTGGCGACGGGGGATGCCTCCTTGCGCCGCCGGCCGATGGGGCGCGTCATCGAGCCGTTGGAGCGGATGGGCGCGCGCATCATGGCGCGGCGAGGGGGGCTCGCCCCGCTGGCGATCACGGGGGGTGCGCTCTCGGGCATCGTGTGGCGCACCTCCGTGGCGAGCGCTCAGGTCAAGTCGGCCATCCTCCTGGCGGGGCTCCAGGCCAGGGGCCTCACCCGGGTCGAGGAGCCGGCGCAAAGCCGCGACCATACGGAAAGGATGCTGGCCTTCTTCGGGGCCGAGCTTCGCCGCGGGGAGGGGTGGGCAGAGCTCCAGGGGCCCCAGCGGTTGCGGGGACGCACGGTCACGGTGCCGGGAGACCCGTCGTCGGCGGCCTTTTTCTGGGTAGCTGCGGCCATCCTGCCCGGATCCGAGGTCCGTACCCCCGAAGTGGGGCTCAACCCGACCCGCATCGAGGTGCTCCGGGTCCTGGAGGAGATGGGTGCCGAGGTGGACGTGCGCCCCGCTCCGGAGCGGGGCCCGGAGCCGGCCGGAGACGTGACCGTGCGGGGCCCCAGCGAACTGCGAGCGGTTCGCATCGAGGGCCGGCGCGTGCCGCTGCTCATCGACGAACTCCCGGTGCTGGCGGTGGCGGCGCTCCATGCCCGGGGGACGTCGCAGATCCGGGACGCAGCCGAGCTGCGCTACAAGGAGTCCGATCGGATCGACGCTCTGGCCCACGAGCTGCGGCAGTTGGGCTTCTCCGTCGAGACCTTCCCGGACGGTCTTGGCATTTCGGGGCCGCAGAGGGCCCTGGGTGGGGAGGCTTGGTCCCACGGGGATCACCGCCTGGCGATGGCTCTCGTGGTGGCCGCACTGGCAGGAAAGCGGCCGTCGGTGGTGAAGGGCACCGAGTGCATCGAGACTTCCTTTCCGGGGTTTGCGGCCGCTATGGATCGACTGGCTCGCCCGGGAAATGCCCGGGTGGTCGAACAACCGGCGTGACGAGCCATCCATCCCGCACGGGATGCCGTAGAGAGTGGATTGCCGTGGACGGGCCCGCCGGCGCCGGCAAGAGTTCGCTCGCCAGGGCTCTGGCGAAGGCGCTGGGTTACCGTTACATCGATACCGGAGCGACCTACCGGGCGGCCGCGCTGGCCGTTCTGCAGGCAGGCGTTCATCCGGGCGACCCCGCCAGCCGGTCCCGGATCGTCGACATCGTGCGGCGCGTGCGGATCCGTCTCGGCACCGATCCTCGGGTCGACCTCCCAAGCCGGGTCTTCCTCGACGGGCGCGACGTCAGCACGTCCATCCGGTCTCTCGAAGTGGGCCAGGCCGCCTCGACCATCGCCACCATTCCCGAGGTGCGCCGTGTGCTGGCCGAGCTGCAGCGCAGGATGGCCGAGGAGGGGCCGTGCGTGATGGACGGGCGGGACATCGGTACGGTGGTGTTGAAAGAGGCGTGCGTCAAGCTCTACGTGACGGCCAGCCTGGAGGAACGGGCCCGGCGGCGGGCAAAAGAGCTACAGGAGATCGAGGGCCAGGTACCGGTCTCCCTCGAGGAGATCGAGGAGCAGCTCGCGATGCGGGATCAGCAGGACGCGACGCGGCAGGATGCGCCTCTGAGGGCGGCTGAGGACGCCGTCACCCTGGACACCACGGGCCAGACACCCGGCGAGGTGCTGGAGCGGGCGCTGGCCATTTGTCGGGAGTGCCTCGGAGATGGCGGGTGACCTCTTGTACCGGTCGGCCCGATGGGTATTGCGCGCCGTGCTGGTGCGCTACTTCCGGGTGCGGGCCTACGGCATCGACCGGATCCCTGCCTCCGGGCCCGTATTGCTCGCCATCAACCACCTGAGCATGCTGGACCCCCTGTTGATCGGGGTCGTCGTGCCGAGGCCGGTCCATTTCATGGCCAAGGAGGAGCTTTTCCGCTACCCGGTGTTGGGCCAGCTGCTCCCGAAGGTTCACGCGTTCCCGGTCCGGCGGGGCGAAGCCGACCGGGAGGCCATCCACCAAGCCCTGCGCAGGTTGCAGGAGGGACAGGTGGTGGGGGTCTTCCCGGAGGGCACCCGCAGCCAGGACGGCAGGCTCCTCGAAATCCAGGGTGGCACCGCCCTCCTGGCGCTCAAGAGCGGCGCCCCCATCTTGCCCATCGCCATCACCGGGACCGAGCGCGCCATGCCCAGGGGTGCCTACTGGCCCCGGCGGGTGCGGGTAGAAATCCGGGTGGGCAAGCTCATCTACCCGGAAACGTCACCGTGCCAGCACGCCGGTCGGGATCGGATCCATTCGACCAGCCGTCGCCTCGCCGAAGAGCTCGGTGCGTTGCTCGAGCAGGCGCACGTGGCCCTTGGCCCCGGGTCTGGCTGAGGCGCCCCGCGCTGGCTGCCCGGTCCAGGGACCCCATCCTTCTCCGCCGAAATAGAGGGGCCGGCGCCGGCCAGGCGGGGAGGATTTGGCCGAGTCGTCACGAATAGCCTCAAGCGTGCGAAACGGGTACGAGCGAAGGTATGACCGCGTACGCACCCTCAACGGATAACAACGCCTGTCCCGGTAACCTGGAAGGCGCGTGGAAAGGCTCGCGCTCCCACCTGTGTACCGGTCTGCCCGCACCCTGGGGAGGTCGTGTCGGGGTATGAGTGTGGACGAGCAGCAGGAGAAGCTTTCCTCTTCCTCTTCCGAGCCCGCCACTGAAGATGCACCGGTATTGCAGGACGGTGCCGCGGCGGCTCCCGAGGAGGTGACGGCCCGCAGGGAGCAGGCTGCCAGCGTGGACCTCGCCGGCGCCATGAGTTCCAACGAGCTGGATGCTTCCCTCGCCAACGGCTTGAGCCCGGGGCAGGTGGTCCACGGCCGGGTGGTCCAGGTAGGGCCGGACGAAGTGCTCGTGGACGTCGGTTACAAGAGCGACGGCCGCATTCCCATCCACGAGCTGGGCTTGCGCTCGGGCCAGACCCCGGCCGACGTGCTCAAACCGGGTGACGAGATTGACGTCTGGGTTTTGAAAGTGGACGAAAACGAAGGAGGCGTCCTGCTCTCCAAGCGCCGGGCCGATCAGGAGCTGACCTGGCGCCGGCTGGAGGAGGCCAAGGAGCAGGGCCGTATCCTCGAGGCCCGGGTGACGGAGCGGGTCAAGGGCGGGCTGTTGGTCGACGTCGGAGTCCGGGGGTTCGTGCCGGCGTCCCACGTGGGCCGCGGGTACGTCGAGGATCTGGACAAGTACGTAGGGCGCACCCTCCGTTTGAAGGTCCTGGAGATCAACCGCAGCCGCCGCAACGTGGTGCTCTCCTGCAAAGAGGTGCTGGAGCAGGAGTATCAGGAGGCGAAGGCCCGGCTGTTCAGCTCCCTCAAGGAGGGGCAGGTGGTGGAGGGCACCGTTCGCCGGCTGACCGACTTCGGTGCGTTCATCGACCTGGGCGGCGGCGTGGAGGGATTGCTCCACGTTTCCGAGATGGCCTGGAGCAGGGTGCGCCACCCGTCCGACGTGCTCAGCGTGGGCCAGACTTTGAAGGTCATGGTCCTCAACGTGGATCGGGAGCGCGAGCGCATCTCCCTGGGGCTCAAGCAGGTGCTCCCCAACCCGTGGGATACCGTGGCGGAGCGGTTCCACGTCGGCCAGATCGTGGAGGGCGAGGTCACCCGCCTGGTCGACTTCGGAGCGTTCGTCCGGCTCGACACCGGTATCGAGGGATTGGTGCACATCTCCCAGCTCTCGGACCGGCACGTGACCAAGCCGCAAGAGGTGGTCAGCCCGGGCCAGCACGTACGGGTCAAGATCCTGAGCGTCGACCAGGCGGCGCGCCGCATCGGGCTCTCCTTGAGGGATGCAGCGCCCAAGCCGGAGCCGGAGAAGGCCTCCGCTACGACGGCGACGGCAGAGGCTCCCACGGTCACCATCGGGGAGCTTTACGGTAATCTGGGCCAGGTGCTCAACGGCCCCTCCTCCCAGAGTTCGGCCAAAGCAGCCTCACGGCACGAGGGCCGGGAGGACGAGGCCTGAGACTGCCCCCTTCACTCCGTCTGGACGTCGGCAAGCCGGCCCGTGGTGGGCCGGCTTTCTCGTTTTGGCACCAGGTGCCGGCATACGCGAGGGGGAGGTGGGGGACCGTGCCTGCGTGGGAGAGGTGCGTGAACGAGAGCCATGCCAGCCGGACTCGTCGCTCTGGTCGTGGTCGCGGCCCTCATCTTCTTCGGCCTGGCCCACCGTGTGCTGGACCGCATGCGGCTCACCGATGGGCAGGCGCTCATCTTCATCGCCCTGATCATCGCGGGTAGCTTCGTCGATATCCCGCTCGTGCGTGCCCCCGTGAGCGTGAGCATCAACGTGGGTGGGGCGGTCATCCCGCTCATCCTGGCCGGATACCTGTTGGTGCGGGCGGATCACGCCGTCGAGAGAGTCCGTAGCCTGGTCGGCGCGGTCATTACCGCGGCGGCGGTCCTGGCCATCTCGTCTCTCACGGACTTCGACCCCGGCCGGGGCGATTTCCTCGACCCGGTGTGGCTGTTCGGGATCGTCGGCGGCGTGACCGGCTATCTGGTAGGTAGTCGCTCCCGGCGGGCTTCCTTCATTTCGGGCACGCTCGGGCTGTTGCTGACCGACGTGGTTCACGCGGTGCGGATGGCCCGGACGGGCCAGCCTGCCACCGTCATGATCGGCGGCGCCGGCGCCTTCGACATGATCGTCCTCGCCGGGTTGATCGCCGTCGGGCTGGCCGAGATCGTGGGCGAGATCCGGGAGAGGCTTTCGGGTGGCCCGGGGCCCTCCTCCAAAGCGGTCGGCGCCTTCGCGGGGCTCGTGGTCCTGGCAGGCCTGCTGGGAGGTCTCGGGCACGCGGACGCGGCCCCTGTGTCCCGGCGCCCGGTGCCCGCGACATGGGGGGAGCGCTCCGACGGCCGGTACTTCACCCTGGTCGCCCCGGACGGGCGCGTCGTGACTTATACGGCGCTCTTGCTCGGCAAGGGGGACGTGTACATTGACGCGTCCAACCGTCGCTGGAAGGTGGTGGGGATCGAGGGTGACCGGGCCATGGTACGCTCGGACGGTGTCGAGACGCTGCCGGAGGTCAGCGAGAGCGCTCTGGCCCAGGCCCAGGGCCAGCCGGGCGCACGGCGCGGCAGGGGGCCCGACGTGGCGCTCTACTTCACCCACAGCGACGAGTCGTACGTGCCGACCAGCGGCACCTCCTCCAAACCGTGGGGCGACGTCTACAAGGTGGGCGAGACCCTGGCTGCCGAGCTCCGCCGGCAGGGTTACCGGGTCGTGGTATCCCACAACAACCACAATCCCCACGACGGCCAGGCGTACACCCGTTCGCGGCGGACCGCCTTGCAGTTGCTGAAGCAACGACCCACGCTCCTGGTGGACGTCCACCGCGACGCGGTGCCGCCGCAGGTGTACCAAACGTCGGTGCAAGGAACCCCGGCAACCAAGGTCCGCCTGGTGGTGGGCCGGCAAAACCAGAACATGCAAGCCAACCTCTCGCTGGCGCGCCACATCAAGGCCGTCGCCGACCGGATCCGCCCCGGGCTGATCGAGGGCATCTTCATCGCCCAGGGCGACTACAACCAGGACCTGGCCCCGCGTTCCATCCTGCTCGAGTTCGGCGCCCACACCAACCCGCTGGATCTGGCGGAGGAGGGGGCCCGCCTGTTCGCCCCCGTGTTGCCGAGGGCGGCAGGGGTCGGCCCCGGCCAACTTCCCTCGGCGCCTCGGGGCGTCGATGCGAGCGGGCGGCGCAGCGCCACCATCCTGGCGGTGGCGGCGGTGGTAGCCGTGCTGGGGTTCATGGCCCTCAATGCCGGCAGCGCCGACGAACTGCGGGCCCGGATCCGGTCGTGGTGGCGGCGCCAGCCTGTGGGAGGGCCGGGGGACCGAGAAGGACCATGAGCCCGGCCTGGCAGGTGGTCATCGCGACCCTGGCCGGCACCGCGGTGCGCTTCTATACGCTGAAGGTCGACTACCGCCAGTATCCGAGCTACCCCCAGGGGTATACGATCCACCTCTCCATGGGCCTCATCGCGTCGTTCCTGGGCGCCCTGGCCGTGCCGGCGCTGGCAGCCCGGGAGTTCGCGGCGGCCTCGTTTTTGGGGCTGGCCGCGACGCAGTTTCGTGAGGTACGCAAGATCGAGCGAGAGGCGCTGGCCAACCTGGAAGAGACGGAACTCGTGCGCCGGGGCGCGGCGTACATCGAGGGCATCGCGAGGGTTTTCGAAGCCCGCAACTACGTGGCGATGCTGGTGGCTCTCATCGTGAGCGGCGTGCTCACGGTGCTGCGACCGCCCCACGCGCTCTGGGCCACGGCTTGGGCCGTCCTGGTGACGGCGCTCGCCCTGGTGACGCTGGCCCGTACCGCCCGGGGACTTCGCCTCGGCGACATCGCGACGGTGCAACGGGCAGCAATCGCCTTCGACGGTCCGCTCCTGACGGTCGAGGGAGCCGTCGTGCTCAACATCGGACGGGCGCCCGCGCGGGAGATCTACCAGAAGCAGGGCGTGGCGATGCTGTTGCGCCCGAGGGACCGGGCGGCCGCCGCGACCCTTGCCAATCCCGGCCAGCGCCAGGCCATCCTGCACGACGTGGTGGCACGGGTGGGGGTACGCATGGACGTCGACGAACCGGAGTTCGCCCCCATCGCGAGGCGCCACGTCGAGCAGGACGCGGTAGTGCTGGTGATCATCCCGCAAATCGCGGACACGGGTGCCATCGTGCGGGCCATCCGGGAGGTCCCGGTGCTCGAAGCGAGCGTGCAACTGGTGGGGTACGGCGAGGAGGACACCATGCTGCCCCGCAACCTGGAGGCCGATCGCCGTGGGTGACGTACGGATCCGGGCCAGCGAGTGGGTGCTGGCGGTGATCACCACCGACCGGGAGTACCGGCCGGCAGGAGCACCGGTGTTCTACGCCAGGGACCGGGACGACCTCGAGCGCATCGCCCTGTACCTGTGCCGCAGCGCATTGGCGACGGCGCACGAGGTCATCCCGGGCACCCTGATCATCATGCGCCACTGAAGTCGCCGCCGGGCCTCGCCAGCGTCGCGCTCTGGGGGAGGCAGAGCCTTTTGCGCGTGGTCTACCACTGCTTCGGAGGGGCTCATTCGTCGCCGGTGGCCGCGGCCATCCACGCCGGGCTGCTTCCGGCCGACCGCGTTCCGGACGGCCGCGCACTTGCGCGGATTCCTTATTTCGACACGACCCCTCCCAGCCACTGGGGAGAGCTCCTGCCGGTCGGCAAGGATGCCCACGGGCACGAGGTCTACGTCATGGGACACGGCCCGCACGGGGCCCTCGCATGCCGCGCGGTGCTGGCCGGCTACGCGCTCGGCCGGGAAGAGTGGCCGCCGCTGTTACTCATCGACACGGTCCCCTACATCAACCTGTGGATGCGCATCGGTGGTTTCCTCTCCCGCCGGTTGCGTCTGGTCAGCCTCGGTAGACCTCTGGTAATCTGGGGAGCGAGGCGAGCTTATCCGAGGCTGGCGGCCCTGGTCCGGGAGGTGCAGGCTCGCTGCGACTCCCGGGCGCGGCCGTTGGCCGAGCGTTGAGATCGAGGTTGGCACGTCATCTTGAGAGCCGAACCGGCCGGCGAGGGAAACGCCGCCGCGGTCCCCTTGCCCAAAGTCGCCATCGTCGGGCGGCCCAACGTGGGCAAGTCCACGCTCTTCAACCGGCTCGTCCGGCGCCGGGTCGCCATCGTCCACCCCCAGCCGGGGGTCACCCGTGACCGGCTGGAGGCCGCCGTCACCTGGCGCGGCCGCAGTTTCGTCCTGGTGGACACCGGGGGCCTGCTCGACGCCGTTCCCCGCGAGGGAATGGAGGGAGTCGTCTGGCAGCAGGCGTCGGCGGCGGTGCAGGAGGCGTCCCTTCTGCTTCTGGTGGTCGACGTGCGCGACGGGGCCATGGCCCTCGACCGCCAGCTGGCCAACTGGCTGCGCCGATCGGGCAAACCCTCTTTGCTCGTGGTCAACAAGGTCGACGCTCCGGCGCACGAAGCGGGTATCCACGAGTTCGCCGCCCTGGGCCTGGGCGAGGGCGTCCCCGTGTCGGCCGCCAGCGGCCGAGGCGTAGGCGAGCTGCTGGATCGTATCCTGGACCTCCTGGGTTCCCGGATGCCGGCGCAGGCACCGGCTCCTTCGCCCGCCGGGCCGCCGCCGGTCCGCATCGCCATCGTGGGCCGGCCCAACGTGGGCAAGTCTTCGCTGGTCAACGCCATCGTGGGACAGCAGCGGGTGGCCGTCGACGAGCGCCCGGGCACGACCCGGGACGCGGTGGACATTGATTTCGAGTGGCAGGGCCGCCGGATCTCCCTGGTCGATACGGCCGGCATCCGCAAGCGGGCGCGCCCGGGAGCCCGTGACGTGGAGCAGCTGGCCGTGGCCCGCGCGTTTCGGGCCATGAGCCGCTCCGACGTGGCCATCGTCCTGATCGACGCGACCGAAGGCGTCACGTTCCAGGATGCGCGTCTGGCCGGCCGGGCCGCCGAGCTCGGGCTCGCGGTGGTCCTGGCCGTCAACAAGTGGGACCGCATCGGCCGGCCCGACCAGAGCGTCGAGCGCTACGTCCCCGAGGTCCGGCACGCTGCGGGACGCCTGGACTGGGCTCCGGTCCACTTCATCTCGGCGCTGGAACAGTGGGGCGTGAGAGAGCTCCTACGATCGGCTCTGGCCGCTGCCGATCGTCGCGCCCGCCCTCTCGACCCCGAGATCGTGCGGAGCTGCGTCGACGAAGCGGTCCGCCTGCGGCCCCCGGCTTCGCCGGGGCGCGCCGCGGTCCGCATCACGGGCGTGCGGCAGGTGGCGTCTCGCCCGCCCACGCTGGTCCTGAGCGTGCAGGGGGCAGACCGCCTCGACGATGCCTACTTACGCTATCTCGAGCGCCAGCTGCGAAGCCGCATCGATCTCACCGGCACGCCCGTTCGCTGGGCGGTACGTCCCGTTGCGAAAAGGCGTCCGGCCCTGCCCGCTTCCGGTCATAGTTGACCGGCCTGGCCCATACCATGTACCAGCCGTTTACGGATCGGAGCCGGGCGGACGACCGCGCCAGGGCCCGATCGCCAGAGGGGCGTTGGGAACATGGACCGCTTCGATGTCTTCCGCGACATGGCCGAGCGCACCGGCGGCAGCGTCTACGTCGGCGTGGTGGGCCCCGTGCGTACCGGGAAATCGACGTTCATCCGCCGGTTCATGGACCTCCTGGTCATCCCGCGCATCGACGATCCCGAGCAGCGGGATCGCACCCGGGACCAGTTGCCGCAGAGCGCCGCCGGGCGCACCATCATGACGACCCAGCCGCGATTCGTGCCCGACGAGCCCATCGAGATCGTCGTCCAGGAACCCATCCGGATGCGGGTGCGCCTGGCCGACTGCGTGGGCTACACGGTCAGGAGCGCCCTGGGTTACCAGGAGGACGGGCAGCCCCGCAGGGTGCGGACCCCGTGGTTCGATGAGGAGATCCCCTTCGAGCAGGCGGCCGAGATCGGCACCCGCAAGGTCATCACGGAGCACTCCACGGTGGGGCTCGTGGTGGTCACCGACGGATCCATCACGGACATCCCACGGGAGGAGTACGTGCCGGCCGAGGAACGGGTCGTCCGGGAACTGCAGGAACTCGGCAAGCCCTACCTCGTCGTCCTCAACTCGACCCACCCCGACGATCCCGCCACCCGCCAGCTCGCGGCCCAGTTGAGCGAGCGCTACGGCGTGCCGGTCGTCCCCGTGGACGCCCTCAACATGGACCAGGACCGGCTCCTGGCCATCTTGCAGGAACTGCTGTGGGAGTTCCCCGTGCGGGAGGTGGGCGTGCGCCTGCCACGCTGGATCGAGGAACTCCCTGCCGACCACTGGGTGCGTCGCAAGATGGTGGAGGCCGTTCGCCAGCAGCTCGAGCAGGTGCACCGGGTGCGGGACGTGGAGACAGCCATCGGCCAGATCGGCCGCCACGAGCTGGTGGAGTCGGCCCAGTTCGCCAGTATGGACCTCGGTACGGGGTGTGCGGTAGCCGAGGTGCGCACCCGGCCGTCCCTGTTCTACCAGGTGCTGAAAGAGCTGACGGGTTCCGAGATCGACGGGGACCACCAGCTCATCCGGCTGGTGCAGGACCTCGTGCGGGCCAAGCAGGAGTTCGATCACATCAGCGAAGCGCTGGCCCAGGTGCGGGCGGTCGGGTACGGGGTCGTGGTGCCGCGCAACGAGGAAATTGCGTTTCAGGAGCCCGAGCTCGTGCGGCAGGGCAGCCGCTTCGGGATCCGGCTCAAGGCGAGTGCCCCCACCATCCACATGGTGAGGGCCGACGTGACCACGGAGGTGACCCCCTTCGTGGGGACGGAGCGGCAGGGCGAGGAGTTCGCCCGTTACCTGTCGGGCCTGTTCGAGGAGAGCCCGGAGAAGCTGTGGCAGTCGGAGTTTCTCGGGCGCTCCTTGCAGGAGCTGGTGCGGGAGGGGATCCAGAGCAAGCTGCACCGGCTGCCAGAAAACGCCCAGCAGAAGCTCCAGGAGACACTGACACGGATTGTCAACGAAGGAAGTGGCGGTCTCATCTGTATTATTTTGTAAGTCCCTTTTGTGCCCGACATGACGGTCTTCAGCAGGAGGATCGCCGAAAACGGCGAAACAGCGCACCGGAGTAATTTCCAGTCCGGCAAAGGCCGGCACGTGAGCCGTTGAAGGGTGTGTCGCATAGCTCCGTGCGAGCACGGATAAGCTAGCGCCTGCCACAGCGTGCCACGGGTAGGCAAGCCGGGCACCCGTTGGGATCCTTGCGGATCACCCGAGAGGAGATGACGGAAATTGACCAAGGCGGAGCTCATTGACAAGATCGCCGACAAGACGGGTCTTACCAAGAAGGATTCCGGGCGAGCGCTGGACGCGGTTTTCGAGAGCATCACCGAGGCGTTGGCGGGCGGACAGAGGGTGCAGCTCGTAGGGTTTGGCAGCTTCGAGGTGCGCAAGCGCGCTGCTCGCAAAGGCCGCAACCCGCAGACCGGGCGCGAGATCCAGATCGGAGCCCGGCAGGTGCCTGCGTTCAAGGCCGGCAAGGCCCTCAAGGACGCCGTCGCTCGCTGAGCTCGCGTTTGCCGGGACCCGCATGAGCAGGGGGCGCCGCGCAGGCGGTGCCCCTTTCCAGTTTTACACGGGCGCGCATTGTGAGGGAAATCCCGCCGATCTATAATCGCGCCCAAAGATCCGAAGCCCTGGCGGGAGGACGGCGGTGGCGGCGTGAGCGGATCGGCGGTGCACCTCGGCATGCTCGGCTTCGGCACGGTGGGTCAGGCCGTGGCCCGGGCGCTCGTGCGTCGTGCCGACGACATCGCCCGGCGCACCGGGCATCCCATCCGGCTCGCCCGCATCGCCGTGCGTGACGCAGCCAGGCCCAGAGCCGGATGGCCCGAGGGCGCCCGGCTTCACACCGATCCCGTCGAGCTCGTCGAACAGGCCGACGTGCAGGTCGTCATCGAAGTCATGGGCGGGGAAGAGCCCGCCCTCAGCGCGATCCGCCGGGCCCTCGCCCTGGGGAAGCCCGTGGTGACCGCCAACAAGCTGGTGATGGCCCGTCACGGCGCCACGTTGCTCGCGATGGCCCACGACCACGGGGTGCCCCTGCTCTTCGAGGCGGCGGTGGGAGGCGCCATCCCCATCATCCGGCCCATCCGGGAATCGCTCGCCTCGGACCGCATCCTGGGGTTGGCCGGCATCCTCAACGGCACGACCAACTTCATCCTGACCGAAATGGAAGAGTCGGGGACCGGCTTCGGCGAGGCTCTGGAGCGGGCCCGCTCGTTGGGCTACGCCGAAGCCGACCCGCAGGCGGACCTGTCCGGCTGGGACGCCGCCTACAAGCTGGCAGTGCTGGCGTCGATCGCCTTCGGAGGATGGCTCTTGCCGGAGGCGATCCACGTCACCGGGTTGAACGGCATCGAGGGTCGCGACATCCAGTACGCCAGGGAGCTGGGGCTGGTCGTGAAGCTCCTGGCCTCGGCCTCGTCGAAGGACGGCCGGGTCGAGGCGTGGGTGGGGCCGGCCTTGCTTGCGCGCCATCATCCCCTGAGCCAGGTGCGGAGCGTCAACAACGCCATCCTGCTCTCGACGGAAGCGGCCGGCGAGCTGATGTTCTACGGGCCGGGCGCAGGGGGGGATCCGACGGCGGCTGCGGTGCTGGGCGACGTGATGGACGTGGCCAGCAAGGGCGCTGGCGTGCGGGAGCCCAACGGTGGCCTGGTGCCCCCGGCCGGGCGGCGGGTGGAGGCGACCGACCCCGGGAGCATGGTGAGCCGCTTCTATATCCGGATGCAGGTGCTGGACAGGCCCGGGGTGCTGGCGGCGATTGCGGCGGTATTCGGGCAGTTTGCCGTCAGCATCGAGTCCGTGATCCAGAAAGGGCGGGGAAGCGAGCCGGTGGACCTGGTCTTCGTCACCCACGAGGCTCCGTACTCGGCCGTCCGGAAGGTCGTCTCGGAGGTCTCCCGGTTGCCGGTGGTCGTGGACGCAGGCGTGCCCATGCGGGTGGTGGCGACGCCGTGACGCCTGCCCCACGGACGCCCGCCCCACGAGGGGTGCTGGCGCGATACCGGGAGTGGCTGGCCCTGCCTGCCGGCCTCCCCGAGGTCTCGTTGGGCGAGGGCGACACCCCTCTGCTGCGCGTGCCGAGCATCGAGCGCGCCCTCGGACTGCGGGCCCCCCTCTTCGTGAAGGTGGAGGGGCAAAACCCTACGGGCTCTTTCAAGGACCGGGGGATGACCGTGGCGGTCTCGCTGGCTGCCCATCGCGGGCGCAAGGCCGTCGTCTGCGCCTCGACCGGCAACACGGCCGCTTCGGCGGCCGCGTACGCCGCCCGGGCCGGGCTGGAGGCGCTGGTGGTGCTGCCGGAAGGGGCCGTGGCGGGCGGCAAGCTGGCCCAGGCCATTGCGTGCGGGGCGCGGGTCGCCCAGGTCGACGGCAACTTCGACCAGGCGCTCGCTCTGGTACGGGAGATGGCGAGCCGGCTCGAGGTCGAGCTGGTCAACTCGGTCAACCCCGCCCGCCTGGAAGGCCAGAAGACGGCCGCGTTCGAGGTGTGCGACGTGCTGGGAGAGGCGCCAGCCTACCTCGCCATCCCCGTCGGCAACGCCGGCAACATCACCGCCTACTGGATGGGCTTCACGCAGTACCACGAGGCCGGCCGCATCTCCTCTCGCCCGATCATGCTGGGCTTCCAGGCGGAAGGAGCGGCTCCCCTGGTGTTGGGACGGCCGGTGAGCCGTCCAGAGACGGTGGCCACCGCCATCCGCATCGGCCGCCCGGCGAGCTGGCAGGGGGCGATCCGGGCGCGGGACGAGTCGGGGGGAGTCATCGCCGCCGTTTCGGACCGGGCCATCCTGGAGGCCCAGCAGGAGCTCGCCCAGCGGGAGGGCATCTTCTGCGAGCCGGCGTCGGCGGCGAGCGTGGCAGGCGTGGCGCAACTGGCGAGAGCCGGCTACTTCCGGGACGCTTCGAGGCCTATCGTCTGCGTCCTCACGGGCTCCGGGCTGAAGGATCCCGACCGGGCCGCCCGGATGGGCAGGCCCGGCCAGGTGGTGCGGGTGACCAGCCGGCTCGAGGAGGTGGCAGCCCTGCTGGGCGCCACCGTCCCGTCGCACGCTGCGCCGGAGGAGCCCGTTGCATGAACCAGGGCCGTCCTCCCGTCGAAGCAGCGGTGGCGGAGGTACCGGCCTCCACTGCCAACCTGGGGCCCGGCTTCGACACGTTGGCCATGGCGTTGGAGCTGCGGGTGCGGGTGGTGCTCCGGTGGGTGGACGCGCCGGGCCCACAGGCGCCGGCGTGGCCCCCGCGCCTCGTATCGGCCCAGGTGCTCGGGGAGGGGGCCGGCGGGCTCCCCACGGATGCATCCAATCGGGTCTGGCAGGCCGCCCTCCGGCTTTTCGAGGCCATCGAGCCGCCGTCGTGGGCAGTGGGGCGCGCGGTCAGCCTCGAGGAAGAGAACCTCATCCCGCTCGCGGCGGGCCTGGGGTCCAGCGCCGCCGCCGCCGTGGGGGGACTGTGGGCAGCCAACGCCCTCTGCGGAACCCCGCTCGCATACCGGCGCCTGCTCGACATGGCGGCGTCCATGGAAGGGCACGCCGACAACGCGGCGGCCGCCGCGCTCGGGGGCCTGGTGGCCTGCGCGCGGTACGGCGAGCGGGTGGAGGCGATTCGCGTCCCCATGCCGAGGGGCGAACTCGTGGCGGTCGTCGCCGTACCGCAGCGGCAGCTGCCCACCGAGGCTGCCCGGCGAGCCTTGCCGACCGGCGTTGCCTTCGGTGAGGCCGTGGCCAGCGTGGGCGGCTGTGCGCTGACGCTCGCGGCCCTCACCACGGGAAGGTGGGAGGCGCTGAAGGAGGCGATGGCCTCTGACCGCCTGCATCAGCCGTACCGGCGGGCGCTCGTGCCCGGGCTGGACGAGGCGATGGAGGCAGCCCTGCAGGCAGGGGCGTTTGGCGCGGCGTTGAGCGGTGCAGGTCCCTCGGTGCTGGCCTTCAGCCGGCCTCACCTGGCCGACGAGGTGGGAAGGGCCATGGTGCGGGCTTTCGCGTCGCGTGGGGAGGCGGCCCGGCGAATGACGCTGCAGCCGGCCGCCGAAGGAGTCCGAGTCAAGACGCTCGGTTACGGTGGAGAGAGGCAGGGAACGGGGTAGGTCATGGGCTTGTTGGTACAGAAATTCGGGGGTACTTCCGTCGCCACGCCCGAGCGGATCCGCCACGTGGCGCGGCGGATCGCCGATCGCTATCACGGCGGCCACCGGGTGATCGTGGTGGTTTCGGCCATGGGCCACACCACCGACCAGCTCATCGAGCTCGCACGCCAGGTGACGGCTCAGCCGCCTCGCCGCGAGCTGGACATGCTACTGTCCACCGGCGAGCAGGTCTCCATCGCCCTCGTGGCCATGGCGCTCCAGGACATGGGGGTGCCGGCCATCTCGCTGACAGGCTCCCAGGTGGGCATCCAGACCGACGGGGTCTTCACCCGGGCCCGTATCCGCCGTATCTCCACGGCCCGGCTCCACCAGGAGCTCGACGCCGGGAGAGTGGTGGTGGTGGCGGGGTTCCAGGGCGTGACGGAGTCGATGGACATCACCACGTTGGGGCGAGGGGGTTCGGACACCACGGCGGTAGCCCTGGCGGCGGCCATCCAGGCGGACGAGTGCGAGATCTACACCGACGTCGACGGGGTGTACACGGCCGACCCCCGGGTGGTTCCCTCGGCCCGCCTGCTGCCGGTCATCTCGTACGGCGAGATGCTGGAGATGGCGAGCCTGGGAGCCGTGGTGCTGCAGCCTCGCTCGGTCGAACTGGCCGCGCAGTACGGCGTTGTCATCCACGTGCGCTCGAGCTTCCATGACCGGGAGGGAACGCGAGTGGTTGCGGAGGCCAATCTCGAGAAGGCGATGGTGGTCACGGGCGTGACGCATGACCGCAACGTCGCCAAGATCGTCATCATCGACGTGCCGGACCGCCCGGGGGTGGCCCACCGGCTCTTCTCGGAGCTGGCGGCCCTCGGCATCAACGTGGACATGATCGTCCAGACCGCCAAACAGCAGCACACGACGGACCTGCTCTTCACCGTCGCCCGGACCGACCTCGACCAGACCCTCGCCATCGTCCGGCGGGTCGCCTCCGAGCTGGGCACGGACGACGTCCGTCACGACGCGACGGTGGGCAAGGTCTCCATCGTGGGAGCCGGCATGGTGAGCAATCCGGGCGTGGCCGCCAGGATGTTCGGGGCGCTGGCCGCCGAAGGCATCAACATCCAGGCCATCTCGACCTCCGAGATCAAGGTCTCCTGCCTCATCGACGAACAGCACCTGGATCGGGCCGTCCGGGCGGTCCACGACGCCTTCGGTCTGGGCGCCCACGAAGCGGAGTCGGAGGCGGTCGAAGCCTCGCAGGCCTGACGGCAAGAGAAATGGTCGGGGCGCCGGGACTTGAACCCGGGACCTCTACCACCCCAAGGTAGCGCGCTAGCCAAGCTGCGCCACGCCCCGAAGCGTCCTTACGATAGCACACCTGCGCTCACGGGTCAATGAAGCGCGTGGGCTCCGGCCAGGGCGGCTCGCAGGGATGCCGCCTCCAAGACAGAATCCACGCGGTCCGGGAGGCATCTCGGTGGGGACACCCGCGAAGTGGTGGCGGCGGTGGCCGGTCCTCGCGGCGGTCGGATGGACCATGACCGTGCTCTGGGCCGTGGGAGGACAGGCCCAGCAGCCGGTGACACCGGCGCCCAGCCCCGCCATCCTCCCGCCCGCCAACCCGGTGGCGTACGTGCGCATCGCCACCGAAGTGCTCTCCGGTGTCCAGGCCCTGGCAGAGGTGGATGCCGGCGGGGGGCTCCTCGCCATCGGGTGGCGGGATCGGGTCGAGGTCGGACGGTTTACGAGCGACTACCGGTGGGTCGAGAGCTTCAAGCTCGGGCTGCCCTCGGGGGTCACGGCGCTTACGGTCGCCAGCCTCGAGAGGACGGGGCAGCCGGACCTGGTCGTGGGGTCCGGGGGAGCAGGATCCCTCACGGTGATCCGGGCCATCGCATCAGAGCGGCCGGTCGTCGTACCCGTTTCGGGCTACCTTTTCGGCGAGGCGCGGCAGGTCGTCGCCGCGGAACTGGACGGCCCCCCTCCCCTGGAGATCCTGGCCCTCAACGGCAACGACGAGCTGTTCCTGTTCAGCGCGGCGGCCGGCGGGGGTTACCGGCGGCTGTGGCGCAGCAAGCCGGGGGTGCGGGTGCGAACCGTCGCGGCGGGCGACCTCGACGGGGACGGTATCGCCGAAGTGGTGACGGGCGAGCAGGGTGGCGCTTTGCGCGTCTACCGCTGGAGGGGTGCGCTGGGGCTCCAGGCCGTCGCGGAATCCTATCCCTGGGGCGCCGTCACTGCCCTGACCGTCGTACCCGCGCCGGACGGCTCGAGCAGCGCCAGGATCGTGGCGGTGACGGATCGTTCGCTCGTCTACGCGTATCGGTGGGATGCCGGCAGCCTGGTCGTCGCGCAGCGGGCCTTCGACCCCGACCAGCGCCTGCGCCTGCGATGGGTGAGGGGGAGCGTCGTGGGCCCGCCGCCCGCGAGCACGGCCGCGCCGCTCGTCCTGGAGGGGGCGGGTCCTTCAGGGTTGCAGATGGTGCGGGTGGTGGGCGACCAGCTCACGTGGATTGCGTCGGCGACGTGGGTCGGGGCATCCCCCGGGTTCGTGCGCCGGCCGACCCGCGAGCTCCTCGTGGTGCGTCCCGGCGGGCAGCTGGACGTGCTCGGCCAGGTCTCTCCCAACTTCCTGGTGATCTCCGTGGACGGCCGGGAGATGGGGCTCGGCCCGGGCATCCACGTGCAGTGGTCGGGAGACTTGCCGCTCGTGGACGTGACACAGCTGGGGCAGTTCGTGCCGGTCTCCATCAGGCACGAGCCGGCCTCGCGCCATGCTGTACTCCAGGCAGGCACGAGCGTGGTTCGCCTGTATGCCGACCTCCCCCTGGCGCACGGGGACCGGTCCAGCGTGGACCTGCCGGTGGCGCCGGAGTTCGACGCGGCCCGGGGCATCCTGTACGCGCCGTTCGAGGTGCTGCGGCCCCTGGGCTGGGCCGTGGCCTACGACATCGCCCGCCGGCGCCTGACCCTGCGCTCTCCCTGGCCGGTGGCGGGGGGATGACCAGGGTGACGGGCGGTAGCGGCGCGAAGGCGGTTCGGTTGCAGGTGTTCGGTCGGGTGCAGGGTGTCGGCTTTCGGGATTTCACGCGCCGGGAGGCCCGGCGGCTCGGCCTCGTGGGCTGGGTGCGCAACCTCCCCGACGGGTCGGTCGAGGTCTGGGCCGAGGGACCGGACTCCGCCCTCGAAGAGCTGGTCGAGTGCGTGCGCAAGGGGCCGCCGGGCTCCAGGGTCATCCGGGTCACACAGGCCTCCGAGGTGGCGAGCGGCCGATACCCGGACTTCGAGGTGCGGCGGGATTGACGAGCCCGGGCCTTGCCGGGCCCGGATCCATGCGAAGGCAAGGAGGCCGGTGACCGTGTCACACCGGGCGGAGCAGCTCTCGTTGTTCGGGGGAGAGGATGCCGGGGCGCGGGGAGCCGCACCCACGACCGGTCACCCGGAGCCGGCTCCCGATCGTCCGCCCGCTGCGAGCGACGACTGGGTGCGACGGCTGTCGGGAGCGCGTGACCTGCAGGCGCTCGAGGCCATCGTCAAGGGATGTACCCGTTGCGGCCTGCGGGCGACGTGTACCCAGGTGGTCTTCGGAGAAGGTCACCCCCGGGCGCGCCTGATGCTGGTGGGAGAAGGGCCCGGCCAGGTCGAAGACGAGACCGGCAGGCCATTCGTCGGGCCTGCCGGCCAGCTGCTGGACCGCATGCTGGCGGCCATCGGGCTCAGCCGGCGGGACGTGTACATCGCCAACGTCGTGAAGTGCCGCCCTCCCAACAACCGGGTGCCTACCCCCGACGAGATGGCCGCGTGCTGGCCCAACTTGCGCCGCCAGATCGAGCTCATCCACCCTTCCATCGTCCTGTGCCTGGGGGCCACCGCAGCCCGGCAGCTGGTGGAGCCGAGAGGCTCCATCTCGTCCCTACGGGGACGCTGGTACGTGCGAGACGGCATCCGGTACCTCGTCACGTTTCACCCGGCGGCGCTGTTGCGGGACCCGTCGAAAAAGCCGATGGCGTGGCAAGACCTCCAGATGGTTCAGCGCGCGCTGGCGGAGCTCCAGGCGGCCTCCGCTTGAGCCCGCGAGCGGGACGGCACGGGGCCTGCTCGAGCAGGATCGCCGAAAGAATGCGGCGAAGTCGGCCTAGGCGCCGAGACGGCGGCCCTGGCTCGATGGGTGCAGGGAGCGTTTCCCTGCGGGGGGTCAGGCCCGGGCAGTAGGGGGACGTGGCAGTGCAACGAGTGGCAGCCGAGCGGATCCGTAACGTAGCTCTGATCGGGCACGGGGGAGCCGGCAAGACGTCGCTGGCGGAGGCCATGCTTTTCGTAAGCGGATCCACGAGCCGGTTGGGCAGTGTGGACCAGGGGACCGCGGCCACCGACTACGACCCGGAGGAAGTGCGCCGGCACATCAGCATCCAGGCCGCGGTCGCAGCCGTGGAGTGGGAGGGGCACCGCCTCAACGTGGTGGACACTCCCGGGTACTTCGACTTCGCGGCCGAGGTCGTGGGGAGCCTGCGGGTGGTCGAGGGCGCTGTGCTGGTGCTCTCAGCCCCACAGGGCGTGGAGGTCGGCTCGGAACAGGTCTGGGCGATGGCGGAGCACCCGTACGAGGGCGGGCGCCCGGTGGCGCGGCTGTGCTTCGTCAACAAGATGGACCGGGAGAACGCGAGCTTCGGCCGCACCTTCGACCAGCTCCACCAGCTGTACGGCACCCGGGTCGTGGCGGTGCAGATCCCCATGGGAGAGGCGGAGCACTTCCAGGGGATCATCGATTTGGTCGAGATGAAAGCGTATCGCGTCTCGCCGAAGGGGTTCGGGGAGGAGCCGTCCGACATCCCCGCCGAGTGGCAGGAGCAGGCGGCTACGTGGCGCGACCGGCTGGTCGAGGCGGTCGCGGCGACCGACGACGAGCTGACCGCCAAGTTCCTGGAGGAGCAGCCCATCGAGCCCGAGGAGATGCGCCGGGCGCTGCGCCATGCCGTGCACCAGGGCACGCTGACCCCTGTGGCGTGCGGCTCGGCGACCCGAGGGGCCGGGGTGCGCCGGTTCATGCGCCTGCTGGTCGACCTCCTGCCCTCTCCCGAGGATGCGGGCGACGTAGTGCTGCTGGACGCGAAGAGCGGGGAGGTCGTGCGACACCGAGCGCGGGCCGATGGACCGCTGTATGCCCTGGTCTTCAAGACCATCTCGGACCCCTACGTGGGCCGGCTCAACTTGTTCCGGGTATACTCTGGCGCCATCCGCAGCGACTCCAGCGTCTACAACCCCCAGCGGGGCAGGGACGAGCGCATCGGCCAGCTTTTCGTGCCTCGAGGCAAGGAGCAGCTGGCGGTGGAAGAGCTGGGCCCCGGCGAGATCGGTTCGGTGGCCAAGCTGCAGGAGACGGGTACGGGCGACACGCTCACGGCCAGGGACGCGCAGCTGCGGCTGCCCGGCATCCGGTTCCCCGAGCCGGTGCTGACCATGGCCGTGCATCCCAAGAGCCGGGGCGACGAGGACAAGATCTCGTCGGGGTTGGCCCGCCTGGCAGAAGAGGACCCGAGCGTCCGGGTCGAAAAGTCGGGGGAAACGGGGCAGATTCTGATCTCCGGGATGGGCGAGCTCCACCTGGAGGTCATGACCAGCCGTCTGCAAAAGAAGTTCGGCGTCGAAGTCGAGCTCGTGCCCCCGCGGGTGCCGTACCGGGAGACGATCCGGAGTACCCAGAAAGCCGAGGGCAAGTACAAGAAGCAGACCGGCGGGCGCGGGCAGTACGGCCACGTCTTCCTCGAGCTCGCTCCGCTGGAGCCGGGCAAGGGCTTCGAGTTCGTGGATCGTATCTTCGGCGGAGCGGTGCCTCGACAGTACATCCCTGCGGTCGAGAAGGGAGTCCGGGAGACCTGCGCCGAGGGTGTGTTGGCCGGCTACCCGGTGGTCGACATCCAGGTCGCCCTCTACGACGGTTCGTACCACCCGGTCGACTCCTCCGAAATGGCCTTCAAGATAGCCGCCTCCATGGCGTTCAAGAAGGCCTTCATGGAGGCCAACCCCGTCCTGCTGGAGCCCATCCTCTCGGTCGAGGTCGAGGTCCCCGAGGCGGCCATGGGCGACGTCATCGCCGAGCTCAACAAGAAGCGAGGGCGTATCCTCGGCATGGAGGCGCGCGACTCGCTGCGGGTGATCCGGGCGCAGGCCCCCATGGCCGAGATGTTCCGTTTCGCGGTCGACCTGCGCTCCATTACCCAGGGCCGGGGGCGCTTCAAGACGGAGTTCGACCACTACGAGGAGGTCCCCGCACCCATCGCCCAGCAGGTGATCGAAGCCGCCCAGAAAGAACGCCAGGGTGCGTGACGCCGGCAGGCCGCCAGGCAAGCCGGGAGGAGGCCGTCATGGGAGCTGCCGCTCCGGGCATAGGCTGACCCGGGAGGTGGCCCTGTGGGGGCGGGTTCTTGGGTGCCCGCAGGACGGCGCGTGGGCGGCGGAGCAGCCCGGGGCACGGCAGGCGCCCACCAGGCGGCCGGTGGCATGCCCGTGGCGGGGGCCATCCTGGCGGGAAGCGCGGTCGCTCTGGTCGGGTGCATGGCAGCGGCCGTCGTCCTGGGCACTCTGCAGCGCTCGGGCTGGATGCTGGTCGTACCGGAGTGGCTTTACCTGGCAGGCGCTTACGGGACCGCCGCCCTCGGCGGGTGGGTCTCGGGGCGCCTTGCCGGCCACGCCGGCCTGCTGTGCGGAGGCGGGGTGGGCATGCTCCTGAGCGCGCTGGCGGCGTGGGTGGCCCTGAGCACTGCGGCGTCTCCGCCGGTGCCCGACACCGTGGCCGTGATAGGATGGGGAGCGGCCGGCTGGCGGGGAGCGCTCGCCATCGTCGTGGCCGCCCTGGCCGGCGCGCTGGGTGTCGGCACGCCCTGAGCGGCACCCGGCGTCGACGGGGCGCCATCCCGTGGGTCACCGCCCGGCAGGGGAGGGAAGAGCGAGCCCCTCCCCTTTTTGCCTCTTTCGCGTAGCGGGTTGCCACGGTCAGCAGGGTGTTAACGCTGCCTAGAGAACATGTTGAGTGCGCCCCACCGAGGGGCGTCCCACCGCGTCGGGGACCGGTGCGGGATGGAAGCGTGGGGGGGAGACCGTGGAACATCCCGGAGCCGAGGCGCCGGAGGTGCAGGCGCACGCCCGCCATGGCGTGGCGGTGGCCGTGCTGGTCTGGGCCGTCACGGCGGCGGCCGTGGTCGCCACCGTGGTGGCGACGAAGCACTGGTGGCTGCCGCCGGTGGCGTCGACCCAGGGCATGGCCATCGATCGGTTGTTCCTCGTCGTTTTCTCCATCATCTCCGTGGTCTTCGTCCTGGTACACCTGTTGCTGGGCTTCACGGCCATGCGCTTCCGCCAGACGAGCGCGGCCCAACGGGCCGCTCACTGGCACGAGAACCGGCGGCTGGAGGCCGGGTGGACCATCGCGACCGCCGGCATCCTGATCGTCCTGACCATCTTCGGCGGTTCACTGTGGTTGCAGGTGCACGGTTCGCCGCCGTCCGGCGCGATGACGGTGGAGGTCGTCGCGCAGCAGTTCGGCTGGCAGTTCCACTACCCGGGCCCGGATGGCGTGCTCGCCCCGGTGGACCTGACCCGCGACTCGTTCCGGTCGCCTCTCGGGATCCAGCGCGCGGAGCGCGGCGCGGCCGACGACGTCATCACCAACGAGCTCCATCTGGTGGTCAACCGGCCGGTCAGGCTGCTCATCCGGTCCAAGGACGTCATCCACAGCTTCTACGTGCCTCACTTCCGCTTCAAGCAGGACGCGGTGCCGGGCCGGGTCACCCAGGTGTGGTTCACTCCCACGCGTACCGGCACGTACCCGATCGCGTGCGCGGAACTGTGCGGGGTCGGCCACTTCGTCATGGCCAGCACCCTGAAGGTGGAGACCCCGGACCAGTTCGAGGCGTGGATGGCGTCCCCGGGAACGCGCTGAAGGAGAGGGAGCGCTAGCTATGGCGGTCATCGAGCAAGAGGCCCGTACGGCGCACGAGGTGGCGCACCGGGAGAGCTTCTGGCGGCGCTACGTCTTCAGCCTGGATCACAAGGTCATCGGCATCCAGTACCTCGTGACGTCCTTCGTGATGGCCCTCGTAGGAGGCCTGTTGGCCATGCTGATGCGGCTGGAGTTGGGCTGGCCCGGCTCGTCGTGGCCGCTGTTGGGCCGGATCCTGCCGCAAGGCTTCCCCAACGGCATCATGAACCAGGGCTTCTACCTCTCCCTGGTCACCATGCACGGCACCATCATGATCTTCTACGTGATGAGCACGGCGCTGACCGGGGGGTTCGGCAACTTCCTCATTCCCTTGCAGATCGGGGCGCGGGACATGGCCTTTCCGTTGCTCAACATGCTGTCGTACTGGCTGTTTCCCGTCGCCTCCGCCGTCCTGCTCGCCGCCTTCTTCGTCCCGGGAGGAGCGCCCATCTCGGGGTGGACGGCGTACGCTCCGTTGTCGGCGACCCCGCTGGCCGGGCCGGGAGAGGGGCTGGGACAAACCCTCTGGCTCGTCAGCCTGGCCATTCTCATCGTAGCCTTCCTCTTTGGCTCCCTCAACTACATCACCACGGTGCTGCAGCTCCGGACCCGCGGCATGTCCATGATGCGGCTGCCCCTTTCCACCTGGGCCCTGTTCATCACGGCGATCCTGTCGCTGCTCTCCTTCCCGGTGCTGCTGGCCGCGGCGATCATGCTCCTGTTCGACCGGCACGCCGGTACCACGTTCTTCCTGCCGGCAGGCGCGGTCATCGGGGGAAAGACCATCACCGCCGGCGGCGGGGACCCGCTGCTGTGGCAGCACCTCTTCTGGTTCCTGGGGCACCCTGAGGTCTACATCCTGGTGCTTCCGGCGATGGGCATCGTCTCCGAGGTCATCTCCAACAACGCCCGCAAGCCCGTCTTCGGGTATCCGGTCATGGTGCTCACCATATCGGCCATCGCCTTCCTGAGCTTCCTGGTATGGGGCCACCACATGTTCGTGAGCGGCATGCACCCGATGCTGGGCACCGCATTCATGACGACCACGCTCATCATCGCCGTCCCGTCGGCCATCAAGACGTTCAACTGGCTGGCGACGCTGTGGGGCGGGAAGCTGCGTTTCACCCCGGCGATGCTGTTCGCCATCGGGTTCGTCTCGCTGTTCGTGACCGGCGGGCTCACCGGGCTGTTGTTGGGCCAGCCTGCCTTCAACATGTACGTGCACGACACCTACTTCGTGGTGGCCCATTTCCACTTCGTAATGGCCAGCGCCGCGCTGTTCGGGATGTTCGCGGGACTGTACCACTGGTTCCCCAAGATGTTCGGCCGGATGCTCGACGAGCGGCTGGGGCGATGGCACTTCTGGCTGGCGTTGCCCGCCACGTTCGGCACGTTCTTCCCCATGCACTTCGCCGGTCTTGCCGGCATGATGCGGCGCATTTACTCGCCCCAGATGTACGGCTACCTGAGCGGCTTGAGCGGCGTCAACGCCTTCGTGTCGGTGAGCGCGTTCGTCATGTTCGTGGCCCACATGCTCTTCGTGGTCAACGTCGTCTGGAGCCTGGCGAAGGGCAAGCGGGCGGAGGCCAACCCGTGGCAAGCGACCAGCCTGGAGTGGACCACGTCGTCCCCGCCGCCGCACGGCAACTGGGGCGAGCGGCAACCGGTCGTCTACCGGTGGGCATACGACTACAGCTTGCCGGGCAGCGACCGTGACTTCGTACCGCAGACCGTCCCGGCGGAGGTCGCCGCCCCGGCCGCCGTGCAGGGGGGCCAGTAGCCCGACATGGCCACCGTGACGACCACCGAGCAGCAGCGGACGGAAGGCCGGGCAAGCCAGACGCCCGTGCCGGGGCCGGGCGACCCGGGCAGCGGCTATCCCGGCGGTCCCGGGGGGCCATGGACGCCCGGCTCGGGCGGAGGGGCCAGCGACCTGGTGTCACCCGGGACGGGCGCCGGCGTCTTCGCGGCGTGGGTACTGTCGGCCGCCGTGGCCATGCTCTTCGTAGGGTTCACGGCGACGTACCTGGCGCGGCGCACGTCCGTGGACTGGCAGACCGGCCCCATGCCGGCCATCTTGTACCTCAACACGGCCGTGCTGCTCGGGAGCAGCGCTGCTCTCGAGTGGGGGCGGCGCCTGTCGCGCGCCGGGCAGGCTCGTAGAGGTGCCGGCGCGGTCGGGATCGCCGCCCTGTTGGGGGCCTCCTTCGTAGCAGGGCAGCTCGAGGCGTGGCGGCAGCTTGCCGGGGAGGGCGTGGGCCTGGCCGCCAGCGCGCACGCTTCGTTTTTCTACCTGCTGACCGGGATGCACGCATTGCACCTGCTGGCCGGCATCGCATGGCTGCTGGTGGCCTGGAGGCGCACCGCCCGGGCCGCGCGGGTGGCCGCATCCGATGGCGACTGGGGCCGATCAGGCGAGCCCCCGGATCGGCCAGGCGCGACCGTCGAGCCGATCGAAACCTCCTTGGGGGCCGCTGCGGTCTTCTGGCACTTCCTGGCGGGCCTGTGGGTGTACCTCTGGGTACTGCTCTTCTGGACGTGAAAGGAGGGGGCGGGACGAGATGACGGGCGCCCATCCGGTCGTGACGGACGGCGCGGACGAGACCCGGGTGAGCGGGGAGTGGGGAGGCGGCGTCTCCCCGTTCCGGGTCAGCTGGGCCAAGCTCATGATGTGGCTCTTCTTGCTCTCCGACACCCTGACGTTCGCGGGGCTGTTGTCGGGGTACGGGTACTCGCGCCTGTCGAGCCCGTCGTGGCCGGCCTCGCACGAGGTCTTCAACCTCAACCTGGTCGGTCTCATGACCTTCATCCTCATCTGCTCGAGCGCCACCATGGCCATGGCGGTCACGGCGGCCAAGTCGGAGCGGTGGGCCGACGCCGTACGCTTCGTCGGGCTCACCATCCTGGGCGGGCTCGTTTTCCTGGGGATGCAGGCGTACGAGTGGAGCCACTTCATCGGCGAGGGGGCACGGTTGTCGGGCAACCCCTGGGGGGCGCCGCTGTTCAGCGCGTCATTCTTCGTCATCACCGGCTTTCACGGCCTGCACGTGACCGCCGGCGTGGTCTACCTGGCCACGGTGCTGGCCCGGTCGGCGCGGCGTCGCTACACGGCCGACGGCGTGGAGGTGGCAGGCCTGTACTGGCACTTCGTGGATCTGGTCTGGGTCTTCATCTTCACGTTGCTGTACTTGATCTGAGGGGCAACCGGGGAGCGGAGGTGGTGCAGCCGTGGCATCGTCGACCCCAGGCGGCCTGCAGGTGAGCGACCGGACCGAGGCCGTCGCCGGCCATGCCGAGGCGGCCGCGCACCAGGGTTACGGTGTGTACGTGCGCACGTGGGTATGGCTTCTCGTCTTCACGCTGCTCGAACTCGGCGCCGCCACCGTGGCGCTGCCCCGAGCGGTGACGGTCACGCTGCTCGTGGCGCTGGCCCTCATGAAGGGGAGCCTCATCGTGGCCTACTTCATGCACTTGCGCTTCGAGCGGCTACAGTTCGTGTACGCGGTGCTGAGCCCGTTCATCTTTGCCATCATCCTGTTCGGCGCGATCGCGCCGGACGCGATCTTCCGGGTGCATTGACGTGCCGGTCGCCGGTACGCGAGACGTCGGAGCGAGCCTCGTCGCGCTCGTCGTCGTGCCGTACTTCATCGCCGCCGTGATTTTCTTCCTGCTCTGGCACCGGAAGGCTCAACGTGGCCGCTTCCGCCTGCCGATGGACGGAGTGGATGGGAAGCAGGTGGGTGCGCCAGGCATGCCGGGTCGTGGCGCTCACGGCGACCGCGACCCTCTCGTGGACGGCGCCTACCTGGCCGGCGGAGCGTCCGGCGGGGCGGGTCCTTCCCGCCGCAAAGGCGGCTTTCCCGGCGGCTGAGGCGCGGCCGGCCGTCTTGCGCGGCGTCTACGTGCCGCCCGGACGCTTGGTGCGGGGCATCGGTGAACGCGAGTGGCGCGCCCTGCGACGCGCCGGGCTCAACGCCATCGTGGTCGACGTCCGGGATGACCGTGGCAAAGTGACCCTACGGCCGTGGGAGACGGGTGACGATACGGCCCGGGGCGAGCGCGTGGGGTCGGCTCCGAGGGTGCTGGTCCGCCAGGCGAGGGCCCACGGTATGGTGCCCGTAGCGCGCATCGTCGCTTTGCGGGACGAGACGGCCGGCCCCGATCGGCCGCAGCTGTTCCTGCTCGGAGGCGGAGGCGAGCCGTGGGTGGGCCCCGCAGGGGAGCGGTGGCTCGACCCCCGCTCGAGCGCGGTGCGGGCGTATCTCGCATATCTCGCCCGCATGGCCGCCGACGCCGGGTTTGCGGAGATCCACCTGGACTACGTACGTTTCCCCAGCGAAGGAGGGGGCAGAGGCCTGGCACGGCCCGCGGCTGCCGAACGGGTCGCCGCCATCCGGCAACTGGTGGCGGGCGTACGGGAGGCGCTGGAAGGCACCGGGGCCACCCTGTCCGTCGCCATGTTCGGCCAGGCCTGCAGCGTGCCGGGAGACATGGGCATCGGGCAGCAGTGCGAAGCGATGGCCTCCGCGGCCGATGTGCTCGCTCCCATGGTTTACCCCTCCCACTTCGGGCCCGGCGTCTTCGGCATTCCCGTGCCGGAGCGGGAGCCGGCCCGGACGGTGGCTCTCGCGCTGGCCGCGACGGGGCAGAGGGTGGGCCCCGCCCGAGTGAGGCCGTGGCTGCAGGCGTTCAGCCTGAGGGTGACGTATGGCCCCGTGGAACTGGCCGCCCAAATCGAAGCGGCGGAGAAGGCGGGGACCGCCGGCTGGTTCTTGTGGAACCCATCGGGCCGGTATCCTTACCTGGCGGCCGCCACCACGCTGGTGCGAGAATCCCCGGGGATGGTGCCGAGTCGAGCGGCAGTGACGGGGGGATGGAGCCGGCCGTGAGCGCGGCGTTCTGGATGGCCGCCTTCAACGCAACGATCAACGCCGTGAGCGCGGGAGTGATCCTGTACGGCCACGCCCGGATCCGGCGCGACGACGCCAGGGCCCACCGCAAGGCGATGGTCGCCGCGACCGCCCTGCAGGGGCTCTTCCTCGTCGTGTATGGCCTCAAGACGTGGTGGTTCGGGGTGACCCCGTTCGAGGGGGAGCCGGGGATGCGGGCCATCTACCTGGCGCTGCTAGGCGCGCACGTGGCGGGCGCCACCCTGATCGTGCCGCTGGTGGGAGCGTCGCTCGTCCTGGCGTTGACCGGCCGGACACGGCAGCACCGGGCAGTGTCCCGCTGGACCTTTCCCTTGTGGGTGTTCGTCTCGGTCTCCGGGCCGCTGACCTTCCTGATGCTCTACGGGCTGGGGCGACCGGCCGGGGGCTGAGCCGCGCCACGGATCGTGCCGCCGCCCGGTGCACGGCAGTACGCTTTCGGCTCGTCGCAGCTGGCAGGGGCGGCAGGACTTGAACCCGCAACCTGCGGTTTTGGAGACCGCTGCTCTGCCAGTTGAGCTACGCCCCTGCGCTGGATTCGAGTATACCATCTGGGAGGTCGCGGGAGCAAGCGAGCCTGTCGACGATACGCGTGCGAGGTTCGGCGGCCATGGCAGGGCCCCCGCCCACCGGGGCGAACCCATGCGCCGTCCCGGGGCTTTCGGGACGGCAGCGGAAGGCCGGACAGGAAAGAGGGTAGGAGAGGGGCGGCCAGGCATGGAGCATGAGGACACCACGATCCTGGAGATCTTCCGGCGAGCGCGCACCATCGCGGTCGTGGGGCTTTCTCCCGATCCGTCGCGCCCGAGCCACGTCGTCGCGCGCTACCTGAAGAGCCAGGGATACCGGATCCTGCCTGTGAATCCGGCAGCCGGCGAGGTGCTCGGGGAGAAGAGCCATCGGGACCTCCTGTCCATCGGGGAAGGCGTGGACGTGGTGGACGTGTTCCGGCGCCCTGAGCACGTGCCGGCCATCGTGGACCAGGCCATCCGGATCGGCGCCCGGGCGCTGTGGCTGCAGGAGGGCGTCGTCCACCCGGAAGCGGCCGAGAAGGCCCGCAAGGCCGGCTTGCTCGTCGTCATGGATCGCTGCATGCTCAAAGAGCACCGGCGCCTTTGCGACAAGGGGCTTCTCGCCGCTCCCGGATGAGGAGAACATCGACGGGGAGCCCGGCCTCACCGGGCCACCGGCTCGCCAGCGACCCGGGCCCGGGCCTGGATGGACTCCAGGCTGTAGTGCTCCTCGAGATAAGTGACGATCTCCCGGGCGATCTCGTCGTTGATGGGCAGCCCGTAGCGTTGCCGCATCTTGTCGACCTCGGCGACCCACGTCTGTTTCGGAAACTCCCGGTGCTGGAGAATGGGAGCGAGCGAATGGCAGATGGTACAGAAAGTCTGCACCGTCTGCTTGCCCTCGCCGGGTTCCAGCTGCCATTCTGTCAGGACGAGCTCGGCATAGACGGGCCCTGTGACCTCGGAAACTTGCGCCGCCGGCGCCGGCGGCGCGATGGCCGCCTGGCGGCTACCCAGCCATGCGGCGATGCCCACGAGCGCCGCCGTTGCCACGCCTCCAACCAGCGCCGCCACGCCGAGCCTTTCGTGCGTCGACGCCATCTCAGGCGACCTCCAGGTAGCTCGCGTACTCGAGCACCGAGTTGAGCCGGCGCGCGGTGGCGTAATGGGCTTCGAGGGGTTCGAAGGGCTGGACCTCGCCCTGGACGCCCGTCGCGCGGGTGAGGATCGTCAGCTTGCCCCGCCGGCGCGGCGTGAAGCGGTAGTGCCACACCCGCCACACGTACTTGCCGTAGGACGGCTCGAGCGCCGCCCGATCCCACGTCTTGCCGCCGTCGAGGCTGACCTCGACCCTGGCGATGCCGATCCCCGAGTCGAAGGCGATGCCCGTCAGTTCTGTCTCCTGGCCGGCGTGGAGCACGGTGCCGTCCTGCGGGGTGGTGACGAAGGAGACGATCCGTAACGGGTCGGGCCCGGCCTGAGTGCCGGCCCACAGGTTGTCGATGGGGGTGGAGCGGATCTCGACGCGCACCACCTGCTTGACCCAGCCCGGAGCATACTCGCCCGGCACGACCAGGCGGAGGGGCGCTCCGTTCCAGATGGGTATCTCGGCGTCGTTCATCTTGTAGGCGAGGATGGCGTCGGGATTCATCAGTTCGTCGACGCTCTGGATCCGCCAGTACTCGGGCGCCTTCGAGGCGATGGTCTGGCCGGCCGACTTGAACGCCACCTGCACGGCGTCGTCCTTGACACCGACCGCCTCGAGCAGGTCGCGCACGCGCACGCCCGTCCACTTGGCGGCGGAGACGTCACCCTTGCCCCAGGGAACACCGGGCAGCAGAGGGCGCAGGGTTGCCCGCCCCATGCCGGTGCACGCCCCGACCGCCGCCACGGAGACTTCCTCGAACCTGCGCAGGTCGTCGAACGTGAAGCTCCGGGGACTCACCGCCGCATCGCCCGCTACGTCGACGCGCAGTTCCTCCGGCCGGATCACCGGGATGTTGGCTTCGCGCCAGCGCACGTAGTACGCGTCGCGGTCCGTGAGCGGGTAGATCTCCTTGCCGATGAGCGCACCCGTCGGTGTCTCGTACACCGGGGGCTTGTCGTAGATCTGGATGAGCGGGCGCTTACCGGGAAGGGCGACCAGGCGCGTCGGATCCCGGGACGCTGGTCCCGCCTGGATCGTGCCGGCCGCCATGGCCCGTCCGGCGACGCTGGCGTAGGCCCCGAGCCCGGCCATGGCCGCTCCCATCCGCCTCAGAAGAGCGCGGCGATCCATGAAGTCCGACACGAGCCGTCACCTCCATCGGGTTGCACGGGCGCGTACGGTGGATACCGTACCGGGTAGGGAAACGGTTACATCCATGAGCATAGGGCTAGGGCGGCCGGATGTCAACCGGGGGGAAGGCCGGCGCCCGGCGGGTGCGCATCACTGGCCGGGAGGTATCCGGAGGGTTCACGGGGCGTGTTGACGGGAGGTATGCTAGCATGCTATCATGCATATGGCTCTACAAGGGGGGCACAACGATGCCGGGCGCCCAGAAGAACATCCGGCTGTCGCGGCGGGCGCTGGAACTGCTGCGGGCCCTCAAATACGTCTTCGATGCCGGGGACAATCTCGTCATCGAAGCCGCCCTTAACGAGGCAGCCGAGCATCTCCTGCTCGGCTGTGCCCAGCGCCTGCGCATGGCTGAGAAGGGCCTGGTACCCCAGGAGGAGGTCCAGCGGCTCCGCGCCGAGGCAACGGTGCTGGTGCAAGCCCTCAACGTCGAGGCGGGGAAGGGCTGGCCGCCCTACCGGATCGAGGGGAACGACGTCGCCCGCCAGGACGAGGACGGCACGTGGAGGTCCCTCGGCGCTCCGGATGAGCCGATACCCCATGGGTTGACCGCGATACCCGGGGGGCGTACGGCGCCCCGACGCATGCGGGCTGAAAGCCCACACCGGCCGGCCAACGAAACGGTCGAGGGGGATACGCGATGATGCAGCTGACCGACCGCATGCGCAGGGCGATGGAACGGGCCGAGGGCGTGGCCCGGGCCATGGGCTCTGCACGGGTGGAGCCGGCGCACCTGCTCGCCGCCCTTGCCCTGGAAGAGGGAAGCGGGGCAGAGCGGCTGCTCCGGAGGGCCGGCATCGACCTGCGGGCCTTTCGGTTGGACCTCCCCGGCGGCGACCCGGCACCCGGAGCCGGCAAGGTGCCCTTCTCGCCACGGGCCAAGCAGGTGGTCACCCAGGCCGGCGCAGAAGCGACGGCGCTCGGTCATGCCTATCTTGGCACCGAGCACCTGGCGGTGGCCCTGGCGGGCTCCCACACCGAGCTCCTGGCCGCCTTGCAACAGCACGGAGCCGGCGGGCAGGAGCGTCTTCGGGAGCTCCTCCGCCGGGGGATCGACGAGGAAAGCCGCTCGTAGGCGCCGAAAGCAGCGGCCAGGTCGCGCAGGCGTCGCGATTGCGGCTCGACCTCTTCCCCGCCGTGGTCTCGCGGCGGGTCGGGGACAGGGTTGCCTCCGCCGACCCGGTGTGGCGTGTCCCGCTGGGGTCCGGATGGCAGGGGCGGCGCGTCGCGGTCGTCGACGACGTGGCCGACACGGGGCGCGCGCTGGCGGTCGTGGCGCAGGCCGTCCGCGCCGCGGGAGCCGCCTCGGTCGTGACGGTGGCGATGGCGAGCCACACCTGGACGGATCCGCGCCCCGACGTGGCCGGACTCGTGTCGGACGCGCTCGTGGTGCTGCCGTGGGGCCGTTACGCCCTCGAGGACGGCCGGTGGCGCCTGCACCCGGAATGCGTGGAGGCGCTGGCGTTGCAGCGCACCGGGCCGAAGGGGCGAACCCCCGGGCGTAGAGGCCGGCCGCAGCCGGGCGACAGCCCAGAAGGTGTCACGGTCTACTGCGCTAAATGTCTCTTTAGCGCAGTAACACGCATACACGACGGATGCCGGTCCCGGGCGTGCACGACCGGCCTCGATGCGCTACGCTCGTCACCAGGAAGGGTGAGCATCGTTGACCCCATCGCGCCGGCCCAAGCCGCGCCCCTCGCGTACTGGCGACATCGAGGCGTCCCCTGACCAGGCGTACCGGCCGTTGCCGCCCGCCGCAAACGCCGTGGAGCAGCCCGCCGGCTCGGAGCCCGTACCGGCCGATCCGCTCATCGAGCAGTACTATCGGCATCTCCTGGTCGAACGGGGGTTGAGCCGGAGGACCGCGCGCGCCTACGCCGGCGACCTCGCGTTGCTCGACCGCTATTGCCGCAGCCAGGGTAAGAGCCTGGCCGAGGCCGATGCGCTGCTCCTGCGCGGATTCCTCGAGTACGTGTATGACGATCGCCAGAACCAGGCACCCACGCGGGCTCGCAAGATCAGCGCGATCCGCGGCTTTTACCGCTATCTCGTGGATCAGGGTGTCCTCGCCGCCAGCCCGGCAGAACGCCTGCCGAGCCCGAAGCTTCCCCGGCGCCTTCCGGTCTTCCTGACCGGCGAAGAGGCGGCCGCCCTGCTCGACGCATCGGCGGAGGCGGGGCCCCTGCCCGCCAGGGACCGGGCCCTCATCGCGACCTTCCTCTACACCGGTTGCCGGCTGGGAGAGATGCTGGCCCTTCGCCTCGATGACGTCGACTTTGCCGCCGGCGCCATCCGCTTTTTCGGCAAAGGCGGCAAGGAGCGCCTGGTCCCCATGCGCGAGGAGCTCGCCGAGATCCTCTCCGCGTACCTTCCGCAACGCCGCGAGCTTACTGCCCGCTCCCGCTCGGACCGGCTCTTCGTCAACCGGCGGGGCGAGCCGCTCTCTCCGTCCGGCGTGCGCTACTTGCTGCGTCGCATCCTGTCGGCACTGCCCACGGCCCGGCCGGGCCTCTCGCCTCACAAGCTCCGTCACACGGTGGCGACGCTGCTGCTCCAGGCGGACGCGGACCTCCGCACCATCCAGGAACTACTGGGGCATGCCTCTCTCGCCACCACCCAGCGCTACACCCACGTGCTCAACCGGCGTCTCAAGGAACAGCTGAAGCGACTTCCCTACTGAGCGAGCCCCCTGACCACGTTGCGTCGTCCGCCGGGTCGGCCGTAGCCAGGTCGGCCGTAGCGCCGGCCACCCCGCCGCTTTTGCCTGCGACCGGCGGCCAGGGAATCCAGAGCCTTCGCCCCGGCTCCAAGGCCTGAGGCGCCTCGATGCCGTTGGCCCGGCGCAGGCTCTCGACCAGCCACCTCGGATCGGCCCCGGCCGGGCCCTCGCGGACGGCCACGTCCCAGAGCGTCTCGCCCGGCTCGATCACCCGCTCGTACCCCAGCGTCTTCGGCCCCGTGCTCCCGTGCCGGTCCGAGGGCTCCCGTACGGCCTGCCACCGGAGCACCCAGGCCAAGAGCAGCACGCCAACGGCGATGGTCAGGGCGGCCTGCCATCCCTGCGCGACCCGCCCGCCGCTTCCCGGCGGCCGACTTGCCGCCGGCCTTGCCTGCTCGAGCCCCCCGTGCAGGGAGATGACCTTGGCCGGCGTAGAGCGCTCCACCGTTTCAGTCCTCCTCCGAGACCGCGGTACCCGAACGGCCAGGTGGCGAATCTCTGTTCGCAGGATATCCGAACATATATGCGCCTGTCAACCACCTGTTTGGGGAAACGTGCGCTCGCCGGCGAACTCATGTTTGCGAAGGGCGAACGCACGTGTTATCATGGCAATGACCTTCCAGCCAGGGCATCACGCCGGGGAAAGGACGGTGCGGTGGGCCGATGGCACCCTCACGGGAGCTCACGCCTCGTCAGCGTCAGGTGTTGGAGTTCATCAGGAAGATGGTCCAGAGCCGGGGCTATCCGCCGTCGGTACGGGAGATCGGAGAGGCGGTGGGCCTGAGCTCGAGCTCGACCGTCCACGGCCACCTCGCCCGGCTCGAGGAAAAGGGGTATCTGCGCCGGGATCCCACCAAGCCCAGAGCCATCGAGATCCTCGACGACCACCGGCCCGTCCGCAAAGAGATCGTCCAGGTGCCCGTGCTGGGTCGGGTGCCCGCGGGCCAGCCGTTGCTCGCCGTCCAAAACGTCGAGGATTTCTTCCCCCTGCCGGCCGACTTCACCGAGCACGCCGAGGTCTTCATGCTGCGGGTACGGGGCGACAGCATGAAGGGCGCGGGCATCCTGGACGGCGACTACGTGGTGGTTCGTTCGCAGCCGTCGGTCGAGAACGGCGAGATCGGGGTCGCGCTGGTGGAAGACGAGGCCACCGTGAAGCGCATCTTCAAGGAGAAGGGCCAGGTCCGCCTCCAGCCCGAAAACCCGCGCTACAAGCCGATCCTCACGAAGGACGTGCAGATCCTCGGCAAGGTCATCGGCGTCCTGCGCAAGCTTGGGTGAGCGCGCCATCCCGTCGGCGGCCGCGCCGAAAGGTGCAGCACGACCTCCTTGCGTAGAGGAGCGCGGCAACCGCCGCGGCCGTTACCCCGCGGCAGGCGCCGTAGAGCCTTTCAGTTGACCGCTACCGATGACGAGCTCGGAGCGGCCTCGGGCGTGATCTCCTGCACCAGGGTGTCCACGTCCTGGTCCGCGAGCCCGAGCATGGCGAAGAAGAGCCTGAGAGCTTGCTCTTCCCCGTTACGCTCGGGGTCATCGGCTCGGCGATCGGCAGGAGTCTCCAGCAACGTGGCGAATTGGCGTCGGGCCAGGTGGTAGGCGGAGTCGAGTCCTTCGCGTTCGATGGCTTCCATCAGCAGGTCGTAGACACGTCGGCGGGCCTCAGCGTGGGCGGTCCAGTACCGGGGGTTGGGCGTCTTGCTGCTGGCGAGGATGTCTTGCTTGGCCAGCCGCTTCGACCGCTTCAACCCCCGAAGCACGTCTTCGGGAGAGACGTTGAACACGGGTAGCTCCTCCCTCCACGTCCCCACCCGCGGGGGTCCCATCTCACCCGATGGCTATATTCTTACCCTGTCGGACCATCCCCTCTCCCCTTTCCTGGAAGAAGGCCCCTTTTTGCGCGGCGGGTGTCCGAGCGGCGCGTCCCCGCCCGGCGCGCTTGCCTCGGTCTCAGGCAGATGTTGCCTTGGGTGCCACTTGCCGGGCGAGGCGGTCCTCCGTGGAGAACATCGGCTGGCCGAGCTGCAGGCCCCACCGTGCCAGGGCCTCGTAGTCGGTCAGGTCGAACTGCATCGGCGTCACGGAGACGTAGCCCCGGTGCACCGCGCCCGCGTCGGTCGTCGGATCCTCCCGGTCGCCCTCGTCCGCGTCCCCCACCAGGCGGAAGTGGCCGTCCGTGTCCGGAGGCTTCTCGAAGGCGTCACGGTAGCGGCGGTTGAGCCCGATACGGGTCCAGCGCAGCGCCGCCACGGGATGCGCCACCCGGTCGGGCACGTTGACGTTGAGCAGTACCCCCTGGCCCTCGGCCCGCTTCTGCAACATCCACTGCACGATGACCGGGGCCACCTGCCGGGCCGGGTCGAAGCGCGGCGCGTGCTTGTCCGTGATGGACGAGATGGCGACCGCCGCGATCCCGAGCAACACCCCTTCGGCCGCCGCCGCCACAGTGCCTGAGTAAAAGACGTCGATCCCCAGGTTGGCCCCCGGGTTGATGCCCGAGACCACCAGGTCCGGCGGGTCAGGGAACAACTCCAGCACCCCCAGCTTCACGCAGTCGGCCGGGGTACCCGATACCGCGAAGGCGGGCCATCGCCCTGCGAGGGTCCGTCTCTCGACCTTGAGCGCGTCGCGTACCGTGATGGCATGTCCCGTTGCACTGCGGTCCCGATCGGGGGCCACGATCCGCAGTTGCCCGATGGAATCGAGGGCCTCTGCCAGGGCGGCGAGCCCCGGGCTGTCGATACCGTCGTCGTTGGAGAGCAAAATGCGCGCCACCGGCACCATCCATCCCCGTTGCGCCTGCACTGTCGAGCAGGCCGGATCCCGCTGCTCCCGGGCTCCGTTAGCTCTGGTTGTCGTAAGAGGCCTTGAAGACCCCCTCGAGCGCGGAGAGGTCCGCCAGCACGCGGCTCCGGTCGGCCCGCGCCGGGAGCTCCACGGTGACCTGCAGGGCGGCTTTGGCCCCCTCCTGGGCCACAATGTCGACACCCCGGATGTTGACGCCGTGGCGTCCCAGCACCGACGCCACGGCTCCCAGCTGCCCCGGCTGGTCCGAGACGACCAGCGCCAGGACACTCTCCTTGCTGGAAAGGATCTGGCGCTCGACCCGGCTCAGCCAGATCAGCACCACGACCGCCAGGGCCGTCGTCATGACCGCACCCAGGTAGAAGCCGGACCCCGCCGCCAGGCCGATGCCGGCGACGACCCACAGGCTCGCGGCCGTGGTCAGGCCCCGCACGGTCGGGCCCTCCCGCAGGATGGTGCCCGCCCCCAGAAAGCCGATGCCCGATACCACCTGGGCCGCGATCCGGGTCGGGTCGTAGGGCCAGAAGCTCGATCCTTGAGGGGCCAGCCCGTAGGCTGAGACCAGCATGACCAGCGCCGAACCGAGGGAGACGAGCGTATGGGTGCGAAAGCCCGCGGGCCGCCGGTGGCTCTCTCGCTCGAGGCCGATGATGGCCCCCAGCAGCCCGGCGAGCACCAGACGGATGACCAGCTCGATGTCGGAGATGCCCACCGCCCTCACCCACCTCTGCCCCTAGGGTTCCAGTATAGCAGCCGGCAGACCGCCGTGACCAGCCACGAGCCATGGACAGGTGGTATGGCCGCCTGGCGCGCACGCGCTCCGGCGTATCCTGCCCCATGGTTCGGCAAGAGGCCGGGGGCACTGCAGGGATGCCGGCAGCGCTGCGGCGTCTCGGGACCACTCAGGGCTTACAGGATGGAGAGAGCACGCAGGCGGTCGGCCACCGCGTGCCAGACCCGGGACGCAGGGTACGGGAGGCGGAGCACGGCTCGCCCGTCGACCCAGGTCGGTTGCAGGTTGTTGACGATCACCTGCTGGGCCAGCGCCGGCAACGAGTTGGCCGGATCCACGGTGAGGCTCGACCCGACCACCACCATGAGGTCGGCCCGGGCCGCCTCGCTCACCGCATCCTCGAACGCCGGCGGCATGGGGTCGCCGAAGAGGACGATACCGGGCTTGATGGGCCCCCCGCACGTGCAGTAGGGGCCGATGCCCGCCTGGCGCAAGCGCTGCACGAGGGCCGTGAGGTCGTAATGGCGGCCGCAGCGGGTGCATCGCGCCGAGCGGACGTGCCCGTGGACCTCCAGCACCCGCCGGCTCCCCGCCTTTTGGTGCAAGCCGTCGATGTTCTGCGTGATGACGGCCTTGACGAGCCCGGCTGCTTCGAGGCCCGCCAGCACGTAGTGGACAGTGTTGGGCCGTGCGCCGAGCAAAGGGGGCAGCCAGGTCTCGCTGGCCAACCGGTAGAAGCGGCCGGGGTCCTGCCAGAAGGCGTGGACCGACATGGTCTCCATCGGATCGAGGCGTTCCCACAAGCCGGTGCCGGGGCTACGGAAATCGGGGATGCCGCTGTCGGTGGACGCCCCGGCTCCCGTGAGCACCACGCAGTGAGACGCCTGGACCAACGCGTCGACCAGGGCCGTGACGTCCCGCTCGAAGCCCCTGTAATCCAACGCCTCCATGCTCGCCCTTCCACGCCCCGGGCCTGCCGGCCTCTCGACGGCCGTCTCCGGCCGCGCCGGTGGGCGGCCGCCGTCACCTGTCAGACGTAGCGGCGCTCGATCTTGTGCTTGATGCGGCACAAAGCGTTGTCGATGGACTTGGTGTGAGTGTGGAGCCGCCGGGCCATCTCCTTGTACGACAGCCCGTTGACGTACAGCCGGAAGACCCGGTACTCGAAATCGCTGAGCACCTGCCGCACGTACTGCTGCGTCTGGATCAGCATCTCCCGGTCGATCACCAGGGCTTCCGGATCGTCCACCCGCGAGTTGGGCAGCACCTCGAGGAGGGTCCGGTCCCCCTCCATGTCGTAAACGGGCCGGTGCAAAGAGGTGTACTGGTTGATGGGGATGTGCTTCTGGCGGGTCGTGCCCTTGATGGCGCTGATGATGTTACGGACGATGCAAAGCCGCGCGAAGGACCAGAAGGAGGACGCCCCCGGCGTGAAGTCCCGGATCGCCTTGTAGAGGCCGATCATGCCCTCCTGGAGCAGGTCGTCGTCCTCGGCGCCCTGCAGGAAGTACGGCCGGCTCCAGGCGTGCACCAGCTTGCGGTACTTGGCGAGCAGGTACTCGAGGGCGTCTTCGTTGCCCGCCTGGGCGAGCTGGACCACCTCTTCGTCGGTGAGGTCCGAGAAATCCGGCGCTCCCGGCCTGGGCTGCCACGACCAAGAGGAAGATGCTGCCCGACTCTTCCCCATGCCCCACGACCGCCCCTTACCCCGTCGGAGTCGCATCCGCTAAAGCGTATGCTGGAAAGGAACTCCCGCACGCGGCCGCGCGAAAACGGAACCCGGCGACGTCAACCGGTGTGGCGGGTGGCCACCTGTCCCTTTCGGGGAACGTTCGGCAACTTACAACCAATCTCCTTCTCAATTGTAGGCACGGATGGAGGGCCACCGGCAACACCGGGAAAAAAAGAGGCTCCGGAACCGCCCTCGTCCAACCGCCGGCTCCGGAGCCCCTACCTCAGCGACCTCCGGGTACTCTCATCGGGTAGCATACAACCCTGACTTCACCACCTCGTCACCCCGGGACTGACGCTCCCACGCTGCCCCAGGCGCCGACTGGGTATAGCGCGCGACCTCCGTCCCCAGCACCCCGTGGGGGCCGAGCACGCCGCGCTTCATCTCGGTCGCCTCCGTGCTCTGGGCCTTGAAAGAAGCGATCAGGTAATGGCACGCCTCCCACGGATCCACCGAGTCCCCGCAGGTAAAGACATCGATGGCTGCATATCCGAGCTCGGGCCAGGTGTGGATGGCAAGGTGGGACTCCGCGATGACCACCACGCCGCTGACACCCTGCGGGCTGAACTTGTGGAACGTAACCTCCCGCACGTCGGCCCCTGCTCTCAGGGCTGCTTCCACCATGATGGCCTGCACCTGCTCTTGATCGTCCAGGATCGCCGGGTCACACCCGTACGCCTCGCACAGAATGTGACGTCCCAGCGCCTGCGTCATCCCATCTACGACCCCCTTCCAGATGGCCCGCGAACGCCTGCGGCGCCAGGCTTTGTCGCAGGCAATCACCCCCCATGATAGCAGACCCCCCCACCCTGTCAAGGATTACCGAAAGAAGTCTCGAACGGCGTCACGAGGCCGTTCCGCAGGAGCTCGTCGAGGGCACGGGCCACCCCCAGGGCCACGTGGTACCGGGAAAGCCCTCCCTGGATGAAGACGTCGTAGGGCGGCCGCATGGGCAGATCCGCCGACAGCTCGCTCGACGAACCCTGGACGAAGGTCCCTGCGGCCATCGCCACGGCGTCCCGGTAACCGGGCAGGCGCGCGGGGGTGGGCACCGCCCGCCAGTCGAGCGCCGACGCCTTCTGCACCCCGCGCAAGATGGCGAGCGCCGTCTCCGGCCGGCCTGCCCGCACCACCTGCACCGTGTCGTAACGCTCCTCGAAGGCTCCGGGGCTGACGGCAAACCCCCACGAGCCGAAGGCCTGCGCGGCCACGCAGGCACCGGCCAGCGCCTCGCTCACCGACCGGGGAGCGAGCCACAGGCCCATCCAGACCCACCGCATGACGCCGAGCCCGGGACCCACGTCGGCGGCCAGCCCCGGAGCCACGAGCCGCTCGGCGGCCCGGGTCACGAGGTCGCGGCGCCCGGCGAGGTATCCGCCGCTGGGGGCAAGCCCTCCGCCGGGGTTCTTGATGAGCGAACCGGCGACGAGATCGGCGCCCACGTGCCCCGGCTCCCGCTCCTCCACGAACTCGCCGTACGCGTTGTCCACCACGACGATGCAGCCGTGCGCGTGCGCCACCCCGCAGATGGTCTCGATCTGGGCCATGGACAGCGAGGGCCGCCACGAGTAGCCCCGGGAGCGTTGTACCAGGATCGCGCGGGTGTGCGCCCCGAGGGCCGCTTCCAATCCGGCCAGGTCGACGCTCCCGTCCTCCCTGAGCGCGACCACCCGGGTGCGCACACCCCACTCGGCCAGGGATCCCGGGGCAGGCTGCTCGCCGAGCCCGAGCACCGGCCAGAGGGTGTCGTAGGGGGCGCCCGTCGCCACCACCAGTTCGTCGCCGGGCCGCAAGACCCCGAACAGCGCGGCGGCCAGCGCGTGCGTACCCGAGACCATCTGGGGCCGGACCAGCGCCGCCTCTGCCCCGAAGAGGGAAGCGTAGACTTGTTCGATGGCGTCGCGGCCGGGGTCCGAATACCCGTAGCCCGTGGTCTCTGCCAGATACCCCTCGCTGGCCCCCGCCTGCTGGAAGGCGGCCAGGACCCGCGCCGTATTGTGGGCCGCGACGCGTTCGATGCGGGCCCATGGAGAGGGCGCGCCCGGCTCGGCGGGCGCCTGGACGCGGGCCAGAGCGTCCATCACCGCTCGTTCGGCCAGGGGGTGGATGTCCGGAAAGGCCTCCCGCACGAAACTCGTCGGGATGGAGGTCATCCCCCGCCTCCGGCAGCCGGCCGCGCCAGGGCGTCGCGGATGGACGAGGCGAGCTGCCCGATCCCTTCCAGCGCCGCCGCCACGTCGTCACCGGCCCGCATCCAGGTCGAGGCGAAGGCGCTCCCTACGACGACCCCGTCGGCCCACCGGTAGGCGGCCGCCTGCCGGGCTCCCGCCACTCCGAACCCCAGCGCCACGGGAAGGCGGGTGGAGCGCCGCAGGGCATCCACCAGCTCTTTTGCCTGGGGCGCCAGGTCGTCGCGCGCCCCGGTGACGCCCGGCCGGCTGATGGCGTAGACGAAGCCGTCGCTGGCGGACGCGACGCGCTCGAGCCGGCTCATCCCCGTGGGAGCGGCCAGGCTCACCCAGGCGAGCCCTTGCTCCTGGAGCTCGGCCATGAGACCCGCGGCCTCCTCCACCGGCAGATCCGGCACGATCATACCCGAAAGCCCATAGCGGGCCATGGCCCGGGCCACCTCGGCCTCCCCCATCCGGAAAACGGGGTTGTAGTACGTCATGATGACCACCGGGACCCCGGACCCGCCCTTCTCCGGGGGGCTCGCCACCCTGCCGGCCATCTCCAGGACGCCTCGCAGCGAAACCCGCCTCTGCAGCGCCGCGGCCGCGGCCGTCTGCAGCACGGGGCCGTCGGCCACGGGATCCGAGAAGGGCACCCCCACCTCCAGCACGTCACAGCCCGAGCGCGCCAGGTGGACCAGCGCTCGTTCGGAAGTGGCGAGGTCGGGGTAGCCGCCCATCCAGTATCCGACCAGGGCGGCCCGCCCCTCCTGCCGGGCTCGCTCGAAGGCTCCCGCCAACCGCCTGCCCCCTTCGGAGCGGGCAAGAGCAGGAAAACCGAGCCCTTGTCCTGCCGCCGCCTGGCCCGTCTCTACCCCTTCACCGCCCATCCGGTCCGCCCCCTGTCCGTTGGGAGGACGGAGCCGGAAGCCACCCGAGCCGGCCGGCCACGACCTCCACGTCCTTGTCGCCCCGTCCCGACAGGCTGACGAGGACGATCTCGTCCTCGCGCATGCGCCGGGCGGCGACCAGGGCGGCCGCCACGGCATGCGCGCTCTCCAGGGCCGGCAGGATCCCCTCGAGCCTGCCCAGCAGCTGAAAGGCTTCCAGCGCCTCGTCGTCCCGGACGGTCGTGTACTCCGCCCGCCCGGTCTCTCGCAGGTAGCTGTGCTCCGGGCCGACGCCGGGGTAGTCGAGGCCTGCCGAAACCGAATGTGTCGGGGCGATCTGCCCCTCCTCGTCCTGCAACAGCAGGCTCCGGGAGCCGTGCAGCACGCCGATGAGGCCGCGGTTGAGGCTCGCTGCGTGCTCTCCCAGCCTCTCTCCCCTGCCCCCTGCTTCCACTCCCAGCAGGCGCACTCCGTCGTCTCGCAGGAAGCCCCGGAAGATGCCGATGGCGTTGGAGCCCCCTCCGACGCAGGCGACCACCAGGTCCGGCAGCCTCCCGGTCGCATCCAGCACCTGCCGGCGGCTCTCGGCGCCGATCACCGATTGGAAGTCGGCAACCATGACGGGGTACGGGTGTGGGCCCACCGCCGAACCGAGGACGTAGTGGGTATCGGCCACGCTCGCCACCCACTCTCGCATGGCCTCGTCCGTGGCATCCTTGAGGGTGCCGCTGCCGGCGCGCACCTCTCGCACCTCGGCCCCCAAAAGGCGCATGCGCACCACGTTGAGGTGCTGGCGCGCCATGTCTTCGGCGCCCATGAAGACCAGGCACGCCATGCCGAACCGGGCCGCCACCGTGGCCGTAGCGACGCCGTGCTGCCCGGCGCCGGTTTCGGCGATCAGGCGCCGCTTGCCCATGCGCCGGGCCAGCAGGGCCTGTCCCAGCGCGTTGTTGATCTTGTGCGCTCCCGTGTGGGCGAGGTCTTCACGCTTCAGGAAGATGCGCGCGCCGCCCACGTAGCGGCTGAGGCGTTCGGCGAAGTACAGGGGGGTCGGCCGCCCTGCGTAGTGCCGCAGCAAACCGTCGAGTTCCTGCCAGAAGGCGGGGTCGTGGCGCGCTGCCTCGTAGGCCTCCTGGAGCTGCTCCAGGGGCGCCATCAAGATCTCCGGCACGAAGCGCCCCCCGAAGCCGCCGAAGTAGCCGCGACCGTCCGGAACGCCGTCGAGCGGCGGCGCGGCCGGCCCGCTAGCGTCCCCGACCGGTGCCCGGCCCGTCGTCACGGACCTTCCTCGTACCTGCATCCAACCGTCTCTCCTCCCATGCGCGCACGTTTGCGACGAACGCCTCGATGGCGCCCCGGTCCTTGACGCCGGGCCGGCCGGCCCGTTCCACGCCCGAACTCACGTCGACGCCCCACGGCCGGGCCGCTTCGAGGGCCTTCACCACGTTGCCAGGGCGCAGCCCGCCCGCCAGGATGACGCGCGGATGGACGGCCCCCAGGACCCGCACCCACTCCGTGGCGGTGGCCGTCTCCATGGGGCGCCCGGTGCCGCCGGGCTGCTCCCGGGAGCCGCTGTCGAGTAAGAGCGCCCACCACGCCCCGGCGGGTGCGACGGGACTGCCCGACGGCCACAGGGCGCGGATGCACCGCAGGCCGGAAGACGGCAGGCGTTGCACTCGCTCCGGGAGCTCCACACCGTGCAGCTGCACGACGTCGAGCGAAGCGAGGCGGGCCTGGTGTTCGATCTGCTCGATGGGCTCCTGCGTGAAGACCCCGACGACGTCGACCCGCCGCCCGGCGCGAGCCGCCTCCTCGCGGGCCGCCAGGGCGAGCTCGCGGGCGCGCTCAGGCCCGACCGCCCGGGGGCTCTTGCGGGTCAGTACCACGCCGAGCGCGTCGGCCCCTGCCCGTACCGCCACCACCACGTCCTCCTCGCGGGTGAGGCCGCAGATCTTCACCCACACCTTCATGCTCGCCGGGCCCAGGCCCGCAAGGCCCCTTCGAAGAAGGCTCCGGGATCTTCGGAGCGCATCAGCGCCTCCCCTACCAGCACCCCGTCCGCGCCGGCCTCCCACGCTTCGGCGACGGCGTCCGGGGCCGCATAGCCGCTTTCCGCCAGCCGTACGATCCCCTCCGGGACCTGCGGCAGCAACCGCAACGCCGTCCGGGTGTCGACCTCGAACGTCGCCAGGTCGCGGTTGTTGACGCCGACCACCGAGACGCCATCCAGAGCCATGGCTCGCTCCAGCTCCCGCTGCGTGTGCACCTCCACCACGGTCTCGAGCCCCCGGTCGCGCGCGTAGCGCAGTAACGAGCGCAGCCGGTCCTCCTCCAGCGCGGCGACGATGAGCAGAACTGCCGACGCACCCACCTGCCGGGCCAGATCGATCTGCCACGGCTCCACCACGATGTCCTTGAAGAGCACGGGAACCGCCACAGCCCGCGCCACCGCCGCCACGTCGGCCGGGCTGCCCCCGAAGAACGCTTCGTCCGCCAGCACCGACACGGCCGCCGCCCCGGCCCGTTGGTACGCAAGCGCCCGGCTCACGGCGTCGGCCGAAGGGGCGATATCCCCCGCCGACGGAGACCTTCGCTTGACCTCGGCCACGATGGGAAGCCCGGCGCCCGGAGACGGCACGGCGGTCCCCGTCCCCCCGGCCTCGAGCGCCTGCCGGTACGCCTGCAGAGCCTGGCGAGCCCGGCGCAGGGCCGCTACCAGGCTCGGGCGGACCGGCCTCGTGCCGGCCTGACTCTCTTGCAGCGTCGCGGGCCGAGCGGCCCTCTTCGCCTGCACCATGGCGGCCAGCCGGTCCGGAGGACCGGCCGCCCCTTCCAGGGCTCTCATGCGGCTCCTTTCGCCTCCCGGCTGAACGAGACGAGCGCCTCCAGCCGCTCCCTGGCCCGCCCGGAGTCCAACACGTCCCGGGCCACCTCCATCCCCTCGGCCAGGGAGGCCGCTTCACCGGCGGTCCAGATGGCGGCGCCCGCGTTGAGCACGACCACGTCCCGCACCGGGCCGTGCATCCTCCCCGACAAGACGTCGGAGACGACCCGGGCGTTGGTCACCGGGCCATCCCCGCGGACGGCATCGGGCCCGGCGGGGGTCAGGCCCAGTTGCGCAGGCTCGATGACCAGTTGCTCGACGACGGCCCCGTCCTCGACCCGGGCGGCGAGCGTCGGGCCGCTCAGGGTGATCTCGTCCATCCCGTCCGTCCCGTGCACCACCAGGGCCCGCCGGGCGCCCAGGCTGGCCAGCGCTCCTGCGACCAGGGGCACGAGCCGTGGCTCGTACACGCCGACCAGCTGGTAGGGGGCGTCAGCCGGGTTGGTGAGGGGGCCGAGGATGTTGAAGACGGTGCGGATTTCGAGTTCCCGGCGGGGGCCGGCGGCATGTCGCATCGCCGGGTGGAAGACGGGAGCGAACAGGAAGGCGAGCCCCACCTCCTCCAGGCAGCGGCTCACCGCTTGGGGATCGAGGTCGATGGCCACCCCCAGAGCCTCGAGCACGTCGGCGCTACCGGCCTTGCTCGACACGGAGCGGTTGCCGTGTTTGGCCACGGTGAGCCCGGCGCCGGCCACCACGAAGGCTGCGGCCGTCGAGACGTTGATGGAGTGGAGCCGATCCCCGCCGGTACCGCAGGTGTCGACGACCTTGCGGCCCGGCGGCGGCGTAACCTTGAGCGCATGCCGGCGCATGGCCTGCGCCAGCCCCGCCACCTCGTCGACCGTCTCGCCCTTCATGCGCAGGGCCACCGCGAAGCCGGCGATCTGGGCAGGGGTCGCCTCCCCCCGCATGATGGCCGTCATGACCGACTCGGCCTGCGAACGGGTGAGGGAGCGCCCCTGCGCCAGTATCTCGATGGCCCGCTGGATCGGAAACGGCTCGAAAGCCTCCATCGAGCTCATGCCCTCCTCTCTGCCCTGGCCCGGCCTGCGGCCTCGGCCAGGAAGTTGACCAGGATCCGTCGCCCGTAAGTTCGGGTGAGAATCGACTCGGGGTGGAACTGCACGCCCTCGATGGGAAGCGTGCGGTGCCGTACGCCCATGATGCAGCCGGTCTCGTCCACGGCCGAGACCTCGAGCTCGGGGGGCAGCGGCTCCCGGGCGATGCAGAGGGAGTGGTATCGCCCGGCCTCGAAGGGGCTCGGGATCCCCCGGTAGATGGTGCGGCCGTCGTGAAGGATCGGGCTGGCCTTGCCGTGGAGCAGCCGGTCGGCCCGGATGATGCGGCCTCCGAAGGCCGCCCCGATGGCCTGGTGGCCGAGGCAGACCCCGAGCAGGGGAACGCCACCGGAGCGCCGGACGAGCTCCACGGAGATGCCGGCCTCTTCCGGGCGGCCGGGCCCCGGCGAGATGACGATGGCCGCCGGGTGCATGGCCAGCACCTCGTCCACCGTCGCCCGGTCGTTGCGGATCACCTGCACCTCGGCGCCCATCTCCCCCAGGTAGTGCGCGAGGTTGTAGACGAACGAGTCGTAGTTGTCGATGACCACCACCGGCCCCGGGGGCACGGGCGCTTCTCGCTCGATGGCAGCGTGGTCCTCCTGCGCCGCTATCACCCGGCGTGCACCTCCCCCGTGGCGGCCAGCGCCGAGAGCATGGCCCTCGCCTTGTGTTGGGTCTCCCGGAGCTCCCGGCGCGGGTCGGAATCGGCCACGATCCCGGCTCCGGCCCTCACCACCGCCCGCTCTCCGTAAATGGCCAGGGTCCGGATGGTGATGCAGTGGTCGGCGTTGCCCGACGCCGAGAAGTACCCCACGGTCCCGGCGTACGGCCCCCGGCCGCTCGCCTCCAGCGCGTCGATGACCTGCATGGCCCGTACCTTCGGGGCGCCCGTCACCGTGCCCGCAGGGAAGGTGGCTCGCAGCAGGTCGAACGCGTCCTGCCCCGGACGGAGCACCCCCTGGACCTGGGAGACCAGGTGCGTGACGTGAGAGTACCGCTCGATTTCGAGCAGACGGGACACCTCCACGGTGCCGTACCGGCAGACCCGGCCGAGGTCGTTGCGGCCGAGGTCGACGAGCATCATGTGTTCGGCGAGCTCCTTGGGGTCGCTCGCCAGCTCCGATTCGAGGCGCGCCTGTTCTGCGGCGTCGCGGCCCCGAGGCCGGGTCCCCGCGATGGGCCGCAGCATGGCCCGTTCCTGCTGGGAGCGGACCATTACCTCCGGGGAGGCTCCCACGAGGTGGAGCGGCCCCGGCGAGCCCGACCGCGGGTCGGGGATCTCCAGGTAGAACATGTACGGCGACGGGTTGATGGCGCGCAGGTGCCGGAAGACCTCGAGGGGAGGCCGGCGGCACGGCGCCACCACCTCCCGGGAGAGCACGACCTGGAAGACGTCCCCCGCCTCGATGTGCCGGCGCGCTTGCCGGACCGCCGCTTCGAAGGCAGGGTCCTCCTCTTCCAGGCCCGCAGTACCGCCCTCGAGTCCGCCGGGAGCGGCCCCGGCCTGTGCAAAGGCCGGGCCGGGGTCGCGGCCGGACGGCACGGCAAGACGTTCCCACACCGCCTGCAGGCGCCCGGCGGCCCGGTCGTGGGCCTGTCGCGCCGTCTCCCCGGGACGGCGCCGGGCGAGCGTCAGCAGGTACCCGGTTCCCCGGAAGTGGTCGAAGACCACCACGGCGTCGGCAAGCAGGTAGGCGCCCATCCAGCCCGGCAAGGTGGCCGGGCGTCCCGGGCCGAGAGGCTCGATGGTGCGCACCAGGTCATATCCGAAGAAGCCCACCGCACCCCCGACGAAAGGGGGAACGTCGTCGGCGTGAGGGAAAAGGGGCGCCAGGAGCTCTCGCACGGCCGATTCGGGGAGCTCGAGAGCCCTCCACCGGTCGCGCAGGTATGCGATCGGGTCGGCCACGGCGCGGCGCTCCGTCTCCACGAGGGGAGCCCCTCCCTCCCCCGCCTCGTAGACGCGCGCCAGGCCTTCCTCGAAGGCGACCAGGGCCGCACCTCCGCTGCCGACGAAGGAGAAGCGGCCCAGACGCCCGCCGTGGTCAGCGCTCTCCAGCAAGAAGCGGCCCAGCGGGTGGGGTCCCAGGCGGTTGAGCGCGACGAGGGGCGTGAGGGTGTCGGTCAGGAACGACGCGCACAGGACGGCCGCGCCCGTTCGCTCGAGGAGCTCGACGAAACGCCCGCGGTCAGGATGAAGTTGCACAGGCCCCCAGCCCCCATCCGGGCGGTGCGCCTGACCGGCGAGCAAGAAGACCCACGAGCAGGCTCGCGCCGATGACCTACCTCACCGGGAGGAGGCCGGCGCAACAGACGAGGTGCCCTCGGGAAGGCGCCGCAACTGCGACCCTCCGGCGAAACTCGCCGGAGGACCCTCACCTCGGCTCGCCTCGACCTCGCTCACGCTCTCCTGATCTCGTCCAGTCTCGTCTCGCGGCCTGGGGCACCAGAAACGTTGCCGCCATTGTAACCAGGGCCCGGCGGCCCTGTCAAGCCGTACGAGGCCGGAACGTGAGCCCACTCGCCTCCCAGCGTCGCATGGCCTCGTCCAGCCGGTCGTCGGGAATGGTGAGGGAGATCCGGACGTATCCCTCCCCTTGCCGGCCGTACCCGACCCCCGGGGTCACCACCACGCCTGCGCTCTCCAGCAGGCGCGCCGCGAAGCCGATCGAGTCCCATCCCGGGGGCACGGGGATCCAGAGGTAGATCGCCCCCAGCGGCGGCCTCACGGGCCATCCCATGCGCCGCAACGCTTCGACGACCCGATCGCGCCGGCCCCGGTAGAGGGCGGACATGGAGGCGCTGAAGTCGCCGTGATGGTCCAGCGCCTCGACGGCCGCCTCCTGGATGGCGCCGAAGACGCCCGAGTCCAGGTTGGTCTTCAGCCGGCCCAGGGCCTCGACCGCCTCGGGGCTACCGCACGCCCAGCCGAGTCGCCACCCGGTCATGTTGAAGCTCTTGGAGAGGGAGTGGAGCTCGATGGCCACGTCCCTGGCGCCCGAAATCTGCAGGATGCTCGGGGCCCGGTAGCCGTCGTACGTGATCTCGCTGTAGGCAGCATCGTGGCAGATCAAGAGGCCATGGGCCCTCGCGAACTCCACCACCCGCTCGAAAAAAGCGAGGTCGGCGGTCGCTCCCGTCGGGTTGTTGGGATAGTTGAGGAACAAAAGGCGCGCCCGTCGCAGCACCTCTTGCGGCACGGCGTCGAGGTCCGGCAGGAAGCCGGCCTCCGCCCGCAGGGGAAGCGCCCACACCTCTCCTCCTGCCAGCAGCACGGAGCTCTGGTAGACGGGATAGCCCGGGTCCGGCACCAGCGCCACCGCCCCCGGCTCCATGACCGCCCACGCCAGGTGGGCCAGCCCTTCCTTGGAACCAATGAGCACCAGCACTTCTCGCTCCGGATCGAGCTCCACGCCGAAGCGCCGGGCGAACCACCGGGCCACGGCCTCTCGGAAGCTTTTCAACCCCGCGTAGGGCGGGTAGCGGTGGTGCCGGGGCTCCCGCGCCGCCCGCCCCAGGGCCTCCACGACGGCCGGCGGCGTGGGCCGGTCCGGGTCGCCGATCCCGAGGCTGATGACGTCCACGCCGGACGCCCGCGCCTCCTCGATGCGGCGGTCGATCTCCGCGAAAAGGTACGGGGGTAGCCGATCCATCCTGGAAGCCAGTTTCACCGGGCCGACGCCTCCTTCACCCAGTCCCACGGGAGCGTTGCCTCCATGACCAACCGGGCGGGGCCCGTCATCCGGATCCGGCCCAAAGGGTGCCCTGGGTCGGGCTCGTCCCACTCCACCTCCAGCCGGCCCCCGGGCAGCTCCACCTCTGCCCGCCGGCCGGCACGCCCCGTGGCGGCCGCCGCGACCACGCAGGCGCAGGCGCCCGTGCCGCACGCCATGGTCTCGCCGGAGCCCCGCTCCCAGACGCGCATCTTCAGCCTCCCCGGCTCCACCACCTGGACGAACTCCACGTTGACCCGCCCGGGGAAGCGCTCGTGGCGCTCGATGAGAGGGCCCACCTCCCGTACCGGCGCCCGGTCGACGTCCTCCACGAAGAGCACGGCGTGGGGATTGCCCACCGAGATGGGCCACACCTCCAGGCGCTCTCCCCGGACCTCCAGCGAGACGGAGTCCCCCAGGGCGCTGCCCGCGGGCCCCACCTCGTGAGGGGCCCCCATGTCGACCCGCACCCGCGCCCTGCCGAAGGAGGGCGACTCCAGGATCTCCACGCTGCGCAAGCCCGCGAGGGTCTCCACGTCGAAGTGCCGGGGCAAGCCGTGGCGCTGGTGCATCCACATCGCCACGGCGCGGATCCCGTTGCCGCACATCTCACCCTCGCTGCCGTCGGCGTTGAAGATCCGCATGGCCGCAGGAGCGGCGCGGCCCCTCGCCATGAGGATGAGCCCATCGCTCCCGATGCCCAGGTGCGGGTCGGCCACCGCCCGCGCCAGGGAGGGCCAGGTCACCCCTTCCGGCAGGGCGACGTCGCCCGCCGCCAGGTCGACGTAAACGTACGCGTTGCCGAGGCCGTGCATTTTGACCACGCTCAGGCCCGGCTCCCTCACGGCTCCCCCTCCTCGGGCTCCGCAGATGGGGCAACGGCCGTTTCGCAAGGCACGGCGGTGAAGTTCCAGCGCGCCGAGGGCCTTTCCTTCCTCGCGACCCCAGCGCCTCCCGGCGTGCCAGCCGGCTCCGAGGCCCCCGGCGAGGCCTGCCATCGCCGCTGCTACCAGGGCGGCGAGCTCCATCCCGGTTGCCCCTCCTCGCCCGCTCCGGGACCGCCCGCCGCCCGCCGGCCCAGACGGCGGGCCATCGCTTCCGCCGGCGGCGTCATCACCAACACCAGGCCGGTCTCGAGCGGGTCGACGAGGGCGCCGGCGACGGCCAGCGCCACGCCCGCGGCGAGCCACGCCCCGCGCAGGGGCCCCGGGCCCGCCAGCGGCCAGCGTTCCCCGTCCACCCAATGGTCGAGCGCCTGCACGGCCAGGATCGCCACCGTCGCGCCGGCAAGGGCTTGCCACCCGGCCAGCCATCCCGTCGCCGCCACCACTGCGGCCACCTCGGGCCAGGCCTGCCGGTAGGCCCTCCCGGCCATCCCCGCGCTCCACGCGGCGACGAGGAGCGAGCCCGCCCACGAAGCCTGCAGCAGGACCGCTGCCGCCGTGGCCAGTACCGCGTACGTGATGCAAGCCGCGGGGTCGTACCCCGGCTCCTGGTCCACGACGCCGTCCACCAGTTTGATCGCCACGCCGGCCAGCCAGACGGCCGCCGCGGCAGCGGCCACGCAGGTAGCGGGCGGGGCCGCCGTCTCACACGAAGCGTTCCACGAAGCGGCGAACACGGGCAAAACCCCAGCCTTCCACAGCGGACGTTCCCAGTACGATCCGGCGAGGCCACGCCTGCCGTACGGCGTCGAGGCCCCGCTTGCCGCCGGGCAGGTCGAGCTTGTTGACGATGACCGCGTAGCCCCGGCGCCGTTCCCCGTACCGGGCGAGCTGGAAGTCCATGTCATCCTCGTCCAGCAGCCGCTGGGGGCGCCTGGCCACTTCGGCCCCGTCCAGCACGTGCAGCACGACCGGGCTTTCGAGCACGGCGCCGAGGCTCTCGGCCATCGCCTGGCGGAGCTGGGGATCCGGGTGGATCCCGTCCGTCAGGCCCACGGTGTCGCTCAGCCGGATCCGCACCCAGCGCTTGGCGTGGCGCCACTGCACCTCCAGGTGCTGGAGCTGCCGGGTCGTCGGGCCCTGCGAGCCGACCAGGCGGGAGACGGCGTCGGCAGGGTCGAGCTCCACCCAGGCCTCGTCACCGGAAGCTCGCGATCCGCTCGAGACCAGCAGCCGGCTCATCCCGCACCACTGGGCGAAGCGGAGCACGAACAGCGTCTTGCCGACCCCCTGACGCCCCACGACGGCCGCCACGGCCGGGGCAGCGGACGGTTGCGCGGGCATGGCGACGCCCCGGCCACCCTTCTACTCCACCGGGATCTCCAACGGGATGTCCTGGGCCCGGATCAGCATCAGGTCGTCCACGGTCAGGTGGGACCGGCCCTGCAGCCGCACGGCCTGCCGCCGCACGGCCGCCTCCAGGATGTTGCGCAGGAGCCGGGCGTTGCCGAAGTGCTGCAGTTCGTTGAGGCGCTCTTCCAGCAAGAGCACGGCCAGGCGCTCCCGAGCCTCGGGCGAGAGCCGGTACTGGCGGGCTTTCAGCATCTGATCGGCGATCTGCAGGAGCTCGTGGCCGGTGTAGTCGGGAAAGTCGATGACGATGGGCACCCGGGAGCGCAAGCCCGGGTTGAGCCGCAAGAAGGTCTCCATCTCGGTGCGGTATCCTGCCACGACGACGACCAGCTCGTGGCGGTGGTCCTCCATGGCCTTGACCAGGGCGTCGACGGCCTCCTTGCCGAAGTCCTTGTCACCGCCCCGGGCCAGGCTGTACGCCTCGTCGATGAACAGGACGCCGCCCAGGGCCTTGCGGATTTGCTCGCGGGTGCGCTGGGCGGTGTGGCCCACGAACTCTCCCACCAGGTCCGCCCGTTCGACTTCCACGGTGTGCCCCTTGGGAAGGACTCCCAGTGCCTTGAACATCCGCCCGACCAGGCGCGCGACGGTCGTCTTGCCCGTGCCGGGATTGCCGATGAACGCCATGTGAAGGACGAGGGGATCGCTCGCCAGGCCCACGCTCGACCGGCGCTGCCGGATCTCGACGTACGCCCGCAGCTCCTCGATGGTGCGCTTGACCCGCTCCAGGCCGATGAGCGCGTGCAGCTCGCCCATCACCTGCTGGAGGCTGTCCGGATCCCGCAGGCTCGTGCTGCCCTCCGGCCCTGGCCCCGCGGGCGCGCCCGCGCCCGCCTCGCCGGCCGCCTGCAGCCGGGGAGCCTGGCCGGCAGAGAGCAGGCTGAGGGCTTTCGCCGGGCTCAGCCGGCCCTCGGCGACTCGTTCCAGCAAGGGATGCCCTGCGTAGGACGGATGCACCATCGCGCTATGTATACGCGGATGGGGGGAGCCGGCGGCACCCGGTGCGGGCGGCGAACCAGGCGGCGATGTGGGCCGCCGTGTCGGCCGGGCCCTCGAAGGCCGAGAGGTCCACCCAGTGGATCCGGCGGTCCGGGCGAAACCAGGTGTACTGCCGGCGAGCGTAATGGCGAGTGGCCGTCTTGAGGCGCCGGACGGCCTGGGCGAAGCTCTCCCGCCCTGCCAGGTATCCGGCCATCTCCTTGTACCCGAGGGCCTGCATCGCAGTGTGCCGGCGGGTGAGGCCACGGCGCAGCAGGCGGCGGGTCTCGTCCACCAGCCCCCGGCGCACCTGGTCGTCGACCCGCTCGTCGATGCGCCGGTAGAGCTCCTCCCGCGGCCGGGTCAGACCGACCCAGACGGCCGGCAACGGCCGGGCACGGGCGCGCGACTCGGCCTGCAGCGCGCTCATGGGCCGCCCCGTAGACTCGTAGACCTCCAGCGCCCGGATGACCCGGCGCACGTTGGCCGGATGGATGCGGGCGGCCGCCTGGGGGTCCACCGCCTGGAGCCTGCGGTAGAGCACCTCGGGCCCTGCGGCGGCAGCCTCGGCTTCGAGGCGCGCCCGGACCTCGGGGGCGTGGACTGCCGCCGGCGGCACCAGGTCGTCGACGAACGCGCGCAGGTAGAGGCCCGTGCCGCCGCAGACGATGGCCACCTTCCCCCTGGCCCGGACGCCGGCCAGGGCCCGGAGGGCGGCCTCCCGGTAGAGGACAGCGGAGAAAGGCTCTTCGGGCTCGGCGATGTCGAGCAGGTGGTGCGGGACGCCCCGCTGCCGCTGGAGCGAAGGCTTGTCGGTGCCGACGTCGAGGCCGCGGTACACCTGCATCGCGTCGGCGGACAGGACCTCGCCGTCCAGCCGGAGCGCAAGCTCGATGGCCACGTCGGTCTTGCCCACCGCGGTAGGCCCCACGACGACCAGCAGCGGGCACGGCCCGGTCTCGCCGGGTGTCACGAGGGCGGGGGTCACGAGCCGGCCTCGCTCTCCCAGACGGCGTAGACCACCCGGCTCGACGAACCGCCCTCGAGGCGCGGCGGCCGCAGCGGCGCCAGGCGCTCGGAGTCGCGCCGTTCCTTGACGACGACGCGGCGCCGGGCGACGATCCGCGCCAGGGCCAGGGCCTCCGGGGTCAACTCGCCCGGATCGGCCAGCGCCCGCCAGTCCCGCATGGCCTGGGAGCCGGGCAGCCCCCGCTGGAACATCACGTCGAAGTAGACGACGTCGAAGCTGCCGGCCGGCCGGGCGCGCAAGAAGGCCAGGTGGTCCTCCGCCTCGATACGGATACGAGAGGCGGCCGCCGCCACGTCCGGGGACGGCCATGGATAGACGCGCAGTCCCTCGGCCGTAAGAAGGGCGAGCGCCGGCACTTTCTCCAGGCCCAGGACCCCGCCTTGCTCCCCCGTCGCCCACGCGGCGACCAGCGCGTCCCAGGCGGGTCCGACGGTGGCGTCCAGCACCCGATCGCCCGGCCGCAGGCCCATGGCCTGAACCATGGGATCCAGGCCGCCCGACCGCAGCAGGCGGATGCGGTGGAGTGCCATCCCGGGATGGTAGCGAAGGGCGCCCTGCCCCGTCCGGATGGTCAGGCGGCCCCGCTCGACCACCACGACGGCGGCCTGTGGGCCCAGACCGGTCCGGCCCAACGGGCCCCGGCTGCGGGGGACGTAATCCACCCCGAGCCGGGAAGCCAGGCGGCGCGCGAGGATCTCCTGGGCGGGCGCCGGATCGCGCCCGGTGGTCACGGCCACGACCCGGGCCATCGGAAGGCTCACGCCGGCGTCCGCCGCCCGAAGCGCCGGTCGAGCTCCTCGGCGTCGATGGCCACGACCACGGGCCGGCCGTGCGGGCAGGTGTAGGGGTTGTCCACGAGTGCGAGGCCCTCCACGAGCCGGCGCATCGTCTCCATCGACAGCGGCGTGCCCGCCCGGATCGCCGACTTGCACGCCATCGTCTTGAACAACCGGTCCTGCCACGGCGCGGGCAGGAGCCGGGCATGCTCTGCTCCCGCCGGCCACTGCTGCGCCAGGTCCGCCACCTCTTCGACCAGGAGGCCGAGATCCTCGGGCTGCACGGCCAGCTGCTCCATCCCCTTCACGGCCGGCACCGACCGCACCAGCCAGTGCCGGGAGCCGAACGGCTCCATCTCGAGCCCGAGGCGGCTCAGCTCGGCAACGAGCGGGCGCAGCGCCTCGGCAGCCAGGGGCGATACCTGCACGGTCACGGGCACGAGGAGGCGTTGCGCAGGGGGCGCCTCCAGGCCTTCGGCGGCCCGGAGGATCCGCTCGTAAATGGCCCGCTCATGGGCGACGTGCTGGTCGACGATCACCAGGCTGCGGGGGCCCTGGGCCAGGATGTAGGTGCGCAGCAGCTGCCCGATCACCTGCAGGCCCGGGAGCTGCTCGGGTAAACCGGGAATCGGCTGTGCCCTGCTCTCGGCTCTTGCGGCGGGCAAGGCCGCTGCCGCCGCCCCCCGAGGGTCGACGGCGCGCCCGGGCTCGCCGGGACGCCCGTAGGGCGCAGCGGGGCTCTCCCGTGCCCAAGAGTGAAAGGGCGTGGCCGCACCTTCATCCCCGGCCGCCGGCCGGAGCGCCGGCGGCGGCTCGGACCGGAGCGCCCGTTCGACCGAGGCTGCCACCAGGGCGAAGAGATCCCGGTCGTCCCGCAGCCGCACGTGCCACTTGGCGGGGTGCACGTTGACGTCCACCAGATCGGGGTCGACCTCCAGGTAGAGCACCGCCACCGGAAAGCGCCCTGCGTCCAGGCGCCCCTCGAAGCCGCGCACGACGGCCGCCGCGATCGACCGGTCTTCCACCCAGCGCCCGTTGACCACGATCCAGAGGTGATCGCGGCTGCGGCGGCTCCACCGGGAAGGGGCCACCAGGCCCCGGAGACGAAAGGGGCCCCGCTCGCCCTCCAGGGCGAGCATCTGCGAGGCCAGCTCGACGCCCAGCACCGCGGCCATCACGTCGCGAGCGTCCCCGCTGCCCGGCGTCGCCAGGTGCTCCGCGTCTTTGCTCCGCACCTCCAGCGCCACGTCCGGGCGCGCGATGGCGAGACCCGTGGCGATCTGCACGCACGCCCGCCGCTCGGCGCCCGCCGACTTGAGGAAGCGGCGCCGCGCCGGCGTGTTGAAGAAAAGCCGCCGCGCCCACACCGACGTGCCATCGGGCGCCGGAGCGGGCCCCTCCTCCGCGAGGGCTCCCCCCACGACCCGCACCCGGTACCCGGAGGGCGCGTGCGCCGTCTTCGTCAGCAGCTCCACGTCGGCGATGGCGGAGATCGCGGCCAGCGCCTCCCCCCGAAAGCCGAGCGTCCCGATCCGGTCGAGATCGGCAAGCGTGCGAACCTTGCTCGTGGCGTGACGCCGGAAGCAGAGCCGGGCGTCTTCCGGATCCATCCCTTCGCCGTCGTCGCTCACCCGCAGCTCGTCGGCCATCTCGCCGATCTGGACGGCGATGCGCCGGGCGCCCGCGTCCAGGGAGTTCTCGACCAGTTCCTTGAGCGCGGAGGCCGGCCGCTGCACGACCTCGCCGGCGGCGATCTGGTGGACCAGTTCCGGCGGAAGCTCGACGATCTTGCCCATGGCCCGCCCCTCAGAAAAGGGACCCCTGCGCCAGCTCCGCCACGCTGCGCCGGGAGCGTGGCTGGGGCCGAGGGCCCTGGGCCCGTTCCGGGCGGGCCACGCCGTCGGACGCCGCAGCCAGGGCCGGGGTGCCGGCGCCGGACTGCAGAGGAGAAACGGCGGCTCCTTCGAGGCGTTCCAGGATTTCGCGGGCGCGCCCCACCACCGCCTCGGGGATGCCGGCCAGGCGCGCCACCTCGAGGCCATAGCTGCGGTCGGCGGCCCCGGGACGGATCTGGCGCAGGAAGGCGATGCCTGCAGCAGTCTGGGCAACGGCCGCGTGCACGTTGAAGACCCCCTCGAGCCGGCCCTCGAGTTCGGTGAGCTCGTGGTAGTGGGTGGCGACCAGCGTGCGGGCGCCCAGTTCGTGGAGGGCCTCCACGATGGCCCACGCCAGGCTGAGGCCGTCGTAGGTGGCCGTGCCCCTGCCCACTTCGTCCAGGATGACCAGGCTGCGGCGCGTCGCGTGGCGCAGCATGTACGCCGTCTCGCCCATCTCCACCATGAACGTGGAGCGGCCCGACGCCAGGTCGTCCGACGCCCCTACCCTCGCCATCACCCGGTCCACGATCCCGATCCGGGCGTGGGCCGCCGGTACGAAGCTTCCCATCTGGGCCAGGATCACGATGAGCGCGGTCTGGCGCAAGAACGTCGACTTGCCCCCCATGTTGGGGCCGGTCACGATGGCGAGCCGGTGGCTGCGGGTGTCGAGGTAGACGTCATTGGGCACGAAGGGCGATTCCGACAACGACGCCTCCACCATGGGGTGGCGCCCGCGGCGAATCTCGATGACGTCGCCGTCGTCCACCGCAGGGCGGGTCCATCCCCGCCGCACCGCCACCTCGGCCAGCGACGCCGCCACGTCGAGCAGGGCCAGCTCCCTTGCGAGCTCTTGGATGGACGGCGCCAGCTCGAGCACCCGGTCGACCAGCGTCGTGAAGATCTGCGCCTCGAGGGTGGCGATGGCCTCCTCGGCGTTGAGGACCTGGCTCTCTTTCTCCTTCAGCTCGGGCGTCACGAACCGCTCGGCCCCGGTCAGCGTCTGGCGCCGCTCGTACTCGGGCGGGACGAGCTTGAGGTTGGGGCGGGTCACCTCCAGGTAGTACCCGAAGACCCGGTTGAACCCGACCTTGAGCGAGCGAATGCCCGTGCGTTCCCGCTCCCGCTGCTCCAGCCCCGCGATCCAGCTCCGGGCGTCCTCCGCCCCCTGGCGCAGTTCGTCCAGGTGCGAGTCGTAGCCCCGGCGGATGTACCCGCCGTCCCGGGCCTGGGCCGGCGGATCCTCGACCAGGGCGCGCTCGAGGGTCTGAGCGAGTTCCACGAGGCGCTCGTCCGGCGGGCGGTCCACGAGCGCCTGCGCCGTCGCCAGGGCCGCCTGCCCCTGCTGGAGGAACTGCCGGAGCGCCACCAGGTCCTTCGGGGTCGCCCGTCCGGTGCCGCAGCGCCCGAGCAGGCGCTGCGCGTCGGGCAAGCCCTTGAGCGCTGCGCGCAGGCGGCCTCGCAGCAGGTGGTCGTGGAAGAGCCGGTCCACCCGCTCCAGACGCTCGTGGATGACGCCGGGATCCGTGAGCGGCTCCTCCACGTAGCGGCGCAGCAGGCGAGCCCCCGGCCCCGTCAGGGTCTCGTCCAGGACGTCCAGCAGGCTCCCCCGCCGGCTGCGCTGGCGCAACGTGAGGGTGAGCTCCAGGTTGAGGGCGCTCGTGGGATCGATGACCAGCCCGGCGCCCGGGTCGTAGCTCTCCAGGGAGGTGATGTGGACGAGGCGGTCCTTCTGGGTCTCCCGCATGTAGGCGAGAGCGACCCCGGCCGCCACCTGGGCCTGGGGCCACCGCTCGATCCCGAACGCTTCGAGCGAGGCCACCCCGAAGTGGTCCAGGAGTACCCTCCGGGCGGCCGGCAGATCCCACGGCCCACCATCCCACGCCGTGACCACGGGGCTGCCATCGGCCGCTCCGAGGCTCTGCCGGATCGGGCTTTCCAGGGGAGGCGGGACGAGCACCTCCGTAGCACCGAGCCGGCGCAGCTCCTCCACCAGAGCCTGTTCGGGGCCGCCCCAGGAGGGGTCGGAGCCGGGAGCCAGGCGAGTCGCCCGCAGTTCGCCCGTCGAGAGATCCGCGAACGCCACCCCCGCCATCCCGTCGGCCACGTAGACCGCCGCGAGGTAGCGCCGCTCACGGCCCGTCTCGCCCGTCCACGTGCCCGGCGTGATGACCCGGATGACTTCCCGCCGGACGACGCCGCGGGCCAGCTTGGGGTCTTCCATCTGCTCACAGATGGCCACCCGGTGGCCGGCCCGGACGAGCTCCGCGATGTAGCCGTCCGCAGCGTGGTACGGCACGCCGCACATGGGGACCCTGCGCCCCTTGCCGATCTCCCGCGACGTCAGCGTGATGCCCAGCACCGAGGCCCCGAGGCGGGCGTCCTCCCCGAACAGCTCGTAGAAGTCGCCGAGCCGGAACAAGAGCAGCGCGTCGCCGTACGCGGCCTTGAGCTGCCGGTACTGCTGGAACATCGGGGTCACCGAAGCGTCCGTGCGATCGGCCAGCGCGGTCCACCCCCTCGTGCCACCGGGCCCCGGCGGCGCTGCCGGCCAACGGCGCCTAACGCGCCTGGCCCCCGGCCCCGGCCACCAGGGACGCCGGGTCCTGCGAAGCGGCGAGACGGCCGAACAGGGTCCACGTGTTGACGTCTTCGATGACGATGGGCACCAACCGCCCGATCAAGGCATGGCGCTCTTCGGCGGGCGCGTCGAAGACGACCACCTTGTTGGTGCGGGTGCGGCCGGACAGGCGTTGGGCGCTGCGCTCGCTCTGGCCTTCCACCAGCACCTCGACCGTGCGGTCGCGGTACGCCAGATTGCGCTCCAGGCTGATGGCGTTTTGCACGGCGATCAGCTCCTGGATGCGCTCCCGCTTGACCGGCTCCGGCACGGGGTCGGGGAGCTTCAGCGCGGCCGTGCCCGGCCGCGGCGAGTACACGAAGGTGAACGCCCCATCGAAGCGCACCGTGCGCACGAGATCGAGCGTCGCTCGAAAGTCCGCATCGGTCTCGCCCGGGAACCCTACGATGATGTCGGTGGTCACGCTGAGCTCCGGTATCGCCTGTCGCATCCGCTCCACCAGCGCCACGAACTCGTCGGCCGTGTAGCGGCGGCCCATCCGGTGGAGCATGCGGTCGCTGCCCGACTGCACGGCGAGGTGCACGTGCTCGGCCACCTTGGGAAGGCGCGCCATCGCCTCGATCAGGTCCTCGGTCATCTCGCGCGGATGGTTGGAGGTGAACCGGATCCGCTCCAGGCCGTCGATGGCGCTGAGACGCTCCAGCAACCGGGCCAGGCTCAGATGCTCTTGCGGGAGGTCCCGCCCGTAGGCGTTGGCCGTCTGCCCGAGCAGGGTGACCTCCCGTACCCCCTGCGCCACCAGCTCCCGGACCTCCTGCTCGATGGCCTCGGGACGGCGGCTGCGCTGGCGGCCCCGGGTGTTGGGCACCACGCAGAACGTACAGCGGTAGTCGCAGCCGTAGATGATGCTTACGAACGCCGTGACGCTACCGGGCTCGCGCAGGACCGGCAAGCCCTCCACGATCTCGCCCTCGTCGTGCCATACCTCCACGACGGGACGGCCCGTCTCGACGACCTGCTGGAGAAGGTCGGGAAAACGGTGGAGGTTGAAGGTGCCCAGGATGAGATCCACGTGCGGCAGCTCTTTTCTCATGCGCTCGAGCTCCGGCCGCTGCTGGGGCATGCAGCCGCAGATCCCGATGAGCATGCCCGGGCGACGCTGCTTGAGCGCTTGCAGAGCCGCCACCTGGCCGTAGATCTTCCGCTCCGGGTTTTCGCGGACGCTGCAGGTGTTGAACAGCACCAGGTCCGCGTCCTCGACCCGGTCGGCAAAGCCGTAGCCCATGCGCTGCAGCATGCCGGCCAGGGTCTGGGAGTCCCGCACGTTCATCTGGCAGCCCAGGGTCACGATATGGGCCTTGGGCCGGCGGCCGTTTACCTGGGGCCCGTTCACGCCCATCCCCCTGCGCACAGCAACTTCGACTCGGAGCCTCGCCGACCATTATAACCGGGCCGGCCGATCAGATGCGAACGAGCGTGTCGACGGGCGCGTGGTCGTCGGTCAGGAGCGGCACGTCGTGGGTGTCGATGGGCTCCACCACCAGCGACCGGGCCAGGCTCGACGTACCCGGCGGAAGGCGCCCTTCCTGCTCGAGGCGCTCCACTCTGGCCTGGAACTCGCCCGGCGCCATGGCCTGCTGGTCGGTGGCCAGGACGATGATGTTGCGGTAGGCGGGGTCGATGGCGCTACCGGAGGTCGCCCCCACGGGCAGGACGTACGTGGTGGGGAAGACGGCCTGCATCGTGCGCAGCATCGAGCGGAAGAGCAGGCTGTGGCGGCCCGACAGGGCTCCGATGATGTTGGAGGCCACCACCCCGCCCGGCTGCAAGCGGCTCTTCAGCGCCTCGTAAAACTCCCGGGTCGCCAGGTGGAAGGGAATCGAATAGGCGAAGTAAGCATCCAGGAAGACCGCGTCGTACCGGGCTCGGGTGCGCTCCACGAAGATGCGGCCGTCCTGCGCGTGGACGGCGAGCCGCCGGTCGTCGAGGGGCACGGCGAAGAAACGGTGGGCGACCCGGACGACCTCCGGGTCGAGTTCGGCCACGTCCATGCGCAGCGAAGGGTAGAAGGCCAGGAAGTTCTTCGGGACCGATCCCCCTCCCAGCCCTACCATCAGGGCCTCCCGGGCCTGTGGCGCGAGGGCCATGGCGAGGTGGAAGTAGCGGGTGTACCCGAAGACCAGCCCCGTCGGGTCCGCCTTGTCCATCGCGCTTTGCCAGGAGTCGTCGAACTTGAGGTATCGAAGGCCCACCGGGTCGTCGACCACCAGGATGTGGTGGTAGGCCGAATCTTTCTGGTAGACGATCGCGCCCCGCTCCTGCGCGAGGCCCGTCCACTCGGGCCAGCCCACTCCCGCCCCGACGGCTGCCCCGGTGGCGGCCAGGGCCAGGACGGCGCCCACGAGGAGCGCACGCCCGCCGCCTCTCCCCCCGGGGGCCCCGCTGACGGTCGGCGACCTGGGGCGCGCGGACGGAGGAGGCGTGCGCCCTGAACCGGGCTTGCCACCGCCTGCCCTGGGAGAAGGCGCCGGCGAGGGGATCGCCGGTCCTTCCGCCTGCGCCGCCCCGGCATGACCCCATCCCACCACGGCCAATCCCAGCAGGACGAGCACGACGCCCAGAACGTACAGGATCTGGGTCACGCCGAGCCACGCCACCAGGTAGAAGGAGGTCAGGAGGGTGCCGGCGATGCTGCCTGCCGTCGAGACGGCGTAGAGCGTCCCGGCGGTAAGCCCGATGGTCTCGACCCCCTGGGCCGCCAGGCGGATGGCGTACGGCGACACCGTGCCGAGGAAGAGCCCGGGCAGGAAGAAGAGCAGCAGGGCCGATACCAGGGACCCTTCCCGGATACCGGTCCCCGAGCTCACCAGCCAGTGGTTGAGCGGCCCTGCCCACAAAGGCATGGAGGTGACGAAGACGCCGGGCACCGCGATGAGCCACCCGAGCCACTGGGCTTGCGGTCGGCGGTCGGCCAGGCGGCCACCCACGAAGTACCCCGCCGTGAGCGCGGCCAGCACGACCGAGATGAGGCTGCCCCAGACGTAGATGGAGTTACCGAAGTAGGGAGCGAGAAGCCGGCTCCCCACCATCTCCAGCGCCATCAGCACGGCGCCCGCAACAAACACGACAACGCCCAGCATCCGCCGCTCCCGTCCCGGCCGGAGGGCCGCCCGCCACGCCTACTTGCTGATCAGGGCCGCGATGCCCAGAACGACGCCGGCCAGCGCGGCCCCCATCAGCCAGCGGTTTTGATTGCGCAGCTGCTCCACCTCTTGAGCCAGGCCGGCAGGGACACCCTGGGCGGGGCTCGCCTCCCGCACCAGCGAACCCATCGCCTGGCGCATGGTGCCGACATTCGCCCGCAGGTCGTCCACTTCCTTTTGAAGCCTGGCCTGCGCCTGCTGTGCGGTCTGCGCCTGCTGGCGATACTCCTCGAGCTGCGCCTGCAGCGCGGCCAGCTGCTTCTGGCGGGCGGCGTCTTGCTGCTGCAGCGCCTGGACCGCGGCTGCCAGCCGGTCGAGCCGCTCGAGGGAGCCCTGCAGGCGCCTCAGGTTTTCCTGCTGGGCGGCTATGAGCGCGCCGGCCTGTTCCGGCTGGATACCGCTTTGGGTGAGAGAGTTGACCAGCTGGGCCAGGGAACCCCGTACCGCCTCGATGTCGCGGCTGAGGCTTGCGAGCTTGCCGTTGAGGCTCTCGACATCCTTGCTCGAGGCCGCAGACTGCATCTGCTGGGCCAGGGTGTTGAGCTGCTGGTTGAGCCCGTTGATGCGCTCCTCGAGCTTGCCCGTGCCCGACTCGAGGGTGACCAGGGCCTGCCTCATGCCCTCGGCGCTGACCCGCCCCTGGCCCAGATCTTGCTTCAGCTGGGCCAGCTCCTGGCTCAAGGACGCCACCTGGGTGCCCAGGTCGGACGTCACGGTGCGCAGGCCCTTGAGAGCTTCCTCCGTTGCCCGTGCCTGGTTGGAAAACTCCGACAGCACGTCCGAGAGCTTGGCATCGATCCGCCCCACGTTGCGGGCCTGGTCATCGAGCCGCTGCGACAGCTGCACCCGCTGATCCTGCCAGCGGGCAAGCTCCTGGCGGAACTCTCCGGTGAGCTGCCGCACCAGTCTGAGGTCGTCGCCGGTGAGCCGCACCTGGCCGCCCTCGACGTCCTGTAGCAGCCGGGCCACCACGGCGGCCAGGGTGTACCGGTCCACGGGCCGCGAGCCGTCGAAGCGGCCGGCCTCGAGGGATAAATACCCGCGCTGCACCAGGGTCATCACCGCGCGATAGGCCCAATGGTCGGGCGGCACGTCGGCGATCGCAGGGGCGGGCTGTGCTTGCGAGGATTGCGCCTGGCCCGGGAGGGCCGGGGCGACCCAGACGAGGGCAAAGACCAAGAGGCCGGCCGCCCCCATCGCGGCCCAACGTCGGGCGTTGCTTGCGAGCCTTTCCTTCATGGCTTGTGCAGTCCCTCCGCACGTTGACGTCGTCCGTCTGCTCGGGCTTCAGGGCCCCTTCGAAGAAGAGCCCTTTCCCAAAGGCGCGGCCTTTCCCGTCGCGGTCACCTCGAGCTCCGGGAGCGGGCCCGGAGGGCCGAGACGGTACACGACCTGCCCTGCCGCGTCCCGGAACTCCGCACTCTGGATCCGCACCGATCCGGCACCGGCTCCCTTCACCGCCAGCCGGAGCACCAGGAGGCTCGCGGCCTGACCTGCAGGCACGCCCTTCGGGCCGGCCACCGATACCGTCACCCGGCCGGCCTCGCTGTCGGCCGCCTCCACGGTGAAGCTCGAACCGCCCTCCTCCTGCGCGCCTTCTCCCCCCGCCACGAAGAGCGTGCCCCTGTCGACCGAAAGCGCCCCTGCTACCAGCCGCAGCACCGCAGGATCGAAAGCGACGTCGATCCGGCCCCGGGCGAACGGCGGCAGGTTGCGGGCCAGGATCTCCACGTTGAACGCTTTGCCCACCGCGAGCCCCTGCCCGGTCCATCCCGCCCCGCCCTTCACCAGGATCTGGATGGGCAGCGGCGGGATGACCACCGTGTTGGTGGGCACGGGCTGCTCGCCTGCTCCCTGGTACGCGACCTTCAGCGAGTAGGGCACGTTGCCGCTCACGCCGGTGGGAGTCACCAGCCAGGACAGATCCACCGTCTCTCCGGGGCGGAGCGTCCCGACGTACTGCCAGGCCGAGGCGCCCGGGGCGATGCGCAGGCCGTAGATCGTCACCAGCTGGGCCGAGACGCCGTACGCCTCCACGCCTCCCTCATTGGTCACGCTGCCCACGACCTCGAAGGGCGAAGGATCCCAGCGCCCATCGACCACGCCGATGCGGGCAGGCCCCCGCAGGCGTACCGACAGCCGAGCGGGGGCGACCAGCCGCATCGTGCGGCGCGCCGTGTTGGGCTCGGCGTTGGTCGCCTCGGCCCTCGCCGAGTAGGTGACCTCGGTGGGAGCGCCAGCCGTCACCCGTACCGACCAGACGGCCTGCTTGGTCGCTCCGGAGCCGATGGAGCCCAGATCGCGCTCCGCCTGCTCGCCGGGGGCAAGCTCGAGCCCGTCGGGCAACGCGAGGCGGATCTTCACCGACCGGGCATCGCCCCGCCCCGTGTTTTGGACGTAAGAGACGATGGTGAGCGGCTCGTTCTGGCCGATGATCGCCGTCTCGGGCCCCGACAGGCCCACCGCGAGCTGGCCCGGCGCTATGCTGATGCCGCCCAGGCCGTAGTAGACCACGATGGACCGGCTGGCTCCGGCGGCCAGCGGCTGCGGCTCGTAGAAAAGGGCCACGGCGCTGTCGAGCTCGTACTCCCCTTTACGCTCGAACGTGCGCCCGGGTTTGAAGTCGAAGTCCCACAGGCTCTCCCGCAACACGCCCCAGTTGGTGAAGTAGACCCGGTCCGGCGGCGTGATCTCGCCGCCTCGCAGGGTCCCCTGGGCGATCACGGCCGGGCGGCTCAGGGAGTCGAAGACCTGGAAAAACTCCGGCGTCGACCGGCCGACCCCTTGGAGCGAGGTATCCGACTCGACCGCCCGTTCGCCCACCCGGAACGGCGCGCCGTCGTTGCTCCCCGCCATGGTGTCGAGGACGATGCGCAGGCCGACCGTGTGGGGCTGTTGATCGTGGTTGACCAGCACGTACTCGATCCGGACCGTGTCGAGCAGACCCGTCGTATGGCCCCGGGTGATCCCCAGGCGCTGGATCACCTCCACCTGGCCGGGAAACTGCCAGGCCGCCTCGATCCCCTGGCCGTTCTCGACCAGCCGGGGCGCCGTCACCCGGGTGCCGAAGGGCCCCCCGCGCCCCGCCGGCAGGTGGGTGGCCCCCCCGAAAACGTAATTCTGGCCGTCCAGCCGTACCGTGGTGAACGACGTCCACGGCTCCTCGCCGCCGTAAATCAGCGGCCGGTTGTCGTCGTCGGCCCGATCCGGATTGCCCCCGGTCGTGCTCACCGAAAACCGGCCGGTGGCGTCCGGCGAGGCGTTGACCACCACCTGGATGAACTCGTTGGACAACCGTACCACGCCGCCCGGCGACGGGTTGGGTTTCGCCGGCGCTTCGGCGGCCCGAGCGACGGGGCCCCCCACCAGGGCCGGCAAGGCCAGGAAGGGCAGAAAGGCCAGCAAGGTCACGAGACGGGGCTTCTTGCGCAGCATGGGCGTATCCACTCCACCCGCCAGTACCCCGGCGCTCACAGGTAGGTCACCCGGGGAGTCAGCACCTGGTAGCTGACCTTCGGCTGCACCCGTCCCTGGGCGTCCACGGGCATCTCGAAGTCGAAAGCCACGTCGAATTGGTAAGCCCGGCGCCCGCTCGAAGGAAGCAGCTTCCACTCCCCCATGACCCATCGCCTGGCAAAGTCGTCCAGTGCCGGGGCACCCGAGCTTTGTTTCACGGTCACCTCCCGGATGGTCCCGTCGGCGTTGGCCGTCACCGTCAGGACCACCCGGCCTTGCATGCCGTAGGTCACGGCGTTCTTGGGGTACACAGGGGAAGGACTCGCTTCGCCCACCAGGCTGGCCGTCGGATCTCCCACCGGCGGACCCGGAGGGGCCTCACCCTTGCCGGTGCCCCCGGTGCCGGAGCTGTCGGGACGGGTCACGGGCCCCTGGGAAGGGGTCCCCTCCTCGCCGACCTGCCCCGGCTCGTCCGACCCTGCCCGTGGGCGGGCTGGAGCCGCACTCACGGCGGCTACGCTGGGGCTCCTCTCCGACGTGAGGACCTGCTTGGCTGCAGGAACCGGCCCCTTGACGGGCGGTTTCTCCTGAGCGACCTCCGGGGCGGACTTGCCGGGCGGCTTTGCGGCCGTAGTGCCCAGCGGACGGGTAGGGGGCTTGGGCTTCTCCGCATACACCTGGGCGGCCGCCGGTGCCCTGGGCTTTGCCGGCGCGGCGCCCGCCGTACCGGGAGCACCGGGCCTGTTGAGCACGCCGTGACCGCTCGGCCCGGCGGGAACGGGGATGATCCTGACGACGGCCCCCTCCCCCATCGAGACCGTCAACGCGTCCGACATCAGGGCCGGGGCGATGAGCGCCAGCAAGATGGCGTGCAGTACCAGCGAGATGCCGATGAACGGCTCCAGCCGGCCCGGATCGTGTGAAAGCCCGCTGTGGGCTGACATCGGGCATGCCCACCTCTCCGAGACGTAGCCGGCTCGTCTGCTCAGCGACCTGCCGACGGTGCGGGCTTCAGCTCCACCGCAAGGCCGAGCCGGTAGGCTCCCGCCCGGCGGAGCACGTCGATCCCCTGCACCACGAGGTCGTATTTGACGTCCCGATCGGCCTTGACGACCACCAAGCGGTCCGGGTGCCGGCGTATCGCATCCCCCACCAGGACCCCCATCTGGGCAAGGCCCACGGGACGCCCGTCCAGGAAATAGCGGCCGGCACGATCGATGGTGACCTCCAGAGCCGGGGCGGCTTCCCGGGTGGCGGTGACGGCCCTGGGCAGGTCCAGGTCGAGGGTCGCGGGATTGCCGCGCAACGTGGAGAAGACCATGAAGAACGAAAGCAGGAAGAACATCACGTCGACCATGTTGATGATCTCGACCCGGGGCCGGTGTCGCTGGGTACGCGTGATGGCCACGGCAGTCGCTCAGCTCCTTCCCCGGACTTCCGTGAGCAACTGCAAGAGCTCGGCCGTCGTCCGGTTGAGCTGGGCCACGCGCTGGTCGATGATGCTGGAAAGGTAGACGTGGATGAACAGCACCGGTATGGCGATGATGAGGCCCGCCGCCGTGGTGATGAGGGCCTCGGCGATGCCGGAGCTCAAACCGGTAGGCTCGACGCCCTGCATGTTGGCCAGGATACGGAAGCTCCGTATGATGCCCGTCACCGTACCCAACAGCCCCAGCATGGGAGCGCCGGTGACGATGGCGTCGAGCCACGCCATGCGCGCCTCTAGCTTGAGCACCTCGTCCTGGCCCACCCGCTCCACCCGGGACCGCACCTCTTCGATGGGGCGATCCCAGGCGGCCAGCCCTTCGGCCAGGACCGCCGCGGTGGGGCCGTTGACCCTGCGGATGCTCTGCATGGCCTCGAGCAAGCGGCCCTCGTGCACCAGGACCCGGAGCTCGTCCATGAGGTGGTCGCCATCGTCGTGCCGGAGCTTGGCGAAATACCAGAGGCGCTCGATACTGATGGCCACCGCCATCACGGAAACGATCCCGAGGGGGACCATGACCGGTCCACCCTTGACCAGCATGTCCACGATTGCGGCGTACATAGAGCCTCCTCCGCCCGCGGCCGGGGTCGAGCGCGTAGCAGCGGCATGCTGCGTGGGGTCTTCGACGATCCGCCATGAATCCCTACCAGAGGCCCCAGGATCCACCCGGCGAACCCACACGACCCGGGACTCTTCCACAAATCTCGAAGCCGCTGCACCATGACCGAGGGTGAGGACGGCGCGGGGACGCCCCTCAGAGGATCTTTTCCAGAAATCCCCTCGTCCGGGCCTCGCGGGGGCGGGTGAAGATTTGCTCCGGCGTCCCCGATTCGATGATCCGCCCTCCGTCCATGAAGATCACCCGGTGGGCCGCCTCCCGGGCGAAGCCCATCTCGTGGGTGACGACCACCATGGTCATCCCTTCGCGGGCCAGGGCCTTCATCACGTCCAGGACTTCCTTGATCATCTCGGGGTCGAGGGCCGAGGTGGGCTCGTCGAACAACATGATCTTGGGGTTCATCGCCAGCCCCCGGGCGATGGCCACCCGTTGCTGCTGGCCGCCGGACAGCTGCGAGGGATAGGCGGCGGCCTTGTCCGGGATGCCGACCTTGGCCAGCAGGGACAGCGCCCGCTCCCGGGCCTGCTCGGGGCTCATCCCCCGCACCCGGATGGGGGCCAGCGTGATGTTGTCCAGCACGGACATGTGCGGGTAGAGGTTGAACTGCTGGAAGACCATCCCGATCTCGCTGCGCAGTCGGGTGATGGGGGTCTTGGGGTCGTTGACGTCGTAGCGGTCGACCACGATGCGGCCTTGCTGGATCGGCTCCAACCGGTTGATGCAGCGCAGCAAGGTGCTCTTGCCCGAGCCGCTCGGGCCGATGATGACCAGCACCTCCCCCGGGTATACCTCCAGGTCGACGCCTTGCAGGACGTGCAAGGAGCCGAACCACTTGTGCACTCCGCGGACGAGGATGATGGGCTCTCGCACCGAAGACGGGGAACTCTCCGCGAGGTCACTCGGCGCTGGCTGCAAGGACCGTTACCCCACCCGTGCGTCTCGTTTGGCGGCTCTTTTTCGCTCCTTGCCGCCCGCCTCCTGCGCCGTTTTGGCCCGGGCCCGAAAAACAGCCCCCTTCGAAAGCGAGAGCGGAGACGGCCCCGGCGCCACCCGGCGGCACGCGGCCGTCTCCTTCTTCGCCGAAGCGTAGCCGGTCCTACCGGGCCCGTGCCGTCGCCGGCGCGTGATGCGAGTGGGCCGGCGGCGGGCCGGACTCTTGCATCCTTTGCAGCCGGTCCTTCGTCACGCTCATCAGCAGAAGCTCGTCGACGCTTCCATCCTCCTCGACCACCTGCATCCGGCCCTCCTTGCGGAAACCGGATTTCTCGTAACAGCGAATGGCCCGGGGGTTGCTCCTCAGCACCCGCAGGTAGATGCGTCGCAGGTGGCGGTCGCTGAACGCGTAGCGCAATAGGGCCCGCACCGCGTCGGTCCCCAAGCCTTGGTTCCACAGGCGTGGCAACCCGATGCGGATGCGAAGCTCTGCCTCGCCGCTGCGCCAGGCGATGTGGTGGAGGTCGATGTCGCCGATGGGCTTCCCGTCGGGCCCTTCGATGATGAACAGCTGGCGGTAGCGATCCTTACGTCCTTGCTCCAGCCACTCGAGGGTTGCTTCCAACGTGGTGGGGTAATCGCCCCGAGCCAGGCGCGCCACCTCCGGATCGAGCGCCCACTGGAGCAGGTACGGTGCGTCCTGAGGCCGGGCAGGCCGGAGGCCGACTCGGTCCCCCTCGATGCGAGTCACCGATCTGTTGCACTCCCTCGCTGGCGAAGTTGGATCCCGGATGAGACGTCATGGCTTTCCCGTACTGCGTCCGTTACGTCGCACTGTGCTATCACGAGGGGACGTTGGCCGGCGTCCGCCATCGTGAGCCCAATTCGAAAGCGGGGGAGCCGACCCTTCCGGCAACTGGCGCCACAACTGGGGCCGATTGGGCGTCGAGTTCACTGCTCGAGCTGGCGCCGCAGCAGTGCCAGGGCCTGCCGTTCCCGGCGGGAGACGACGGGCTGGGAAATCCCGAGCACGCTTGCCACCTCCTGCTGGCTCCAGCCCTGGAAGAACCTCAGCCACACCACCTGGCGCAACTCGGGGGAGAGCTTCTCCAGGGCCTGGCGCACCGCCGCATGCTCGCTCCAGTCGCTGCACGTGTCCGATGGAGCGGTGCGCGGCTCCTCCAGCTCCACCGGCGGGGCCAGCGCCGCATCGGCTGCGGCGAGCTCTGCCGGTTCGACCCCGAGGGCCTGCGCGACCTCCTGGACCGTGACCGGCCGCCCCAGCTCTGCCTCGAGCCGCCGCTGGGCCAAAGCGGCCTGGCGCATCAGTGCCCGGGCGCCCCGCACGCCGGCCACCGCCTGGCTCTTCTCGACCAGCCGGCGCACCTCGCCGAGCATCAGGGGAACGGCGTAGGTGGCAAAGCTCACCCCGAGGGCAGGGTCGAAGCGCCGGGACGCCTCCACCAGACCGAGTCTCGCGGCCTGCAGCCGGTCCTCCAGCTCCACGGGCGCCCAGTCGAAACGACGCGCCACCGCGACCGCCAGCCCCATGTGGGCGGTGGGATCGACGGCGCCCCCCGGGGCGGGACCGCCGCCGGGTTGGGCATGAGACTCAGGACGGGGCAGCCTGGAGGGCCGGCCGCTTGAAGAGGCGGACACAGGTACCCTCTCCCGGGGAGGAATCCACCTCGAGGACGTCCACGTAGCTCTCGGCCACGGAAAAGCCGATGCCCAGGTGATCGCCGCCCAGGCTGCTGTAGCCGGCCCGCCGTGCCTTTTCCACGTCGGCGATGCCCACGCCCCGGTCCTCGACGACGATCTCCACCCCACCGTCCCGGATCCGCCCGGCCACCCAGACCGGGCCGGTGCCGCCGGGGTACGCGTGGACCACCGCGTTGGCCACCATCTCGGAGACGGCCAGCTTGACGTCCTCCACCTCTTCCAGCGTGAAGGGCAGCCGCGCTGCGAACGCCGCCACGACGGAGCGCGCGAAGGCAAGGTTGGCGGGTGCCGCGGCCATGACGAGCACGAAGCCGTCGGGTCCGCTTGCCCACGGCTCCGGCCCCACGCATCGCGCAGGCCGGTGGGCATCCTGGATCTCGCTCATGCGCGCCGCCTCCTCCGCCCGCGGGACTGCCCGGCCGATTTCGGCAACATCCGGCGTAACGCGTCGGCCTCTGTGTCGAAGACCTCCACGAAGCGCATGGCGCCGCTGATCTCCAGCATGCGGCGCACCCGCACGCTGGGCTCGGCCACGCCCAGGCGGCCGCCCCTGCCCGCGGCCGCGCGGTAGCGCCCGAGGATGACGGCGATCCCGGTGCTGTCGAGAAAGGTCAACGCCTTGAGGTTGATGAGCACGTGGCGCAGGCGCTCGTCCGCGTTCCAGGCTTGCTCGATGGGGTCGCGCAGCTGGGCCGCCGAGGCCATGTCCAGCTCTCCGGCGACCCGGGCGACCAGCACGGGTCCGTTTCGCTGCAGTTGCACGTTGACCGACAAGCGCGATGGGCCTCCCCGCCGAAACGGAATCGGCGGCTTACTTCGGCTCGCGCGGTGCCGGTTTCCTCTCGACAGGAATCCATGCCTGGACAAAGCTCCGGACCTGGCGGCCCACGAGGTCGCTCCAGGATGCGATGCCGACTGTCTGTGTCACCTGAACGGGCACCTCGGCGAGCACCGATCCGGTCGTCTGGTCCAGGATGCGCACCGTTCCGACCCGGGCGTCGGCTGCGAGGGGAGCGACCAGGATCCCGGGGAGCTCCGCCTCCTGCCGGACGGTGAGGCGGCTTCCCCGCTCGACGGTCATGAACGCGTCCTGGGCCAGGACGAGCGGCACCCACATGGGGTCGCCCCGCACGACCTCGGCCTGGCCCACCACGTCGCCCTTCGAGGCCAGCCGGCGAGCCTCGTACCGGCGGAAACCCCAGTCGAACAGCGCGCGCACGTCCGCATCTCGGTCCTTGGCCGTCGGCGCTCCCATGGTGACGGCGATGAGGCGCAGGTGATCCCGGACCGACGTGGCAGCGACGCAGTACCCGGCCTCGCTGGTCATCCCCGTCTTGAGCCCGTCGACGCCGGGGTAGCGCTTGAGCAAGCGGTTGAAGTTGTACAGGACCGGCTTCTTGATGCTGTTGTGGCGCATGGTGTACTCCCACGTGGAGACGAAGTCGAGCAGGCCTGGGGTCTGGATGGCCTGGCGGGAGAGGATCGCGAGATCCCGGGCGCTGGCGACGTGGGGCCCGGGATCCCCCGTCTCCTGGGGAGGCAGGCCGGTGGAGTTGGCGAAGTGCGTGTGCTTCATGCCGAGCTGCCTGGCCCGCTGGTTCATCATCTCGACGAAAGCGGGCTCCGAACCCGCCAGGTGCTCGGCCACGGCTACGGCCGCGTCGTTGGCGCTGCCGACCCCGATGGCGTAGAGCAGGTCCCGCAGGCTCATCCGCTCGCCCGGCTCCAGCCAGATCTGGCTCCCGCCCATGGAAGCGGCGTGATCCGACGCCACCACCTCGTCGGTCATGCGCACCCGGCCGTCCTGGACCGCCTCGAGCGCCAGCATGAGCGTCATGATCTTGGTCACGCTCGCCGGCGGCAGCGCCTCGTCCGGATGGAGCTCGTACAGGACCTGGCCGCTGGCGGCGTCCATCAAGACCGCGGCCTTCGACGTGAGCTTCAGGTCGGGCGCGGCCGGCGGCGCCACCGAAGTGGCCGGAAGCCCTCCTGGCCCGGGCATCCTCGATACCCAGACCACCCACACGGCCACGATCCCGGCCATGATGGCCAACGCTGTGGCAAGCCGCCTGACCAGAGGGCC